>JBDSTA010000453.1:0-1659 GCA_039928475.1 Gemmatimonadaceae bacterium | reverse complement strand
CGAGGTAGCTGTCGTCGTGCGTCCCCTCGATGGCCTCGATGAGGCCATCGGGCGCCTCCGCAGTGGCAACGAGCCCGTGGCCGAGCTCCTTCACGCCCTGGTGGTGCATGCTGTTCACCTTCACGTTGCCGGCGCCGACGAGCTCGGCGAGGCGCGTGCCTGCGACGACGTTCACCTCGTGCGCGAGGAAGTCGCGCGCGTAGTTCTTGTCGCTGAAGGGGAAGTAGTCGTGCTTGATCGCGCCAGGCAGCTCCTCGGCGAGATCCTGGTAGAGCGTGCCGCCGGCGGCGACGTTGATGAGCTGCATGCCGCGGCAGACGCCGAGCACCGGCTTCTCGTCCTCGAGTGCCCACTTCGCGAGTGCGACCTCGACCCGGTCGCGCTCGCGGTCCGTCCTGTCGCAGAGCGGATGGGGCGCTGCCCCATACGTGAGCGGGTCGATATCGGCGCCGCCCGGAAGGAACACTGCATCCAGCTCGTCATAGATGCCGCGCAGCGTGGCGTCGTCGACCAGCGGGATCATCCACGGAATGGCGCCCGCATTGCTCAGCGTGAGGATGTACCGCTGGCTCATCACCCACGACGGCGGAATCTTCTCCGACACGCCGCCAAGGCTCTGCAGGGTCTGGGTTGGGATGCCGACGACCGGCCGGCGCTGGCGCTGTGGGGTCATGCTATCACTCGATGTGCGACGGGCGGCGTGTTGCTCGTGTCGCCCAATACGGTAATGCGATACGGATCTCCGGCGGGACGCCGGTCCTGGTACGCTGCAACGATCTCCGGACGAACGCCCTCGGCCGTCTCGCAGACGAGGCGGTCGACCACCGATCGCAGGTCGCCCGTGCGGTCATACGTGGCGAGCTGGCGATCGGCACTCGTGCCGTGCCGCATGATCTCGAACGCGTATTCGACCTCGGTGCGGCTGCCCAGCTCGTCCACGACGTCGTCCACGAACCACTCGAGCATCTCGGTGATGAGCTCGCGGGCGGGCTGTTCCTGCTCCTTCCCGAAATCTATCAGGTTTCCGTCCAGCCCGAAGCGAACGGCGCGCCACTTGTTCTCCTCGATGAGCGCGGGCGGGTAGAGCCGGAACGTGAGGTTGTCGCGGCGCAGCTTCCAGATCTTCGCGACGATGGCCTGCAGGATGGCGCCGAGACACACGGCTTCCTCGACGCGCGTGCAGACGTCGCACACGCGGAACTCGAGCGTGGGATACGCGTGGTGCGGGCGCGCGTCCCACCAGATCTTGGAGCCGTTCGGCACGCACTTCGTGGCCACGAGCGAGCCGAGGAGCTCCTCGTACTCCGCATACGAGCGCATGATGGGCGGGATGCCGGTGCGCGGGAAGTTGCGGAAGACGATGCTCCGGTACGACTTCAAGCCCGTGCGGCGCGCCTGCCAGAAGGGCGAGCTCGTCGAGAGCGCGAGTACATGCGGCAGCAGGTAGCGCGAGACGTTCATCGCCTCGATGAGGAAGTCCTGGTCCTCGATGCCGATGTGGATATGCGTACCGAAGATGAGCAGCTGCTGCGCGAGGTCCTGGAGGTCCTGGCGCACGCCCATGTACCGCTCGAGTGGCGTGATCTCCTGCTTCGTCCAGCACGAGAAGGGATGCGTGCCCGCCGCGGCGATGACGAGCCCATTCCGTCCCGCGAGATC
>JBDSTA010000452.1:0-5103 GCA_039928475.1 Gemmatimonadaceae bacterium | reverse complement strand
GATGCAGACGACCGACGGCGCGCACTGGGAGCGCATCAGGGAGCAGGCGCCGCGCGCACGTCCCGAGGAAGGATTCTTCGCCGCGAGCGGCACATGCGTCATCACGCGCCCCGGCGGTCTGGCCTGGGCAGCCGCGGGCACGCCGGGAAGCCGCGTCGTCCACACGAGCGACTACGGAAAGACGTGGCGCGCCGACACGGTGGCGGTGAAGCAGATCGCGTCGGTGAGCTTTCGCGACGACCGCAACGGCATGGTGTTCGGATGGGACTCGGTCGCGGCAACCGCGACGTCACGCGACGGCGGCAACACATGGACGCCCGGCGGCCGCCCGCCATTCCCGAAGGGTCTGTATGGCGGCGTCTACGTGCCGGGAACGTCCTCCACGGTCATCACCGTGGGGCCGGGCGGCCTTGGCTGGTCTCCCGACGAGGGGAAGACGTGGTCCGTCGTCAACAACGAGAACTACTGGTCGGTGGGCGCCGCATCACGCAACGCGGCATGGGCGGTGGGCACGAAGGGGCGGATCACCAAGCTCTCCGGGTTCTAGCTGCGCATGAAAGGCGATCGCCCGAGCCGCACTGCCCACCTCGTTGCGCTCGGGCGCGCGATGGCCGACATCGGCCTGTCGCACGTGCCCGGCTTCTCGGATCCCACCGCGCGCAGCTTCCTTTCCGAAAAGGGAAGGAAGAGCCTCGCTGGCACCGAGCGCGCAATTCAGGAGAAGAAGGGGGGTTACCGATTCGAGATGGCGCGCCTGATGGCCGACATGATGGCGTTGCGCACCTCGGCGATCGACATGGCCGTGCGCGACGCCATCACCACCCTCGGCGCGACGCAGCTCGTCATACTCGGTGCCGGCTACGACGGTCGGGCGTGGCGCCTGCGCGAGCTCGCGGGCGTGAAGGTCTTCGAGGTCGATCACCCCGCGACGCAGGGAAGCAAGCGAACGGCCGTTCCCCAGCTGCCGCCGGAGATCGGGAGCGTGACGTTCGTCTCGGTCGACTTCGAGCGTGAGCAGCTCTCGACGGCGCTCGATCGCTCCGGCCACGATCCCTCGTCGCCGACGTGCTGGATCTGGGAGGGCGTGGTAATGTACCTGACGCACGAGGCCATGCGCGCAACGCTCACCGGCATCGCCGCGCGGAGTGCGCCTGGCTCCACGCTGATCGTGAACTACCACACCGTGCGTCGCGGGTGGTTCGCGCAGTTGATGTTCCGCCTCATCGGCGAGCCGCAGATCAGCAGCTGGTCACCGGAAGAGATGGCGGCCGACATGCGCGCCGCTGGCTATGCAGTGCAGGAGGATTCCGGGATGCTCGACTGGAATTCCCGCTTCGCCAACGGTGCGGCGAATGTCGCGCGCGCGTCCTACATGCGGATCGCGGTCGCCCGTAAGTAGCGGCGACCGCGTTCGCGTCACCGGCCCCGGCTCACTCCCATCTCGCTGTCGAGCTCACGCATCGCCGCCTCGTAGTACGGATCGGCCATCGGCAGCGAACGGATGGGCTGCGCCTTCGGCGCCGGCGATCCACCGAAGAGGCGCCGGGCCACCTTGAAGAGCCCGTACCCGATGAACCCGACGAACGCGAGCTTGAGTGCCAGCAGCGCGAGGCCGAGCAGGCCGCCGAGGATGCCAAGTGAGATGGCGAGCGCGGCGATGCCCAGCGGAATCGCGATTGCCAGCCCGATGATGACCTTCAGGAACGTCCAGAGAATGCGCATCGACCCTCCCACGGAAATGGGCGACGACCTACGTCGCGTCGCCCATCATTCCATACGATGCCCGGTGGCTCCAGGTTCCAGGCCCAGGGCGTGACCGATCGCCTCACCCAGCGCGGCGAGGGAGAACGGCTTGGGAAGGAGGGCGATGCCCGCGGGCAGCCCGTCCGACGACAGTTGCAGGCTGTATCCGCTCATCACGATCGCGCGTAGCTGGGGATGCGTCACCCGCATCCGCTCGACCAGCTGGAGGCCACTCACCCCGCCCGGCATCACCATGTCGGTGATGACGAGGTCGATGTCGTCGCCGCGCTCGGACCAGCACTGGAGCGCGTCGGGTCCGCTCGTCGCCTCGATGACGGTGTGGCCGAGTCGCTGGAGGGAATACGCGACCGTCTGGCGCACCAGCGGCTCGTCCTCCACCAGCAGCACGGTGGCATCGCCGCGTGCTGCGTCCTTGGCCGGCGCCTCGATTGCCGCGGCCGGAGCGTCCGCGCGCGCCGGCAGGTAGACGGTGAACGTCGTGCCTTCTCCGACGACACTCTGCACGTCGATCCACCCGCCGTGCTGTGCGACGATGCCGTGCGTCGTCGCGAGGCCGAGCCCGGTGCCGCGGCCAACTTCCTTCGTCGTGAAGAACGGCTCGAAGATGCGCGCCTGCACCTCGGGCGTCATGCCGGAACCGGTGTCGCGCACCTCGACGGATGCCCACGTGCCCGGATGCTCCGTGCCCATGCCGAGCGTCACGAGGCGCGATGTGATGCCGAGTCGTCCGCCGGCCGGCATCGCATCGCGCGCATTCACGCAGAGGTTCACGATCACCTGCTCGATCATGCCCGCATCTCCCTCGAATGAAACGGGGCGCGGCGCGGGCGCGAAATCGATGGCGATGCCCTCGCCGATCACGCGCCGGAGGATGCTCAGCATCTCATTCGTGATCGTGTTCAGGTCGTGCACGGCGACGCGCATCGCCTGGCGGCGGCTCAACGTGAGGAGTTGTCGCGTGAGGTTCGCCGTTCGCTCGAGCGTCGCGCGCATTTCCTGGAGCGCGTGCTGGACCGGCTGGGTCAACTCCTCCTCGAGCTCGAGCAGCTCGAGCTGCAGCAGCACGGCGCCGAGCATGTTGTTGAAGTCGTGCGCGATGCCGCCGGCGAGCTGGCCGACCGCCTCCATGCGCTGCGCGTGGCGGTATTGCTCGTCCCGCCGCATCTCGATGGTGATGTCGCGCCCGATGGCCACATGGTGCGCGACATCACCACGGTCGTTGCGCACCGGCGTCACCATCACTTCCTCGAAGAAGATCTCACCCGACTTCTTCGCGTTCGTGAGGCGCCCCACCCACGGCGTGCCTCCCTCGAGCGCCGCGCTGAGTCCAGCGCCCGCCGCATCGTCTCTGCTGACGCGCTTGAGGTCGCGCGGATCGCGTCCCATCGCCTCGTCTGCGGTATAGCCCGTCGTCTCCGAGAAGCCCGGATTCACATAGACGATGCGCTGGTCGCGATTGGTGATGATGATGCTCTCGGGCAGCTGCTCGATGGCGGCGCGCAGCAGGCGCTCCGACGCGCGGGCGCGCGAACGCGAGATCGCCGCCGCGAGCTGCGCCGCGACGGCGCTGGCGATGCCGATCTCGGTCTGCGTGAACGGTGCGCGCTTCGCACGCGCGAGCGTGATCGTCCCGATGGGGTGCGCGTTGTCGAGGATGGGCACCGTCACCGTTTCGACATCTGCATCCTCGCCATCGCTCGCGCCATACTCGTACGCCACCTCCGCCGTACCATGCTCGGTGTCGAGCTCGGCGTGCGCACGTGTGGCGTCGAACAGCTCGCGCAGCTCACGCGCCGCCTCGGCGACGAGGCCGGAAGGCTCCACGTCGGCGCTCGCCATGAGCAGGAACCGGTTGAGCGCGGTGAGCTCGCGGTTCGCCGTGCGGAGCGCGGCGAACTGCGCGCGGAGCTGCGCACTCATGGAGTCGAGCACGTTGCCGAACTCCGCGAACTCGCTGTAGGGCACGGCGTCGTGGAATCCCGGGTCGCGGCCCGTCGCGTACTCGCGCACCACGTGGGACAGCTTGTCGAGCGGGCTGCGAAGCACTCGTCGAAGGAGGACGAACAGCGCGATGAGCGTCGCGGCCAGCGCGATGAGCGAGACGACGATCGCCGTCACGAGCTGTCGACTGATCTGCTCGCGGTAGTAGCCCCTGTCGAACGCGACGCTCACGTCGCCGATGGCCTGCGTGCCGTGTCGCACTTCCATCCGGCGGACGACGGTGTCCGTGACGGAACCGACCGTGAACGTCTTCGTCGTGCCGCTGCTCCGCTCCGCCACCGTCAGCCTTCCGATGCGCGGGTCGCGGCCGAACGCGCTGGCGAGTCGCGACGCGCGCTCGAAGTCGAGATCCCACAGCGCCGGCTCCATCAGCGTCGCGAACGCGCTGACGGATTGGCTGAGCTCCCGCTCCATGCTCGCCCTCGCGGCACGGGCCTCGTAGCCCACCAGGAGGGCAACGGTGAGCGCGGCGCTGATGCCGACCGCCACGGTCTGACCGATGAGCAGCCGCCGGGAGATGGACCTCATGTTCCAGCCGGGCGCGCGTTGCCTGCGATCCAGCGCTGCTGTATCCGGTCGCGCTCTCCACTCGCGATGAGCCGCTCGAGTCCCGCGTCGAAGCGCCTCGCGAGCGCCGGGCCCGATGGATGCGCGAGGCTGAACCCGATGTAGCCCGGCAGCGCGCCGATGCGGAATGCCGAGCGAACCTTGCCGGTGACGCCCGCGCGCCCTGCGACCCAGTCTGCCGACTTCACCGCATCGCGGTTCACCACGGCCATGTCGAGCCGCCCCGCGGCGAGCTTGCGGAGATTGGTCTCCTCGGTGGGCGCCGGATCGAAGATGAGCTTTCGCCGGCGCGCGAGCTCCAGCACCTCGGGCGGGTACTCATAGCCGAGCACGGTGCCGATGCGGGTGCCGGGCTCGAGCGTCTCGGGCTTTTGGTGGACGGGCTGGCCCGTACGCTCGAAGAAGTCGCAGGCGAACTCGAAGAGCGGGCGGGCCGAGAAGCGGACGACGCCGACGAGCTCGGGCGCGGGCGACATGGTGACGCAGGCGACCATCTCACCCTTCACGACGAGCTGCTTGCAGCGCGCGTACGGCATCACGTGCATGCGCACGTCCACGCCGGCCACCGCGAATGCCGCACGCGCCACGTCGTTGGCGTAGCCGGTGCCGTCCGCCTGCGACCACGGCGCCGCTGCGTCCTCGACGGCGATGTCGATCGTCTCGCGCGCACTGGTGCGCGACGGTGCCGCGGCCACGAGCGCGAACGCGAGAATGGCAGACGCTCGTTCCACTGCACGAGGCAGGCGCATTTCGAAAGATGAGTGTCGCGGG
>JBDSTA010000451.1:0-13063 GCA_039928475.1 Gemmatimonadaceae bacterium | reverse complement strand
CGCTGGCGGTGGTGGCGGCCCTCGCGACGAGCGCGTTCACGGGGGTGCTGTTCGGTATGCTCCCCGCCGCGAAGGCGGCGAAGCTGGATCCGGTGACGGCGCTGAGGTACGAGTAGCAGGATATCAGGGCGTCGGAAGGTCAGTGTCAGGGCAGCAGGGCGTACCGCACGGTGCGCCCTTCGTCATTCCCGAAACTCCCGACCTCCTGACTGCCTGGCACCCTCTTCCCTGACACTTTCCCCCGCCACCGGCCGTAGGCCCGGAGAACCCACCTCCTCGCCCACAAATGCCCTTCTTCGAGGCCGTCAGGCTCGCCCTGGACACCATCCGGGTGCAGAAGCTCAAGAGCTTCTTCACCCTCCTCGGCGTCATGATCGGGGTCATGTTCCTCGTTGCCGTCGTCTCCATCGTGACCGGCATGAGCAAGTACGTCGAAGAGGACTTCATGGGGCGCATGCTCGGCGCGAACACCTTCACGGTGCGCCGCTATCCATGGTTCGGCGACAACACCACGGAGGAGGAGTGGCGCGAGTGGCAGCGCCGCCCGCGCGTGTACCACCGTGACGTCGCGCTCGTGCGCTCCACCCTGCCCTCCGGCACCAACTACGCCGTCGAGAGCCAGGACATGCTCTGGGCCACGAGCATCTACTCGCGGCCGCGGCAGCTCGAGGCGCACGCCGTCGAGGGCGACTACTTCACGATCAAGAAGTACGACCTCTCCAGCGGGCGCGTGTTCACGCAGCAGGAGGCGGAGCTCGGCACGCCAGTGGTCGTCGTCGGCGATGAGGTCGCGAACTTCTTCTTCCCCGGACTGAACCCGATCGGTCGCGAGCTGCGCATCGGCGGCATTCCGTACAGCGTCATCGGCGTCATCGAGCACCAGGGCAACCTGTTCGGGCAGTCGCTCGACAAGACGGCCTACGCGCCCTTCCTGTCGCCCCTGCACCGGCTGACGAATCCCATGGGCGACATCGACGGCCTCATGGTCCAGGCGCCCAACGACCTCATGATGCGCGACGCCATGGAGACGGTGCGCGAGGTGCTCCGTTCGCACCGCGGGCTGCGGCCGGCGCAGCAGGACAACTTCGTGATGGAGACGTCCGAGTCCGCGCTCCGCTCGTTCCAGCAGGTGAAGGGCATCATGACCATCGCGGGCACGGCGCTGCCGGCAATCGGCCTCGTGGTCGGCGGCATGGTCATCATGAACATCATGCTGGTGGCCGTCGCCGAGCGCACGCGGGAGATCGGCATCCGCAAGGCGCTGGGTGCGCGACGGAAGGACATCCTCCGGCAGTTCCTCGTGGAGGCCGCGACGCTGAGCACCCTCGGTGCGATGCTCGGCATCCTGCTCGGCATCGCCGGCGCGAAGCTCATCGCCGCGAACACTCCACTCCCCGCGGCCATCGCGCCCTGGTCCATCGTCGCGGCCACGCTGCTCGGTACCGTGGTCGGCATGCTGTCCGGCGTGCTGCCGGCGCGGAAGGCGTCGCGGCTGGATCCCATCGAAGCCCTTCGGCAGGAATAGGCGAATGCGGAGCTTGCTCACACCGTTCATGCACATCTTCGAGGGCGTCAGCATCGCCCTCGAGGCACTCAAGGCGAATCGCGCTCGCGCGCTGCTGACCATCATGGGCGTCGCGCTCGGCGTGTTCGTCGTCGTCGCGATGTCGTCGGTGATTCGCGGCGTGAACGAGTCGTTCCGTCGCGACCTGGAGGCGGCGGGGCCCTCCTCGTTCTACGTCTATCGTCGTCCCATCGGCGGGTTCAACTCGTGCGATGGCTCGGTGGAGACCTGTCCCGAGCGCCGCAATCCGGCCATCACGCTTGATGAAGTGGCGGCGATCGAGCGCATGCCGACGATACGCGCCGTCACGGCACACATCGGCACGGGCGGGAAGTTCCGGTACAAGGACAAGACGATGAACGCGGGCATGGAGATCTACACGCCCAACTGGACCGAGGTGGACGGCGGCGACATCTACCCGGGGCGCAGCTTCACCGAGGCCGAGAACGCCGCGGGCTCGCAGGTCGTGCTCGTGAACGACAAGCTGGCGGAGACACTGTTCGGCGACTCGAGCCCGATCGACAAGGAGATCTTCATCGACGACGTGAAGTTCACCGTCATCGGGTTCTATCACTACACGTCGAGCCCGATGGGAACGCCGACCTCCGCGGGCGGCGGCGATTCCCCGAAGGCCATCGTGCCCTTCGAGACGGCGCGCCGGCACCTCAACCTCTGGATGCGCGGCAACAACCTGATCGTGAAGCCGTTCTCCGGCGTGGCGGTGGAGGACGCCGTCGACGACGTGACCGCGACGCTGCGCGCGCATCGCAGCTTGCGCCCGGGCACCGCGAACAACTTCGAGATCGTGACGCAGGACCGCCTCTGGGCGATCTACAACAAGCTGTTCGGCACGTTCTTCGTCGTCGGACTCGCGCTGTCATCCGTTGGCCTCCTCGTGGGTGGCGTGGGCGTCGTCGCGATCATGATGATCTCCGTCACGGAACGCACGCGGGAAATCGGCGTGCGCAAGGCGCTCGGCGCCACGCGCTTCACGATCCTCTGGCAGTTCCTCGTCGAGGCCGTGACGCTCACGGGCATCGGCGCATCGGTCGGCCTGGTGCTCGGCATCCTCCTCGCGATCGGCGTGCGCACGGCGTGGCCGGCGGTACCGGCATCGACGTCATGGGGCAGCGTGTTTGCCGCGCTCGGCATCAGCGCGGTGACGGGCATCATCTTCGGGATGCTGCCCGCGATGCGCGCGGCGAAGATGGATCCGGTGGTGGCACTGCGCTACGAGTAGGCGGAGCGTCTCACCCACGAGATGTCCATCTCGGAGCAGGGGGATCGCCTCACGTCCGGGAATGCCCTGCTCCCTGCGGTCGCGACCGGCGTGATGGTGTCCAGATGCGCGAGACCTCGCCTATATTCGACGTCATGCCCGATGCCGTATCCATCCTCGCCATTGCCGCCCATCGCGACGACGTCGAGCTGACGTGTGCCGGAACGCTGATCAAGGCGACGAAGCGCGGCCAGCGCACCGCCATCGTCGACCTGACGCGCGGAGAGCTGGGCACGCGCGGCTCCGCCGCGCTGCGCGCCGCCGAGGCGGATCGCGCGGCGGAGGTACTGGGTTGCAGCGGTCGCGAGTCGCTCGGGCTGCCCGATGCGGGCATCGAGAATACGCCAGCCACACGCGAGGCGCTCGCGCGCGTGATCAGGCGCTATGCACCCCGCGTCGTGATCGCACCGGCGCTCGAGGGCCGTCACCCGGATCATCGCATCGCCGCCCAGCTCGTGCGCGACGCGTGCTTCGTCGCCGGGCTCGCGAAGGTCGCTCCGGACGTGCCCAGGCACCGGCCACTGAAGATTCTACATGCGGTAGCGTACCGCCAGGACTTCGTACGGCCGTCGTTCGTGGTGGATATCAGCGACGAGTTCGAGCAGAAGCTCGCGGCCATTCGCTGCTACGAATCGCAGTTCAGCGGCGAGATCCAGGCGGGCGAAGTGTATCCCAACGGCGAACCCCTGCTCGACGTAGTCACTCACTACGCAGCGACGTACGGGGCGCTCATCCGCACTCGCTACGGCGAGCCATTCCTCACCACGGAAATGATGCGCGTCGACGACGTGAGCGCACTCGAGGTTTCCACGTTTTGAGCGACGACTCCGCGGTCACGTATCCGTCGTACCTCGCGCTGGACGAGCTGCTCGGGCTTCAGCGCCCGAGGTCCTCGCATCCGGATGAGCTGCTGTTCATCGTGGTGCACCAGGCAAGCGAGCTGTGGTTCAAGGAGATCCTCCACGAGCTCGACCTGCTCATCGAGGCATTCACAACCCACGAGGCGGAGTTCGCACTCTTCCGCATGGGTCGCATCAACGCCCTCATGCGCATCGTCTCGGCGCAGCTGTCGGCACTGGAGACCCTTCCGCCGCAGCACTTCGCCGAGTTCCGGAAGCAGCTCGGGACGTCGAGCGGTTCGCAGAGCGTGCAGTTCCGCGCGATCGAGGCCACGTCCGGCCTGCGCGAGCCGCACTTCATGCAGGTGATCCAGGAGCACGGCGCCATTCCGCCCCTGGTTGAACGCGCGCTCTCGCGCCCGCCCCTCCAGGAGTTGTTCCTCGAGCTGCTCGCCGCGCAGCGGCTGCAGCTCGAGACGCTGTACGTGGGTGAACGTCCCACGACATTGTTCTTCCTCGCCGAAGCACTGCTCGAGTACGAGCAGCAGTTCGGCCAATGGCGCTTCAAGCACGTGCAGCTCGTCGAGCGCGTGCTGGGTCCGCTCACGAGCGGCACCGGGGGCACCCTCGGGGCGAAATACCTCTCGCGCACCATCGACCAGAAGTTCTTCCCGGAGCTCTGGTCGGTGCGCGCGAAGTTCTACGGCTCGAGCACGGCGCGCTGAGGGCAGCGCACGAGCCGCGCGTACGTTCAACAAAAAACCTGAGCCAGTTGGAGACTCACACATGCAACTGATGGTTTCGCACGGGCGATCGCTCGCGGCGGCGCTCCTGCTTTGCCTGCCGTCGTTCGCGCAGGCACAGGGCAACGCAACGATCGCCGGCACCGTGGTGGACCGTGGCACGAACGCTCCCATCGAGGGCGCGCGCGTCACGATCACAGGCACGCGGCTGGGCGCGGCAACAGACGCACGTGGCGTTTTCGCGATCCGCGGCGCCAGTGCCGGCGAGATGCGCGTGCGCGCGCAGTTCCTGGGGTACGAGTCGCAGGAGCAGACCGTGCAGGTGCCGGCTTCCGGCACCGTGGACGTCCGCTTCACGCTCGGCCGCGCGCCGCTGACGCTCTCGGGTGTCGTCGTGACCGCGACGGGCGAGCAGCAGCGCAAGTCGATCGGCACCTCGATGGCGATGGTGGACACCGCGCAGATCACGCGCTCGGCGGCCGTGAACACGCAGCAGCTCCTCGCCGGCAGCACGCCGGGCGTGAGTGTGCTCGCGAACTCCGGGCAGCCGGGCGCGGGCGCGACCGTGCGCCTGCGCGGCGTGAACAGCGTGAGCCAGGGCAACAGCCCGCTCATCTACCTCGACGGCGTTCGCCTGTTCAATGGGCGGACGCCCACGAACGTGGGTGGACGCCAGTTCGTATCGCCGCTCAACGATATCCCCGCGGAAGACATCGATCACATCGAGATCATCAAGGGACCCGCGGCGACGACGCTCTATGGCACCGAGGCATCGGGCGGGGTGCTCCAGATCTTCACCAAGCGGGGCCGCGACGGCGCAGCGGTGTGGCAGGTGACCACCACGGCGGGCTTCAACAACATGGGTCACGTGGGTCCGTCCTCGGATTCCACGGGACTGTTCTTCAACAAGTGCGATGGCGTCCGCGCGATCGGCGACGGGACGAAGTTCCAGGACGCTACCTGCCCCTCGAACGGCAGCTGGCTGCACAACGGACCGATCACGCGCCTGACGGTCGGCGTGCGCGGCGGGACGAGCAGCGGCATCACGTACGACGTCTCGGGCAATGCGGATGACGAAGAGGGCGTGCTCGTCACCGGATCGGCAGCGCGCCGCAGCCTGCGCGCGTCACTCGGCTTCAAGCCGGCGAAGGGGCTGACGATGGACCTCACCCAGTCCATCACGCGCAACTCGTCCGTCGGCTTCGCCGACGGCAACAGCTCGAATGGCGCGGTGCTCAACATCTCGCGCGGCTCCGGGTCGAACTTCAAGGGACCGGGCTGCACGGACACCACCGTGATCTGCGTGTTGAACGACAGCCTGTTCACGTCGGACGTGTCGAACACGACCAATCACTTCGTCACGGGCCTCACGCTGAACTACCAGCCAGTCGAAGCGTGGACGAATCGCTTCTCCGTCGGCTTCGACTACAACAACGCGGACATCCGGTACCTCACGCCGTTCGGCCATCTCCGCGTTCCGCTCGGCCAGCTCTTCCAGACGCTGTGGAATCGCCAGTTCCTCTCGGCTGACCTTGCGTCAACGTATCGAAAGCAGGTGGCTTCGAACTGGAGCACGAGTACGGCGGTTGGCGCGCAGGTGTTCGACAGCCGTCTCTACTCCACGGACCTCCAGTCCGACCAGTTCGCCGGGCCGGGTGACCCGACGCTCATCTCGGGTTCGCAGCGACAGATCACCGACGTGTCGTCACAACGCGTGGTCAACGCGGGCTTCTTCGCGCAGGAGCTCGTCGGGTGGCGCGACGTCGCCTTCCTCACGCTCGGACTGCGCGTGGACGGCAACAGCGCGTTCGGCCAGAGCTTCGGCCTCCAGCGCTACCCGAAGGCGAGTCTCGCGTACGTCGTTTCGGACGAGAGCTTCTGGAAGCCCCACATCATCGAGACGCTCAAGCTGCGCGCTGCCGTGGGTGACGCCGGCAAGGCGCCGGGCGCGTTCGACGCCGTGCGCACGTGGACGCCCGTCGCGGCGGAAAACGGCAAGCCGGCGTTCGCCACGAACCAGGTGGGCAATGCGGCACTGGGCCCCGAGCGCACGCGCGAGGTGGAAGCAGGATTCGACGCCACGGCGCTCGACTCGCGCGTGAGCCTCGAGTACACCCACTTCAACCAGCACACGTACGACGCGCTGATCCCGGTGCAGCAGGCGCCGTCGCTCGGATTCGCGGGATCGCAGCTCATCAATGCCGGGGAGCTGATGAACTCCGGTCACGAGGTGCAGCTCTCCGCGGACATCGTCCGCCACGCGAAGTCCGGCCTCACGGCGCGCCTCGGCTTCACCGCACTTCACTCCGAGGCCGGCAACCTCAACGGCCAGACGCTCACGATCTTCGCGCTCGGGCGCACCTCCGTGAAGGAGGGACTGCCGGTTCCGTCGTATTACGGCCTCAAGGTGATGAACCCCGACGAGTTCGCGAACCCGGTCATCCAGGATAACCAGTTCCTGGGCTCCACCTTCGCGACGCGCATCTGGACGCCCGGCATCAACATCAAGATGAATCGCGTGAGCCTGGACGCGCAGGGTGAGTGGCAGCTCGGCGGCCACAACCTCAATGCCATCGGGTACCAGAACGCGAACCTGAACGCGTGGCAGCCATGCTACGACGCGCAGGCGAAGATGCGCCTCGCCGCGGCTGGCGATTCGTCGCAGCTCGCCGGTGTGACGGCGCTCGAGCGGGCGCGCTGCACCATCAACACGAAGATCGCGCGCGACTACGCCTACTGGGTGGAGTCCGCCGACTTCTTCAAGCTGCGCAGCATCTCGCTCACGGCGGACATTCCGGATCGCTTCCTGCGCTTCGGCGCACGCAACGCGTCCCTCGTCCTCGCCGGCCGTAACCTCTACACCAACACCAGGTACACGGGCACCGACCCCGAGAGCGCGGACCAGCGCGACGACACCTTCGCGCGACGCGACTACTACGTGTTCCCGACCTCGAGATCCTTCACAATGACACTGCGGCTGGGCTTCTGACGATGACGACCATGCGAAATTTCGGACGATGCCTCGCCGGCATCTCGCTCGTGCTCGGCGCAGCCTGCGACCTGACCGTGACCAACCCTGGCCCCTTGCAGGACGACCAGCTCGATACGCGGTCGGCATTGCCGGCACTCGTCAACGGCATGTCCGGTGACCTGTCGGTCGCCCTCGGCAACTACATCGACCGTGGCGCGCTCGCAACCGGCGAGCTCACCGAGGCCGGCAACTTCGCCGCGGAGCAGCAGTACTTCATCGGCGTCATTCGCCCCGAGGACGTCAATGCCGACTGGGCGAACATGCAGCAGGCCCGCTGGTCTGCCGAAGACGGGCTCCGTCGCATGCAGCGCGTGCTCGGCACCGCGTTCGAGGCGAACGTCGACACCCCGCGTGCGTATCTCTACGCCGGTTTCGCCAACCGCCTGCTCGGCGAGAATGTCTGCACCGGCGTGATCGACGGCGGCGCGGCGCAGAGTGACACCGTGTACTTCGTTCGCGCCGAGAGCCTCTTCACGCGCGCCTACACCATTGCGAAGACGCTGAACAACACGACGGTCGCCAATGCCGCCCTCGGCGGACGTGCCTCGGTGCTCGCGTGGCAGGGCAAGTGGGCGCAGGCGGTCGCCGATGCGGCGCTCGTCCCGAACACATTCGTCTACAACGCGATCTTCTCGACGAACACGGCGCGCGAGAACAACGATCTCGCCAACCAGACCATCACGCGACGCGAGACGACGGTGTTCGGGACCGCCTACGCCACCGTCTTCAAGGATCCGCGCACGCCGTGGGACACGGTGAAGACCACGGGTGGAGCGATCCAGACGGGCCAGGATGGGCGGACAAAATTCTTCCGCCAGACGAAGTACACGTCGCTGGGTAGCGCGGTGCCGCTCGTGAAGGGCGCCGAGATGCTGCTGCTCCGCGCCGAGGACGCGCTGCGCAACAACGACATTCCCGGCATGACCACGCTCATCAACCAGGAGCGCGCCATCTACACACTCGCAGCGGTCACGGCGCCGGCGACGACGGCGGCAGCATGGACGCTGCTGCAGTCCGAGCGTGGTTCAGTGACGTGGCTGGAAGGACGGCGCCTGTGGGACCTGCGGCGCTGGAACGCCGAGGGCACGAACACGTTCCTGAATGGCCGGAGCAAGTGCATTCCGGTGAGCACGAACGAGCTGGCGGCGAACCCGAACCTCGCGCACTAGCTGCTGGAACGGCGGAGCCGCGTCAGGACGCGCGGCTCCGCACCACCACCTTCACTTCGGCCATCAGCGCACTGCCAACGATGCGGATGTCGGGAACGCCGCCGCGCGTCCGCACGATGTCCGTCGCGTCGCTGGTCGCGGAGCCCATGAAGGGATTCACGTCGAAGCCGACGCTCATCCCCGGCGCCACGATGACCTGCACGCTGGACATCGTCGCCTTGAGGTTGACGACGCACATCTCCGGGATCACCGCGTAGCGGAAGTCCACCTTCATGTCGCTCATGAAGGCGCGGATGTGGAGCCGCTCGGGCACGCGCCACGCACCGCGGCGCCGCACCTCGCTCATGATGCCCGTGATGCGCCCTTCCGTGACCGGCGTGCGGTCGTGAATGCGCGTGAGGCCGGTGGACGCGTTCATGAGGTCCGCGACGATGCCGTCGAGCGACGCCGACGTCGTGGCGCGCATCAGGTCGGCGAGGCGCCACTCGAATTCGCCCTCGGTGATGGCGTCGTACGCGTACGCATCGGTCAGCACGCGAATGGCGCGCTCACGCGCGTCCTCGATCGAGACGGGATGCGCGCTTCCGGAGACGAAGAGCTCCTCGGCGCGGCGCAGCGGATCGACCGGTGTGATGTACATGAGCGAATTATACGCGAATCGGTTGCGGGAAGTGTCAGCCCCCCGGCGATATCTCAGGCTCGCCGCACGGCCCTGCCGCGCTCGCCCACCACGTTCGCCGGTGCGTCGAGCCCGGCTCGCAGCCGACCAGGCGCCGCATGGGGCAAAATGTACCCCGGAAGGGCCAAATTCCATTAGCTTTGGGGATGCCCGATCCAGTCTATCTCGACCACGCGGCCACCACGCCGGTCCGCGCAGAGGTCCTCGAGGCGATGCAGCCGTTCTTCGGCGCGCGCTTCGGGAATCCCTCGAGCGTGCACCGCTGGGGCCGCGAGGCCCGCACCGCGCTCGACGAGGCACACGAGCGCCTGGCCCGATGTATCGGCGCCACCGCCGACGAGGTCGTGTTCACCTCCTGCGGCACCGAGGCGGACAACATGGCGCTGCTCGGCGTCTGGCGCGCGCGCCGCACCGAGCACCGCCCGGCGGTCGTGACCACGCCCATCGAGCACAAGGCCGTCCTGGCCGCAGCGCACCAGGCGCAGAAGGAAGGCGGCGAGGAGCGGCTCCTCACCATGCAGCGCACCGGGCTCGTGGACAGCGCATCGTTCGACGCCCTGGTCCGGGACGACGTCGCGATCTGCTCGGTGATGTGGGTGAACAACGAGATCGGCGTCATGCAGCCGATCGCCGAGATGGCCGAGCGTGCGAAGAGCCGCGGCGTGGTGTTCCACACGGATGCCGTGCAGGCCTTCGGCAAGGTCGACGTGGACGCGCGCACCACGCCCTTCGACGTCCTTTCGTTGTCCGGTCACAAGATCGGCGCGCCCAAGGGCATCGGCGCGCTCTACATCCGCCGCGGCACGCCCATCGAGCCGCTGATGTTCGGCGGCGCGCAGGATCGCGGTCGTCGTCCCGGCACGGAGAACGTCGCGATGGCCGTCGGCCTCGCGCGCGCCGCGGAGCTCGCGGTGGCAGAGCGCGAGCACGAGTGGAAGACCCTCGAGGCCCTGCGCGATCGCATGGAGCGCATCATCCTCGAGAAGATTCCCGACGCGATGATCCACGGACGCGGCGCGCCCCGCGCACCGCACATCATGAACGTCTCGGTGCCGGGCACGGACAGCGAGTCGCTGCTCATGGCGCTCGACCTGCGCGGCATCGCCTGCTCTGCCGGCTCCGCGTGCCAGAGCGGCAGCATCACGCCGTCGCACGTGTTGTCGGCCATCGGCGTGCCCGCGGACCTCGCGTCATCGGCCATTCGCATGAGCCTCGGCTGCCTGAGCAGCGACGCGTGCGTCGACCGCGTGGTGGAAGTGTTCCCGGCGCTCGTGGACAAGGCGCGTCGCATGGCAACGGCGTGACGTGATGCGCGAGCGGGTGCTGGTCGCCATGAGCGGCGGTGTGGATTCGTCCGTGGCGGCGGCGATGCTCGTGCGGCAGGGCTACGACGTCGTCGGCGCGACGATGAAGCTGTTCTGCCATGGCGAGGACCTGCCCGATCGTCCCTGCTGCTCGCTCGACAGCGTGAACGACGCGCGCCGCATCTGCGAGCAGCTCGGCGTCCCGCACTACGTGCTGAACCTCGAGAGCGCCTTCGGCCGCGACGTGGTGCAGGACTTCGTGGACGAATACTCGCGCGGCCGAACGCCGATCCCCTGCGTGCGCTGCAACACGTTCACGAAGTTCCGCGACCTGCTGAAGAAGGCCGATGCGATCGACGCGAAGTGGATCGCCACGGGGCACTATGCGCAGGTGAAGGACGGCGTGCTGCATCGCGGACTCGATCCCGCGAAGGACCAGTCGTACTTCCTCTGGGGCATCGCGCGGCCCGTGCTCTCGCGCATGATGCTGCCTGTGGGCGCGCAGACGAAGGCGGAAACGCGCGCCGTCGCGCACGAGCTCGGCCTCGAGCTCATCGCCGAGAAGGCCGAGAGCCAGGACATCTGCTTCGTGCCGGATGGCGATCACACGAAGATCATCGCACGAACGCTGGGGGCCGATGCACCCGCCCTCGCGACGGGTTCGTTCGTGTTGCGCGATGGATCGGTCGTCGGCCGGCACGAGGGCTTCGCGCGCTTCACGCTCGGCCAGCGACGCGGACTGCCGGGCGGCTTCGCGTCGCCGATGTTCGTGACGGAGATTCGCCCCGCATCGCGCGAGGTGGTGATCGGACCGCGCGAGGACCTCGTCGGACGCGGTGTCGTCGCGCGCGAGGTGAACTGGCTCGTCGCGCCGCTCGCTGTTGGCGACGAAGTCGACGTGCAGATCCGGCATCGTGCGTCCCCGGTGCGCGGCGTGCTGGTGCGCGTCGAGGATGGTGAGGTGGAGATCGCGCTGGCGGATGGCGCGTCGGCGATCACCCCCGGGCAGTCACTCGTGCTCTACCGGGGCGCCGTCGTGCTTGGGGGCGGAGTGATCGAAGCGGCGCGGCGCACGCTGCCGATACTCGCGGCCTGACTGCAAGGGACCGACAGAAGTCCCTCCGGTCCCTACCCCTTCATTGCCTCCGCGAACTTCCGCATCGCTTCTTCCTGCTCCGGCGTGAGCTTCTCCGGCACCGTGATCTCCGCCTGCACGATGAGATCGCCGCGCGTCGTGTCCTTCTCGATCCCCTGGCCGCGCACGCGAAAGCGCTTGCCGTTCTGCGTGCCCGCAGGAATGCGGATCGACACCTTCGTCCCGTCGAGCGTCTTCACGTTGATCTTCTGGCCGAGCGTCGCGTCCGCGATGCTGATTGGCACCGGGGCGATGAGGTCGAGCCCCTCGCGCCTGTAAAAGCGGTCTGGGGTCACCTGGAAGCCGATCAGCAGATCGCCAGCCGGCCCGCCCTTCGTGCCGCGCGCGCCCTGCCCCTTGAGGCGAATCTTCGTACCGGTGTCCACGCCCGTGGGCACGGTGATCTGCATCTTCCGGCGCGTGCGCACTTCGCCCGCGCCGGCGCAGGTGGGGCAGCGCTCGGTGGGCACCTGGCCGCGGCCGAGGCACACGGGACAGGGACGCTGTACTGCGAAGCCGCCCTGCCCGAAGCTGATCGTCCCGCGTCCGCCGCACTCCTCGCACGTGACGAGCTTCGCGCCGGCCGCGGCGCCGCTGCCATGGCACGTCGCGCACTCCTCGTTCACGTCGAGCTCGATGGGCACCTTGCCCCCCAGCGCCGCGACACGGAACGGAATCTCGAGAGAGCTCTCGATGTCCTGCCCACGCTGCGGGCCGCGGCTGCGGGCATTGGGGGCGCCCTGCGCGCCACGCGCGTTGCCACCGCCGAACATCGAGCTGAAGATATCGCCGAGGCCGCCGAAGCCGACGTCACCCAGGTCCTCGAAGTTGATGTTCTGCGATCCGCCCGTGGAGCTGTAGCCGCCCGGCCGCGCACCGCCACTGCGCGAGGTGCTGCCGCCACCGAAGCCCCCAAACGCGCCGAGTCGGCGCATCTCGTCATACTGCTTCCGCTTCGTCTCGTCACCGAGCGTCTGGTACGCCTCCGAGATGCCCTTGAACGTCTCGGCCGCCTTGGGATCATTCGGATTCTTGTCCGGATGATGCTTCGACGCGAGCTTGCGGTACTTCTTCTTGATCTCGTCCTGCGTCGCGGATGCCGGGACGCCGAGGACGGCGTAGTAGTCTTGCTGGGCCATGGCGGACCTTACGCGGTCAGCCGTTCCATTGCTTCACGACCACGCGCGCGGGACGAAGCAGCTGTCCGTTGAACACGTAGCCGACCTGGAACACGCGCGCCACGAGATGGTCCTCCTCCTCGGATGCGGCGGGCATGGTCTCGAGATCCTGAATCCCGACGGCCATCCCTTCGACCCCGCG
>JBDSTA010000450.1:0-17958 GCA_039928475.1 Gemmatimonadaceae bacterium | reverse complement strand
GAGGCGTTCCTGGAGGTCGGCTATCGCGGGATGGGCGTCGGGCTGCGCTACCTCGCGAGCACCTAATGTATAAATAGTAATTTATATAATTTTTTTGACAGCCGTTCAATGGTGCATACGCCAGGTTGTCGAATTCGTGGCGCGTCGTTCGACGTCCTCGTGAAGGGAAGCGCTCCAGCCAGCCCGGGGAGCCCATCACAACCACACAACAACTCCGTCACCATGCCAGACAAGAGTGGGTATGTCGCCGCAAACGGCGTCGACTACTGGTTCGAGATCCGCGGCACGGGCGCGCCGCTCGTGCTGCTGCACGGCGGGCTGTTCACGACCGAGCTCTTCGGCCCCGTGCTCACGACCCTGGCCGAGCATCACCAGGTCATCGGCATTCATCTCCACGGCCACGGCCGCACCGCCCTCGGCGACCGGAAGATCGACCTCGTCGACATCGGGCGCGACCTCGCCGTCGTGATCCAGAAGCTCGGGCTCGAGCAAGTGGACGTCATGGGCTACTCCTTCGGCGGCGGTGCCGCCTTCCAGCTCGCCGCGCAGCATCCCGAGCTCGTCCGCCGGCTGGTGCTCGTGTCCACACCCTATGCACAGAGCGGATTCTTCCCGGAGATGCTGCCGCAGCAGGCCGCGCTGAGCGGCGCGTTCGCGGCGCAGCTGAAGGGCACGCCGATGTACCAGGCGTACGTCGACGTCGCTCCGCACCCGGAGGACTTCCCCCGACTGCTCGACGCGATGGGTGAATACATGCGCCAGCCGTACGACTGGTCCGCCAGCGTCAAGCATCTCACCATGCCGGTCATGCTCGCCTACGGCGACGCCGACATGTTCCGCCTGGAGCACATCGCCTCCTTCTACGAGATGCTCGGCGGCGGATTGCGGGATGCCGGCTGGATGCGCGAGCACATGTCCAGGAACCGACTCGCCATCCTGCCCGACCTCACGCACTACGAGGTCGGCGCCGCGCCGGCGCTGGCCGCAGTGGTCCTTCCATTTCTCGCCAAGACTGCCTGACCGACATGGACCACACGCACTTCATCAAGCCGCTCGTGCTGCCGAGCGGCTATGTGGCACCGCTCACGCTCCGGTATGAGGACATCGAGGCGCGCGCGCTCAGTCGCGCCGATCTGGCAGCCGACGTGAAGGGGATCAACGAGAGCATCGACGTCATCCAGCGCACGCGCGGAGGTGATTGGCCGAGTGGGCCGGTGAGCGCGGAGTTCGACTTCGTGGATCTCGTGTGGCACGAGTGCGAGCTGCGGGAGAACTACTCGTTCTCCTACTCGGTGTACGACGCGCAGGGCCAATACCTCGGCTGCTGCTACCTCTATCCGATGGGCAGGCGCACGCCGCTCGACGCGAAGCTGTTGCCGCACGACGTGGACGTGAGCTGGTGGGTCACCAGCAGCGCGTATCAGGCCGGCTATTATGAGAAGCTCTTCCGTGCCTTGCGACAGTGGAGCACGAACGCGTTTCCCTTCAGCAATCCGTTCTTCTCCAATCGTGAGGTCCCGCCCGTCGCGGAGTGAGATCCGTCGCTCGCGTCAGTATCGCGGCGTGCGTACCCCCACACTCTTCTTTCCCTGCGCCTGTTCGAGTGTGTGCACCTTCCACGGGGCAAGCGCGATCTGGAGCGGGCTCAGGATGCGCTTGATGGTCGGGAACTCGTCACGCGCAATGAGCCACCCCTGCTCGATCGCGTCGTCCACGATGAACATCGCCGCGTCGGCATCGTAGCGATCGCCCATGTCGGCGAGCTTCGTCGCGACCGCAGTCCAGTGCGCGTTGGATTTCGCGAGATACGTCTTCTGCGCGACCTTGAGCGAATCGGTCTGCTCGCGCGAGAGCAGGAGCGAGTCGCTCTCCTCGAGGATCTCGTCGTACACATCCGCGACCTGCCCGCGGAGCTTCGACGCGATGGAGTCCACGCTCATGCGCGGGCGCGTGTCGCCGGCGCGACCGGGCGACAACAGCCTGATCGCCTGCTGCTTCACCTGCGGCACGCCGAGGTCGAAGTTGAGGTCGATGCTCACGCGGAAGGGCGCGCGTGCGAGCATGCGTGACGAACGCGTGCTCCCGAAGCGCGGGTTCACCTCGTAGCGGAACTGGCTCGACGACGGGTCGAAGCCGCGCGGCGTGAGCAGGAAAGGATCCGGATACGCGCTCCCGCCCCACCCGCGCAGGTCGTCGGCGCCGTGCACCACCTGGTCGAGCCCCGCGAGCACGTTGCTGAAGTTGAGCACCGCGTTGAAGCCGCGCTTCGTCCAGCCGAAGCGGCTGTACACCCCCATGCGCGCGTTGACCCACGCCGTCCACGGGCCACGGCACCCGTTGCGCGCCGCCGCCTGCCCGAGCTGCGACGCAAGACACTCGGCGGCACCATCCGGAGCCGTGAGCAGCAACGTGCTCATGGCCTTCGCGAGCGCCGGGTCTGCGGTATGCGCGGGCTCGAAGACGAACGCGCGGTCGTTCGCGAGGCCGTCGCCATTGATGTCACCGGCGACGAGCGGCGTATACGGCGCGCCGGACATGAGCCGCCCGAAGAGCGAGAGGTTGACGTTGTGCGGCAGCGATCGCCCGATGGAGGCCTGCCACTGGTGACGCACGTCGAGGTTGCCGGGTGCGCGCTCGATGGCCGTGGGCGCGCCGAACGTCGCGCCGTCGAAGCCGCGCGCGTCGGCGCGCATGTCGCCCAGCGTATACGACACGCTGTACACCCAGTTGTTGAACTGGCTCGGCGCAATCGTCGTCGTGAGCTGGCGGCTCGTAGAACGAAGGTCGCTCTGGTAGCGCACCACGCGACCGAACGAGGCATTCGTGCGCGCGTCTACCGGCGAAACGGCGCCCGTGCTCGCGACGATCGACGACGGATTCACGAACACCGGACGTCCGCCCTCGCCCGTAAGCGTGAACCGTGGTGTCCCGGCGAAGTTGACGTCGTACGTACCCGGCTGGTCCACGTTGAACGAGAGCACACCGTCCATGAGCAGGGAGACCGCTCCGATGGCCTTGATGAAGCTCAGGTTGCCGCGCCAGCTGCGCGCCGCGTCGTAGTTACGGTCAAGGAGCCGAATGGTTGGCGCGGCATCGGTGAACGCGGAGGGCGCACCGCCGGCGCACGACGACGGGATGGTGCCGCTGTCGGTGAGGTAGTTCTCCCAGTTCGGCGTCGGGACCGCGGTGCCGAAGCAGGTGACGTGCGTCGCGCTTCCCGGAAGCCCGTTGGCCGCGCTCACGTCCGACAGCAGCGACGGAGAGAGCAGGCTCCGGAACTCACCGAAGCCGCCGCGCAGCATGATGTCGGGGAAGAGCGACTGCTGCGCGAACTGGCTGAAGCGAAAGCCCTTGCCGCCCGGCGCCTTGCCGAAGTACCAGGAGAATCCCACGCGCGGGCTCACGTGAATGCGATTGGGCGCCTCACTCGTGCTCTCGCCGAATGCGGCGGCGACGGTCGGATTCGACGCCAGGCTCGTCGTGTAGTGATTCGCCTCGATGCGCGCGCCGTAGAGGAGCTGGAAGCTGCGCGTCACGCGCCAGTAGTCGCCGAGCGCAGCGAAACCGCTCCATTCGCCGCCCGTGCGCGATGGCGAGGTGAGCGTGCGCGAGAAGCTCGACGGCTGGCCGGCCGCGAGCGCCGAGAGCGACGGGAAGGAGAACTGGCCGAGGAGGTTGTCGGGGGTCGTGTTGTCGTAGTCGTCGAGTCGCGACTCGAGCGTGAGCTTCACGCGGTGCGGCTTGCCGCGCGCGTAAAGCTGCGTCTCGTTGATCGCCTCGACGTTCCAGCTCGTGCGCCGGTAGTCCAGCGACGAGTTGCCGCCGAAGTCCACGCTCGAGAGCGCGCCGTCGGCGTTGGGCAGTGACGACGACACGAGCACGGAGCCGCCGGGGATGCGCAGGTACGGCGTTCCGCGCACGGCGTTGAGATTCGCGGCGACGCGCGTGTCGTTGAGGATGTCGCCGAAGTAGCGCGAGTACACGGCGATGCCCGTGAACGCAGCGGTCCTGCGGGAGCCGCCGCGCGTGGGCACGCTGAGCGGCGACGACGACAATGCCTCGTCGCGGCCGAGGTTGCCGACGAACGACGCGTTCCACGCGACCGGTGCGTTGATGAAGGTGCCGGGCTTGTACGGCGAGCGGTCGAACCGGAGCGAGAACGCGGCCTTGTCCGACACGATGGAGCCTGGCACGGCGCCGGTGGAGAGGGGCACGTGTGCGGCAGCCAGGAGGGAGCGAAGCCGGTCGGCCGAATCAGGCGCAACCCCGGCGATGCCGAGGATCTCGTCGTCCGCGGTGAGAAAGGAAGCGGCGTCGGACGATCGGCGCGTCAGCTGAAGCGCGGCATTGTAGAGGTAGCGCTCCTTGAGCAGCGGGCCGGAGCTGCCGAAGCTGCCATCCATGGAGAGCTCGCGCTGGCCGAGCCGACGGCTCACCGCGTCAGTGTATTGAAGGGGCGTCGGGTCGACGGTGAGGTGTGCGCGCCGCAGGAAGAGCGTGTTGCCGGGTGAAAGCTCCACGTTCGTCTGCCCGCCGCTGAACCCGCCGCGCGACGGATCGTACGGCGACGTCGCCACGCTGATGCTCGCGCGTCCGTCGCGCGGGAGGCTCGTGCCGCCGAAGGCCATGCCATTGAGCGTCGTGTTGCTCTGCGATCCGGCGAGCCCGAACACCGAGAGACCGTCCGGCTGCGCGTTCGCGCCCGGGATCGCGTTCGCGATCGCGGCGAGGTTGCCTTCCTGGTCTGGCCGCAACGACGCGAACACGCCTTCGCGCGCCTGGTTGGCGGAGCCGACGTCGGCGCCGTCGTCGCCGCGCCGGTCGGGGACGAGCTTGCGCGCCTGGGTGTTCACCGCGGCGAGCTGCGCGACGACAGGAGCGAGCCTGAAGTCCGCGACGACCGACGTGTCGCTGCCCTGCCGCGTGATGCGACGACGTTCTGCCTTGTAGCCCACCGCGGCGACATGCACGAGGTAGTCGCCCGTGCCGGCGTCGAAGGTGACCGACCAGGTGCCGGTCGCTGATGTGGAGTCCTGCCTGAAGGTGCGGTCAGGCGCCATCGTCACCGAAACGA
This sequence comes from Gemmatimonadaceae bacterium, assembly GCA_039928475.1. Lineage (GTDB taxonomy): Bacteria > Gemmatimonadota > Gemmatimonadetes > Gemmatimonadales > Gemmatimonadaceae > AG11. The sequence goes on along the minus strand of JBDSTA010000450.1, from coordinate 12,884 downwards.
CTGCGCCCTTGATCGCGACGCCGGAGTCGGACGTCACGCGGCCGCGGACCGTCTCGCGGCGAGTCTGTGCTCGCGCAGTAAGAGGGAGCGACGAAACGACGGCTAGCGCGAGCGCGATGCGAGCGAGAATACGAATCATGAGCGGCTAAGGCGTGGCGGCTGTCGGCTCATGGAAAGAGACACGCCCGGCGCGAATTCTGGAAGACACACCTGGCGACTCGCGCTTGCCGGCCGCGACGCACATCTTCTCGGCACCTGCGCAGCGTCCCCCAGTGCAAAATCCGAGGTGCCCGCCCATGAATCTCAGTCGACTTCTCGTCCGTACCGCCGCTGTCACGGTGATGTGCGCACTGCCGCTTGCCGCGCAGATGACCATGCCGGACTCGGCGCAACGCGCGCGACTGATGGTGAACGCGGAGCGCATGTCGCATCCTGCGGAGTACATCCTGGGGTTCAAGGCCGAGCTCTCGCTCACGCCGCACCAGGTTGGCCTGCTGGAGGGCGTCGCCAAGGCACTGCGCGACTCGGTGCCGGTGCGGATGCAGCGGATGAGGGACGCCATGGTGAGCACGGCAAAGGACAGCCCGGCTGCGGCAGCGATGGCCTGGTCGGGCCCCGTGGACGAGAAGGCCATCCGCGCGCAGGCGTGCACGCAATCGACGGGTCAGGTGGAAGCGATGATCAACATCGTGCGAGACCGGCACATGGTGGGCGAGCTCCTCACCGAGGAGCAGCGCGCGATGCTCCCGATGATCGAGGGACAGGCCATGATGAAGATGATTGGGAAGCCGTGACGAGGTAGCACAATGGACGCAGCGTCCATTGCCGACCGGCTCGCGGCGGGGCTCGCCGGTCGGTATCGCATCGAGCGGGAACTGGGCCGCGGTGGAATGGCCACCGTGTATCTCGCGCACGACCTCAGGCACGACCGGAAGGTCGCGCTCAAGGTGCTGCTGCCCGAGTTCGCGGTGCAGTCCACCGCCGAGCGCTTCCTGCGCGAGATCCGCGTGGTGGCGGGCATGTCGCATCCGCAAATCCTGCCCCTCCTCGACTCGGGGCGGCTGGACGTCGCGGCAGGCGACAGCGCGGGCGAGCCCTGGTTCGCGATGCCGTTCGTCGCCGGCGAGTCGCTCCGCGCGAAGCTGGACCGCGAGCGGCAGCTCGGCGTGGACGAGACGATGGCCATCGCGACGGAAGTCGCCGAGGCGCTCGACTTCGCGCATGCGCGCGGCGTGATCCACCGGGACATCAAGCCGGAGAACATCCTGCTCTTCGAAGGGCACGCGATGGTCGCCGACTTCGGCATCGCGCGGGCGCTCGGCAGTGAGACGGAGCGGATGACGGCGACGGGCATGATCGTGGGCACGCCCATGTACATGAGTCCCGAGCAGGCGTCCAGCGACCAGACCATAGACGGACGGGCGGACCAGTACGCGCTGGCGTGCATGGTCTACGAGATGCTCGCCGGAATGCCGCCGTTCGCGGGGCCCACCGTGCAGTCGCTCATCGCCCGGCACGCCATCGATACCGCGCCGCCGGTGCGGACAGTCCGGCCCGAGATTGCGCCGGCAGTGGATGGCGCGCTCCGCCGCGCGATGTCGAAGGCGCCACCCGATCGATACGCGACGACGCTCGGGTTCGCGCACGCGCTACGCGGGAAGGGAGCGTCCGGAGGGCACGAGCGCAGGCGTCGCAACGTTGCGGCGGTCGTGGCAGTGCTGGCCATCGCGGGGTTCGCCGTCGCGTACAGGCAATGGCATACGGCTTCATCCGATGCGCAGCCCGCCAACCGCACGCGCGTGGCAGTGCTGCCACTGCGCAGCGTGAGCCCGAACCCGGCAGACCAGTACTTCGCCGACGGCATGACGGACGAGCTCACGTCCACGCTCGCTGGCATCGGCGAGCTCAAGGTGATGGCGCGCGCGTCCGTGGCGGCGTACAGCGACCCGAATCGATTCACCATGGCAGACATGGTGAAGCAGCTCGACGTCGGCAGTATCGTGAGCGGGAGCGTGCGCAAGGATGCAGATCACCTGCGCATCACCATCGAGCTGTCGGACGGGCGAACGGGGGAGAATCGCTGGAGGCACACGTATGACAAGACGCTCACCGACGTCTTTGCCATCCAGCGTGACGTCGCGATGGCGGTGGCGAGCGCGCTCCAGGTCGCTCTGCTCGCGCGCGAGGCGACGCAGATGGACAAGCGGCCCGCGGCCGCAGCCCCCTATGAAGCCTACCTCCGCGCACGCGTGCTACTCCGCGACCTCACCGTTTCGGGGGCACCCCAAAGGGTCGACACGGCGATAACCCTGTTACGGATGTCCGTGCGCATGGACAGCACCTTCGCGCCGGCATGGGCGTCGCTCTCGGTGGCGTACAGTGCGAAGATCTTCAGCGGCAACGCGCCGCCTGCCTATCGCGACAGCGCGAGCGCGGCAACCGATCGCGCCCTTTCCCTGGACCCGTCGCTCTCGATAGCGTACCGTGCGCGCGCCAATCTCGAGTACACCAGGGAGGGAGGCTGGAAGATCACGGAGTCCCTGCGTGACAACCTGCGCGCCGTGGCGCTGAAGCCGAGCGGCGCGGATGAACGCGCGACGTTCGGCTCGCTGCTCTTCCATATCGGACTCCTGCCCGAGGCGGGGCGGGAGTTCCAGGCGACGCTGGCGGTGGACCCCGCGAACAACTTCGTGAAGCTCCGCGTTCCGCGCGTGCTCTGGCAGCAGCAGCGCTTCAAGGAAGCGCTCGAGATCTACCAGCGCGACCGTGCGCTCGGGTGGGTGACATCCGTCTATGAGGAAGCACTCGTGCTCGGCTACCTCGGCCGCGCGCCTGAGGGTCTCGCGCTCCTCCGTGGAGGTACGACAGGTGATACGCTTACCGGTGACAACGAAGCGACGCGCGGCGTGCTGCTCGCACGCCTCGGCCGAAACGAGGAGGCGCGATCGTACCTGAAGATCGCGGAGCAGAAGGGAGGGGGGCGATCGCACTTCCATCATGCCTCGTTTGCCATTGCCACGGCGCACGCGCTCATGGGGGAGAAGGCCGAGGCAGTGCGCTGGCTCGAGCGCACGGCACGTGAGGGCATGCCGGCCTATTCGCTGTTTGCCGACGATCCGGCGCTGGCCACGCTCAAGGGGACGCCCGAATACGAATCGTTCATGAAAAAACTCAAGGTGGAGTGCGACGAGTATCGTCGCATCTACACCGCGGGGTCGTGAGTCAGAGCGCCGATGCGCCGGCGTCGATCTCACCCGCGGCGATGATGCCGCGTTCCACATAGATGGGCCGCACCATCGCGCGCAGGCCGGGAAGGCGCAGCGAGAACCACACGGCCACGAACAGCGTGCTGATGCCGCCGGCGAGCACGGTGCGCGTGGGGCCGATGCGATCGGCGATCACGCCGGCCAGCAGGCTCCCGACGGGCGCAGTGCCGAGGAAGGCCATCGTATAGAAGGCCATCACTCGGCCGCGCAGGTCCTCGGTGACGATGGTCTGGATGATGGTGTTCGTGGCGGCCATGGTGATCATCATGCCGCCGCCGACGAAGGGCAGCGCCGCGAGCGACAGCGGCAGCGACGTGGAGAGCGAAAAGGCGACGAGTCCGGCGCCGAACGCCATGGTCGAGAACATCATCACCTTGCCGAGCCCGAGCACCGAGTGGCGCGACGCAAGGTACAGCGCCCCGGCGAGCGCCCCGACGCCTGACGCCGTCATGAGGAAGCCGAGCGTGTGCGGGCCGCCGTGGAGCACCTTCGTCGCAATGGCCGGCATGAGCACCGTGTACGGCATGCCGAGGACGCTCACGAGCGCCAGCAGGGTCAGGGCGGAGCGCACGGGGACGAACTTCGTCACGTAGTCGAAGCCCGCGCGCAACTCGGCGACGACACCGGCGTTGCGCGACGGGAGGTCGCGTCGCACCACATCCATTGCGAGGAGCGACATGAGGACGGCGACGTAGGAGATGGCGTCGATCGCGAAGCACCACCCCTCGCCCACCGCCGCGATGATGACGCCGCCGATGCTGGGGCCGAGGATGCGGCTGGCGTTCACCATGGACGAGTTGAGCGCGATGGCGTTGGGGAGGTCGGCGCGATCCTCGATCATCTCGACGACGAACGACTGGCGCGCGGGCGTGTCGAACGCGTTGATGACGCCTTGGATGACCTGGAGCGCGAGGATGAGCGGCACGGACACGACGCCGGTGAAGACCATGAGCGCCAGCGCCGCGGACTGGAGCATCGAGAGGACCTGCGTCACGACGAGGATGCGATGGCGGTCCCACCGGTCGCTCATCACGCCGGCGATGGGCGCGAGGAGCAGTGTCGGGATCTGGCCGCAGAAGCTCACGACGCCCAGGAGCAGCAGCGATCCCGTGAGCCGGAAGACGAGCCAGCTCGTCGCCACGCGCGTGATCCAGGTGCCGACGAGCGACACGCTCTGCCCGGCGAAGAAGAGCCGGTAGTTCCGGTGCTCGAGCGCGCGCGTGAGGCGAGGGGTCATGCGCATCAGCAACAGGCGCGCCGTACATAGAATACATAAATAGATATTCATATAAATCATACCTTGACATCCGACAACAGCCCCGGCACTGTTGTCGGACATCTAGGCATGGAATACCGCATGAACTCGCGCACCGACCTCCTCCAGGGGAGCCTCGACCTCCTCATCCTCAAGAGCCTCATCCTCGGCCCGCTCCACGGGTGGGGGATCAGCAAGCGCATCAACCAGCTCTCCGAGGACGTCCTCTCCATCAACCAGGGTTCGCTCTACCCCGCGCTCTACCGCCTGGAGGACCGCGGGTGGATCGACGCCGAGTGGGGGGTGTCGCCGGAGGGACGGAAGGTGAAGGTCTACTCGCTCACCGCGGCCGGACGTGAGCAGTACCTCGCCGAGCAGGAGCAGTGGCGGCTGTTCAGTGGTGCGGTGACTCGTGTGCTGGCGGCCACCTGATGCCACGGTGGCGGCTGGCGCCCGCGCTCTTCCGGCGCGAAGCGCTCGAGCAGGACATGGACGCGGAGATGCGCACGCACATCGACCTCGAGGCCGAGGAGCTGGAGTCGCGCGGCCTGCCCGCCGCCGAGGCGCGTCGCCAGGCGCACCTCGCGTTCGGGGGCGTGCAGCAGCGGAAGGAGGAGGCGCTCGAGCAGCGCTCCATTCAATGGATAGAGAACCTGCGGCGCGACGTGCGCATCGCCGTGCGAACGCTGCTGCGTCATCCGACCTTCGCCATCACGGCGACGCTTGCGCTGTCGCTCGCGATCGCGGTGAACACGTCGATGTTCAGCGTGATCGACGCGATGATGAACCCGCGCGTCGCGGTGCGCGACCCGGATCGCCTCATGCTGATCCGCTACTGGGGCCCACCCGACCGCAAGGTGGACTTCACGTGGCGCGACCGCGTGCTCGGCGATTCGGGGCGCACGTATGAATCCGTCACCGGCGCGAGGTGGTACCAGGGCGGTGTGGTGGAACGCGGCGATGCGTTGGTGCAGACGAGCGGCACGTACGTCCGCCCCAACTATTTCGCGACGCTGGGAGTCTCGCCTCTCGAAGGGACGCTCGCGCCATCGACCGATCCCGCAACGGCCGCGGCCACGATCGTGATCAGCGACCGCCTGCGCGCACAGCTCTTCCGCGCGAGCGAGTCGCCGGTGGGACACTCGGTCGACGTGGACGGAATTCCGTACCGCGTCATCGGTGTGGTGTCGCGCTTCAGTGGCTTGCTGTCTCCCGACAACGGAATCTGGCTGTTCCCACCTCCGGGCCTGACCCTGGGCGCGGGATTGATCCGCCTGCGGCCCGGCGCGACGACCGAGGACGTCCTCAAGGAAACGAACATCCTTTCCGCGCGGCTTGCGCTGGCCGAGGGGGCGGACATGAAGGAGTCGCGCTTCGCGGTGGAGCCGATGAAGCGGCAGTTCCAGGTGCAGCGATTCCACTGGGCGCTGATTGGAGCTGGCCTCGCGGTGCTGCTCGTCGCGTGCACGAACCTCGCGAACCTTCAGCTCGCACGCGGACTCGGGCGCGCGAGCGAGCTCGCGCTTCGCTCCGCGGTGGGCGCATCGCGCCGGCAGATCATCTCGACGCTCATGATCGAGGGCGCCGTGCTCGCGACCGGCGCGGCGGCGCTCGCGGTGCTGTTCGCGCTGGCCGGCAATGCCGTGATCCACGCGACCATCCCGCCGAACATCGGCGGGTACATCGTGGAGCCGCAGGCGAGCTGGCGGATGGTCGCCTTCGCGGCGGTGGCGGCCCTCGTCAGCCTGCTCATCGTGGGCCTTGCGCCGGCGATTCGCGTGTCGGTCGTCGACCTGAACTCGTTGCTCAAGAGCAGGGCTGGCACGGGCACGCACAAGAACAATCGCCGCGTGTACGGCACGCTCGTCATCACGCAGATCGCACTCACGCTTCCGCTGGTGTGCGCCGCCGCGCTGCTCGCGTCCGCGGCACGCCGGCCCGCGAGCTCCGGCTACCTCATGCACGAGCTGTACGGTTTCGACACGCGGCCGATCGTCGTCGGCACCTTCATGGTGCCGCCCACATCCGACTCGAGTCGAACGCTCATGGAGATCACCGAGAGCGTGTTGAGCCGGGTGCGCGGACTGGAAGGCGTGGGTGACGCCGCCGTGTCGGTGAAGCAGGGCGTGGCGACCGGAGCGCTCACGGTGGACGACGTGGACGGCAGCACGCGCGAGCTCCAGTCGCCGAACTTCGAGTATCAGATCGTCTCGCCGGCGTTCTTCCGCACGATGGGACTGCCCATCGAGCGCGGCAAGGACTTCCCCGACGGCGGCAACGACCAGGGCCTCGTCATCATGGACCGCGGCTCGGCCTGGTACCTCTGGCCGCGCTCATCGCCATCGAACCGGCTCATCAAGCTCGGCGGCCGCGCGACGAACGAGCCGTGGCTCAGGGTGCAGGGCATCGTCGGCGACTACCTGAGCGAGGATGCGCGCGCGCTCAAGCGCGTGGCCGACACGCTGCGCGTGAACAGCATCTACCGCGTGATGACGGTGCACGACACGCTGATGTCGAACAAGAATGCCACGTTCGTACATGTATTCGCGCGCGCGACGAGCGACCCGCAGCGCGTGGCGTCGAGGGTGCGGCGGGCGCTGGGTGGGCAGGGATCCGGGATACGTCCGCCGTCGGTGGGCCTGTTCGAGGAATACCAGGGCATTCCGCAGCGCGCGGCCGTGCTGCGGTTCATCGCCGGGCTGTTCACGACGTTCGGCGTGATCGCGCTCGGGCTGTCGGCGCTCGGTGTGTACGGGATCGTCGCGCAATCGGTGACCGACAGGCAGCGCGAGGTGGCGGTGCGCATCTCGCTCGGTGCGACGCCGGCGAACATCGTGCGCGTGCTCATTCGCGAGGGGAACGTGCTGGTGCTCGCGGGGGTGGCGATCGGGCTGTACGTGAGCAAGGAGACGATGGGGTGGCTTGGCTCGTTCCTCGGCGACGCTGATCTCCAGAACGCGCTGATGTTCGGGGCGCTGTGCGTGGTGGTGTTCACCGCGATGGTGGTGTCGGCGTTCGTACCGGCGATGCGGGCGACGCGCATGGACCCGATGGAGGTGTTGCGTGCTGAATAGGGGCGAACGCATCTGCAGGCTCCTCGCTTCGCTCGGAGCGACAAAGTGGACATAGAGCGCGACAAACCGACGAATCGGCGCGGGTATGTGGTGGCGGGGGTGGTGGTGAGCGTGCTGCTGCTCGCCACAATCGGGCTGCGCACGCTCAAGGGCGCGGTCACCACCATGAGCCGCACGACGCTCACGTTCGATACCGTCGCAGTGGGCGACATGGTGCGCGACGTGCGCGCGCCGGGGACGCTCGTCGCGGAGCACACGCGCATCATCGTCGCACAGACGGGCGGGCGCATCGAGGCGCTGCCGGTGAAGCCGGGCGCCGTCGTGGATGCGGGCACGACGATCGTGCTGCTCAGCAACACGGACGTCGAGCTCCAGGCGCTCCAGGTGCAGCAGCAGCTCACGCAGGCGTACGCGATGCTCGCGCAGCTCCGCAGCGCACAACAGCAGGCGCGGCTCACGCAACAGGGTGCGCTCGCGCAGCTGCGCACGCAGAGGCTCGAGGCCGAGCGGAATGCGGGCGTGCTCGATTCGCTGGACAAGGGGCGGTCGGCGTCGCGGAACGAAGTCGCGGCGGCGCACGAGCGCGCGCAGGAGGCGCTCACGCGCTACCAGATCGAGGAGCGCCGAGTGGAGGGTACGAAGGACGCGGATGCGGAGCAGGTGGTGCTGGCGCAGCAGCAGATCGATGGGCTGAAGTCGATTCTCCAGGCGCAGCGCAATCGCGTGGGCTCCATGCGCGTGACCGCCGGTGAGGCGGGGCAGCTCCAGTCGCTCGGCGGTGCGCAGCTCGAGCTCGGGCAGTGGGTCAACTCAGGTGTGGAGCTCGCACGCATCACCACGCCGGGGAAGTTGAAGGCCGTGCTGCGCGTGCCCGAGACGCTCGCGAAGGATGTCGCTCCGGGTCAGCGCGCGACGGTGGACACACATGATGGCGTGGTGACGGGGCGGGTGACGTCGGTCGACCCCATGTCGCGCGGCGCGACGGTGATGGTGGAGATCGCGCTCGACGGCACGATGCCGAAGGGCGCGCGGGTGGACGTCGCCGTGGACGGCGCGATCGAGATCGAGCGGCTGCACAACGTGATGTACGTCGGCCGGCCGGCGTATGGCGCGGCGGAGAGCGTGATCAAGCTGTTCAGGGTGACGCCGAACAGGGGCGAGGCCGCGCGCGTCGAGGTCACCGTCGGCAAGGCGTCGGTGAACAGCATCGTCGTGAGGAAGGGACTCTCGAAGGGAGACAGCGTGATCATCTCGGACATGTCGCAGCTGCTGACCGACGCGCGCGTGAGGATCAAGTGATGCAGCCGCTCATCAGCCTCTCGAAGGTGAACAAGGTCTTCTATACGGAAGACGTGGAGACGCACGCGCTGCACGAGGTGGCGCTCACGATCATGCCGGGCGAGTACGTGTCGATCGCGGGGCCGTCCGGATGCGGGAAGAGCACGATGCTGTCGATCCTCGGGCTGCTCGATACGCCGACCACGGGCGACTACAGGCTTGCGGGCGAGCCCGTGGCGGGGCTGACGCCATCGGAGCGTGCGCGCATTCGCAACAAGCAGATCGGCTTCATCTTCCAGGCGTTCAACCTCATCGGCGACCTGACGGTGTACGAGAACGTCGAGCTGCCGCTCACCTATAGAGGCATGAGCGAGAAGGAGCGGGCGCGCCGGGTGGGTGAGGCGCTGGAGCGTGTGGGGATGAGCCACCGCATGAAGCACTATCCGTCGCAGCTGTCCGGCGGCCAGCAGCAGCGCGTGGCGGTGGCGCGTGCGGTGGCGGGCGCGCCGCTGATCCTGCTGGCGGACGAGCCCACGGGAAATCTCGACTCGACGAATGGCGAGGCGGTGATGGACCTGCTCAAGTCACTGCATGGGCAGGGCGCGACGATCTGCATGGTGACGCACGACCCGCGGTACGAGCGTCACGCGGACCGGACGGTGCACATGTTCGATGGCAAGGTAGTGGATCAATGATCGTACAAATAAGTATTTATGTAATTTCGATTATGGTAAATGGATCGCTGGTGTCTCGGAACAGGTGTGGCGCGAACCCGGCGAACCGAGGGTGCATCGCGCCACAGTTTGGCGGTTTTCATTGATGTACGCCAACGAACAATTCTCTAATGTCTTGACGCGTAACGACTTGTAACTCGTAGCGGATTCAACATGCCGCGGTACGCGAATTGAGAGTAAACCCTGAGTTTCCAAGTCGATGCCGACTTCCCCCCACGGTCCCGAGGTACCTAGGATGATCTCTCTTCGCCCCCTTCGTCAGCTCGCCGGCGCTTTCGCGCTCGCAGCTGTGGGCGCCACGTCACTCCAGGCGCAGGTCGTCTGGACGGACTGGACGTCCACCGGAGCCAACGCCGTCTACGGCTCGATGGCCATCGGATCCGGCGTCAACGTCAGCTACACGGGACCGTTCTCGTTCGCCCAGCTCGGCTGCGGCACGGACTACTGGACGCCGAACACCTACACCGGCCCGGGCGTCCCGAACGCGCCGCCGGCGTGCGACATCATCGAGCTCGACGCGGGTGGTCTCAAGACCATCACGTTCTCGCAGGCCGTGCTGAACCCGTACATCTCGCTCGTGAGCTGGAACGGCCAGCCCTCCGTCACCTTCAATGGTCCGGTGAGCGTCATCGCCAACGGGTGCGGGTACTGGGGCTGCGGCGCCATGTCGGCGAGCGGCAACACGATCACCACGAATGGCGGCGAGGTGCACGGCACCATCCAGCTCGCCGGGTCGTACACCCAGATCACCTTCACTGACAACAGTGAAAACTGGCACGGCCTCACCGTCGGAGCCGCGGCGGTCGTCACGCCCGAGCCCTCCACGTACGTGCTCATGGCGACGGGCATGATCGGCGTCTTCGGCATCGCACGCCGCCGTCGCGCCTGATCCTCAGCGCTGCAGCACCGCACGCATGCGCCCGGGCAGCCACACGCTGCCCGGGCGCTTTGCATGGCCCGGCGCCGCTGCACGCGACTTCACCTCGCGGCTAGCTTTGGAACCATGTCAGAGCCCAGCACGCCCCGCAGCAACTTCATCCGCGAGCTCGTCGCCGAAGACGTGGAGACCGGCCGCTTCGGCCGCCCGCTCGCCACGCGCTTCCCGCCGGAGCCGAACGGCTTCCTGCACATCGGCCACGCAAAGTCCATCGTCCTGAACTTCGGCCTCGCGCGCGAGTTCGGCGGGCGCGTGAACCTGCGCTTCGACGACACGAACCCGCTCACCGAGGACATGAAGTACGTCGAGGCCATCCGGACCGACGTGAAGTGGCTGGGCTTCGAGTGGGACGAGGAGCGCTACGCGAGCGACTACTTCGAGCAGCTCTACGCCATCGCCGAGCGGCTGGTGGAGAAGGGCAAGGCGTACGTGGATTCGCAGAATGAGGAGGAGATTCGCGAGGGGCGCGGCACGGTGACGACATCCGGCACGCCGAGCCCGAACCGCGATCGCTCCGTGGACGAGAACCTCGCGCTGCTGCGTCGCATGCGCGCGGGCGACTTCGCGGACGGCGCACACGTGCTGCGCGCGAAGATCGACATGGCGCATCCGAACATGATCATGCGCGATCCGCTGCTCCTCCGCATCCGTCACGCGCACCACTACCGGCTGGGCGACGCCTGGTGCCTGTACCCGCTCTACGACTTCGCGCACGGGTTGTCGGACGCGATCGAGGGGATCACGCGGTCACTCTGCACGCTCGAGTTCAAGGACAGCCGCGACATCTACGACTGGCTCGTGGCCGAGGCGGGGTTCGAGCATCCGCCGACGCAGATCGAGTTCGCGCGCGGCGAGATCGACTACCTGATCGTGAGCAAGCGAAAGCTGCTGCGCCTGGTGAACGAGAAGCACGTGAGTGGCTGGGACGACCCGCGCATGCCGACCATCGCGGGCATGCGCCGCCGCGGCGTGACGCCCGAGGCGATCCGCGATTTCTGGGAGGCGGTTGGTGTCGCGCGGAAGCCGGTGCGCACGGAGCTCTCGCAGCTCGAGCACTTCATCCGGAGCGACCTCAACATGCGCGTGCCGCGCGTGATGTGCGTGGTGAACCCGATCAAGGTGGTGCTCACGAATTATCCGGAAGGCGAGGTGGACGAGCTCGATGCGTCGTACTACCCGCACGACGTGCCACTCACGGGCTCGCGGAAGGTGCCATTCACGCGCGAGCTGTGGATCGAGCGCGACGACTTCATGGAAGACCCGCCGAAGAAGTTCTTCCGTCTCGCGCCCGGTCGTGAAGTGCGCCTGCGCTATGCGTACCTGATCACGTGCCAGGAAGTGATCAAGGATGCAGCGGGCGAGATCGTCGAGCTGCGCTGCACGTATGATCCCGCGACGCGAGGCGGCGACGCGCCGGACGGCCGGAAGGTGCAGGGCACGATCCACTGGGTGTCGGCAACGCATGGGGTGAACGCGGAGCTGCGGCTGTACGACAAGCTGTTCACGGTGCCGGATCCGGAGGAAGCCGCGGGGGAGGATGGCGACTTCACGACGCTGCTCAACGCGGAGTCACTCGTCGTCGTGCCGGGGGCGAAGGTGGAGCGGAGCGTGCTCGGCGATCCTGCCGGATCGAAGTACCAGTTCGAGCGGACGGGCTACTTCGTGCAGGATCCCGATTCGACGCCGGAGCATCTCGTCTTCAACAGGACGGTGACGCTGCGGGATTCGTGGGCAAAACAGAAATAGTGCCTGGTACGGTTCTCTAACCACAGAGGGCACAGAGGAAAAGCAGCACAGAGGACACAGAGAAAAGCCCTTCCTCGGTGTCCTCTGTGTGTACTCCGTGTCCTCTGTGGTTAAACGCGCTACGAACCTTGCCCGAAGAACGCCTCCAGCACGCCCAAGGCCACCTCGGCCACGCGTCCGTCGGTATCGTATGCAGGGTCGTACGCCGATAGCGTCAACGACGACACATTCTCCAGGGTGCCGAGCCCGCGCATCGCATCGGTGAGCTTCGCGGTGGTGACGCCGCCATCGCACGCGAACTCGTTCACGCGCCCCTCCGACGAATCGAGCACGTCGAGGTCGAGGTGCACGTGCAGGCTCTGCGGACCATCCAGGTCGCGGCGCACGCGCTCGGCGAGGTCCGCGCCAATACCGTCCGCGGCAACGCGGCCCACGGGTGAGTCGAGCAGCAGCTCCTCTTCCACGGCATCCAGGTCGCGGGCGCCGAGGAGCCATGCGTCCTGCTCGCGCACCGCGACGAACCCGGCGAGCTTCGACGTCATTCCTGTCCAGCAGCGGCCCGTGATCGTCGCGAGCGCCATGCCGTCGAGGAAG
>JBDSTA010000449.1:0-2906 GCA_039928475.1 Gemmatimonadaceae bacterium | reverse complement strand
GTCCTCGAGCGAGTGATCCACCGCGGGTGCACGACGAATGGTGCCCGCGTTGTTGACGAGGATGTCGATCGGGGCGCCGAGGGTGTCGACTTCATTCGCCATGGCTTGCAGGGCGCTGGGGTCGCCGACGTCGGCGACTGCTTCCCATGCATTGCGGCCGAGCGCCTTGATGGAGGTCAGGGTGGCGTTTGCGCCGCCGGGCTTCGAGGTGCCGCACACGACGTCGGCACCGGCGTCGGCGAGCGCGAGGGCCATGGCCTGACCGAGGCCGCGGCTCGCGCCGGTGACGAGTGCGCGTTTGCCGTGCAGGCTGAACAAGTGCAGGTCCCTCACTTCGTTCGGGGTGACAGCATCATCGTCCCAGCTCCTCGGCGGCGAGGATGAACGCGCCCACGCCCTTCGGGTCGTTCGAGACCACGGGCTCGCTCATGTAGTACGCGTACGTGCCGCTGCGATTGCCCTTGCCGCCCAGGCCGGAGACGGAGACGATGCCGTTGAGTGAGGCGACGCCCCTGGCGTCCACGGTGACGAGCTCGCGCACGAGGCCGTCGAAGCCGCGGTTGGCCGATGCGCGATAGTCCGCATCGAGGTAGCCCTTCCGCGCGCCCTTCGCGAAGGCGTAGACGAACATGCTCGACGCCGATGCCTCGTGATAGTTGCCCGCACGGTTCGGCTGGTCGAGGACGTCGTACCAGAGGCCGGACACGGGATCCTGCACCTCGCGCACCGCGCGCGCGATGTCGCGCAGCACGCGGATGAGCTCCGGGCGGTCCTTGTGATTCGCGGGGATGAAGTCGAGCGCATCCACGAGCGCCATCGCATACCAGCCGACCGCGCGCCCCCAGAAGCTCGGCGAGAGGCCCGTCGCGGAATCCGCCCACGACTGCGTGCGGCTCTCGTCCCAGCCGTGATAGAGCAGTCCCGTGCGCGGGTCGCGCGCGTGGCGCGCCATGAGGAGGAACTGCCGCGCGACGTCGTCGAACGCCGCGGGGTCGTTGAACTCCTTCCCGTACTGCGCGTAGAACGGCTCGGCCATGTACAGGCCGTCGAGCCACATCTGGTTGGGGTAGGTCTTCTTGTGCCAGAAGCCGCCCTCCTTCGTACGCGGATGCTGGCGGAGCTGCTCGCGCAGCGTGCGCGCGGCCTTCGCGTACCGCTCGTCCTTGGTCTTCGCGTAGAGCGGGAAGAGGAGCTTTCCCTCGTTGATCATGTCGAGGTTGAACTCGTCCATGCTGTACGTGGCGATGTCGCCGCGCGTGTTCACGAGGCGATCGATGTTCGCCTTCACGTAGCGCGCGTACCTGGGGTCACCGGTGCGTTCACCGACGCGATGGATGCCGAGGAGGACGACGCCGGCAACGTAGTCCCACTTCTCGTGGACGATGCTGTCGCGCTGCATGACGCTTTCGGCCATGCGCACAGACCAATTGACCGATCTGGGTGCGGGCCCCTCGCTACGCTCGGGGTGACACACAAGCACGGCCACCATCAGCAGCGCCTTCACAGGGGCTTTCCGTTCATGATCACGCGATCGGTCGTCAGGCCGGTGACGTTCTCGAGCATGTTGCCGCTCGCCACGTTGTCGAAGCGGCAGTCGGTGAGGTGCACGCCCTCGATGGGCGCGTTCGGGAAGCCGCGCAGGTAGAGGCCGTACTTGCTCTTCCGGCTCGTCACGCGCGTGACGTTGATGTCGCGCGCCACGGGCCTGAACGCGCCCCTGGCGCCTTCCTCGTAATTGAAGTCCACCGACACCACCGAGTCGGACACCTGCCCTACCGTACAATCCCTCATGTAGATGTGCTCGAGCACGCCGCCGCGCGAGGCATTGTTCTTCAGGCGCAGCGCCCGCTCCAGGTTCGGGCTGTCCATCCTGTTCTTCTCGGCGAACACCCACCGTACGTCGCCGGAAATTTCGCTGCCGATGGTCACGCCGCCGTGGCCGTCCTTCATGTTGCAGCCGCGCACGATCACGTTCTCCGTGGGCGCCTTCAGGCGACGACCATCCGCATTGCGGCCGGACTTGATGGCGATGCAGTCGTCGCCGGTGTCGAAGGTGCATTCCTCGATGAGCACGTCGCGGCACGATTCCGGATCGCAGCCGTCGTTGTTCGGCCCGTGCGTGTCGATCTTCACGCGGCGCACGGTGACGTTCGTCGACAGGACGGGATGGATCTCCCACATGGGCGAGTTGACGATCGTCACGTCCTCGATGAGGACGTTGCGGCAGCGATACGGCTGGATGAACTGCGGCCGCATGAACGAGTCCTTCGCGAACACACGCTCGGCGACGGGCGCATTCGCCTCCATCATCGCCATCAGCTTCGTGCGCGCCGGCACCTGTTGCGGCCCGCCCGTCTTCCACCCGTAGTCTGCAAGGCCCTTCCATGGCCACCAGTGCGTGGCGTTCGCCTGGCCGTCGAGCGTGCCGTTCCCGGTGACCGCGACGTTCTCCTGCTCGAACGCATAGATGAGCGGCGAGAGCCCCATCAGCTCCATGCCCTCCCAGCGCGTGAACACCGCGGGGAGATACGCGTCGGGATTCGTGCTGAAGACGATCGTCGCGCCGCCCTGCACGTGGAGGTTGACGTTGCTGCGCAGGTGAATGGCGCCCGTGAGGAACCTGCCACCGGCCGGCACGACGACGCGCCCGCCTCCCGCCGCGTTGCACGCACCGATCGCCTTCGCGAATGCCGCCGTGCAATCGGTGACGCCGTCGCCCTTCGCGCCGTACGACGTGATCGCGAAGTCGCGCGCGGGAAATTTCGGCGGGACGATGCGGGCCAGGATTGCCGGCACGCGATCCCATCCGTCGTCGGCGATGGACACGCCGGACGACAGCCCCGTGCGGCATGCTCCGAGCAGGCCGGGGGCGAACAGCATGCCGCCGGCACCGATGCCGAGTGTGC
>JBDSTA010000448.1:0-1771 GCA_039928475.1 Gemmatimonadaceae bacterium | reverse complement strand
CACCATGCCGTTGCGGTCGTCGCGAAAGCTCACCGACGCGATCTGCTTCACCGCCACGGTGTCGGCGCGCCACGTCTTTCCATAGTCGCTCGTGTGGACGACGCGGCTCCCCGGCGTGCCCGCGGCTGCCCAGGCCAGTCCGCCGGGGCGCGTGATGACGCATGTGCCGCTCGCCGCGAAGAAGCCTTCCTCGGGACGTGCGCGCGGCGCCTGCTCCCTGATGCGCTCCCAGTGGGCGCCGTCGGTCGTCTGCATCATGTAGATGCGGTCGTCGAAGGCGTCGCCCATCGCGATGCCGTGCGTCGGGTCCCAGAACGCCATGCAATCATAGAAGCCCTTCGGCTCGGCGTTCCTGATCAGCAGCTTCCACGTCGCGCCGCCATCGCTCGTGCGGTAGATGCGCGAAGAGTCGGCAGGACCGATGCTGAGGACGTACGCGTTGTCCGCGTCGATCGCGTGCACGTCGCGGAACTGGAGATGCTCGGCGCCCTTCACCGTGCCGGCTTTCCATGTGTCGCCGCCGTCCACTGTGCGGACGAACGTGCCGCCGCCTCCGCTCGCCCACACCACGCGCTCATTCACCGGGCTGACGGCGATGAGGAGCACCTGCGTGCCGCTCGACTGCTCGACGGCCGTGATCGTGCGCGGCTGCGGCGGGACGGAGGCGCAGGCGAAGAGAGCGGGGAGGAGGAGGAGTGCTGCTGGGCGCATCGAAGCAGGTGTGATGAGGATTTGCGCGAGGTCAGGCGCCGCGCGGTAGCCGCTCACGAAGTCGTGGAACGTAACCCCAATCTGTCCGTTGAGCACCTCGGGGCGCTCGTGCGGTGTGCTGCCGAGCAGGGCGGCGAGTGGGCGATCGCGGTGCCGGATGCACGGGAAATGATGCATCCAACGGGCATCATTTGATGTACATTTGGGAATCACCTCAAGGGCGGCCCATGCGCACGACCATCAATCTCGACGACACGCTCCTCGAAAAGGCCCAGAAGCTCACGGGCATTTCGGAGCGGACCGCGGTGCTGCACGAGGCGCTTCGTGCCCTGATCGCGCGCGAGTCGGCCCGGCGTCTCGCGCGCCTTGGTGGGTCGGAGCCGAACCTCAAGGCGATTCCGCGGCGCCGAGCGCCCAAGCGATGATCCTCGTCGACACGTCACTCTGGGTCGATCACCTGCGGTCTCGCAACGCGCGTCTCGCAGCCGCGCTGGAATGGCAGGACGTCGCGATGCATCCGTTCGTCATCGGGGAGCTCGCGTGTGGCAACCTGGCGAACCGAAAGGAGCTCATGGCACATTGGGCCGAGTTGCCAGCGGCGCCAATCGCTACAGATGCAGAGCTGCTCGGATTCATCGAGCGGCACAAGTTGATGGGCGTCGGGCTCGGCTACGTGGACGTCCACCTGCTGGCCGCGGCCGCGCTGGCGGGCGACATGGTCGTGTGGACGCGCGACGCGGCCCTCGAGCGCGTCGCTGCGAAGTTGGGTCTGCACTAAGCCTTGTTTGCGCTCGAGCAAGTAGTCCGCCGACTTCGCATTCCACCGCTTCAGCCTATCGTCCCAGCCAGTACGTCGCCTTGACGAGGAAGACGTTATCCGGCCGGTCCGCCAGCAGGGCGCCCGAGTCGCGACGGAAGTCGAGATCGCCGTACGTGTCGAAGCCCGAGCGCTGCTGCGTCCACACGAAGAACATCGTCGAGCCCGGGCGATACTCCCAGCGAAGCACCGCCGTGCCGCGCAGCGAGCGGCTCGTGAAGTTGGGATCACCGAAGGTGAACG
>JBDSTA010000447.1:0-3009 GCA_039928475.1 Gemmatimonadaceae bacterium | reverse complement strand
GCTGCTCGCGTCGTGGGGCACGCTCGGCAGCGGGCGCGGCGAGTTGAACCAGCCGCATGCGCTCGCGATGGATTCGCGCGGACGGTTGTTCGTCGGCGACCGCGGGAACAACCGCATCGTGATCTACGACCAGGACGGCGCGACCCTCGACACGTGGTACCAGTTCAGCCGGCCGAGTGGAATCTTCATCGACGCGGCGGACAGGATCTACGTGGCGGATTCGGAGTCGGGTTCGGTGTCGCCAGCGCACAAGGACTGGGCGCGCGGCATACGGATCGGCAGCGCGCGCGACGGCTCGTTGACGGCGTTCATCCCCGATCCAACGCAAGACCCTCCGAGCACGAGTGCTGCGGAGGGTGTCGCCGTCGATGCGAATGGCGTGATCTACGGGGCCGAGGTTGGTGCGAAGGCGTTGAAGCGCTACGTGAGGAAGCCTTAGGGCAGGCGCAGCGCGACGAGGGACGTCTGGTTCGCGGCGCCCATCGCGTACACGATGTACTGCTTGCCCTGGTGCAGGAACGTCATCGGCACCGCCGTGGTGCGATTGGGAATGTTCACGGCGCCGACCTGCTTGCCCGTCGCCTTGTCCACCGCGTAGAGCTGGGTCGGACCCGGCGGCGCGAAGCTGCGACCGGTGCCATAGATGAGCAACGTCTTCGTGGTGATGACCTGCGGCTGTCCGCGTCCACCGGTGGACGGCGGGAGCTCGACGCCCGCGAAGAGCGGGTCCTTCGTCGTCACGGGAAGGAGCTTGCCACCGCTCGGGATCCACCACGCCTTGTCGCCCGTGTTGAGGTTGTACGCGGTGACGCCGCCGAGCTGCTTCGGTTTGAGGATGGAGACACCGCCAATGGTCGTGCCGCTCGAGCGCGCGGCGAAGTCGCCGCCGCGCGCGCCGTCGGCGGGCGCCCTGTAGCCCGGCGGCGCGGGCAGTGCGCCGAGGAGGCCGCAGGCGTCGTGTGGTGAGCTGTAGCGGAACTCCGAGCATGGATCCTTCTTCAACTGCACCGTGCTCAATCCGCTCTGCGACGCGACGTACATCATGCCCGTCTCGGGATCGACCGCGGCGCCGCCGTCGATGTTCACGCCGCCGCTCGCGCCGGGCGCATACCATGCGCACGTCCTCCCGTCGGCACCTGAACCATCGGCGAGTGCGGCAGGGATGAAGTACGGGCCCATGCGGCAGCGCTGCGCGAGCTTGAGCGCGGAGTCCCTGATGGCGGGGGTGTAGTCGATGAGGTCCGACGCGAGGAGCCCCTGCTGCGAGTACGGCGCCGGCCTCGAGGGAATGGGCTGCGTGTGCGACGTCTCCTCGCCCGGCACGTCGCTCTGGATCACGGGCGTCTCGACGATCGGCCAGACGGGGACGCCAGTCGCGCGGTCGAGCACGTAGACCCACCCCTGCTTGGTCGTCTGCGCGATGACCTTGCGTCGCTGCCCATCCACCGTGACGTCGAGCAGGTTCGGGAACATCGGCGTGTCGTAGTCCCAGATGTCGTGGTGGACCATCTGGTAATGCCACTTCCGCTGGCCCGTCTTCACGTCGATGGCGACGATGCTGTTGCCGTAGAGATTGTCGCCCGGGCGATGGCCGCCGTACTCGTCGAGCAGCGGCATGCCGACGGGAACGTAGACGAGGCCGAGATCGGGATCAGCGGAGTAGCCGGCCCATGCGTCGTTCTTGCCGACGCCATCGCTGCCGATCTTCGAGCCCTTCTTCCACGTCTCGGCGCCGTACTCGCCCGGCTGCGGAACGAGGTTGAACTTCCAGAGCTGCCTGCCCGTGCGCACGTCGAAGCCGCGGACGTAGCCGGGCAGGTTGTGAGCACGGATCGGGTAGTAGCCGTGCACCGACGAATTACCTACGATGATCACGTCGCCGACGAGAATCGCCGGCGAGCTCGAGGCGATCTGTCCGTTGGCCGGATCGATGCCCACGGTGCCGTCCGCGCCGGTGCGCGATTGCGCATTCCACTTCTCGCCGGCGCGAGCGCGGCGCGCGGGCGCGGCGTCGCTGATGATGAGCTCACCCGTGTCGTCCACGGCGAGTGGCACGAGCGGGAAGCCGAGACCCGTCATGAGGTCGACGACGCCATTCCTGCCGAACTTCGGATCGGGCTTGCCGGTCTTCGCATCGAGTGACGCGAGATGATAGCCGGGCGTGACCACGATGATGCGTTCGTCGCTGCCGCTGTTCCAGTAGGCGAGACCGCGACCCGCGTAGCGACGCGGCGCTTTCTGCCAGCGGATGCCCTCGTCCATCTCCCACTTCCACAGCAGCTTGCCCGTGGCCGGATCCAGCGCGAACGCCTTGCGCCGGTTGGTCGCCACGGTGAACAGCCGGCCCTTCGCGTAGAGTGGCGTCGAGCGGAAGTACTCGTCGTCGCCGAACGCACCCGCGTTCCACTGCCACGCCTGCGTGAGCGAGTCGAAGTTCCGTGCGTTGATCTGGTCGAGCGGCGAGTAGCGCGTGCTCCAGGCATCGGCACCCCAGTAGCGCCATTCGCCCGGCGCATTGCCCCGGACCAGGCCCGGGCCCTGCACCGCACGTCCCGTGTTGCTGCGCGTGGCGAGCATGCCGGCGACGAGTGCTACGGCGATGGCTGCGGAAGCGACGCCGCGAATGCGGGTTCCAGCTGCGCGTTCGGCCATGATGTCAGGGACTCTTCTTGCGGGTGGGAGTCTTCGGGGCAGGCGTCTTCTTCGGGGCTGCGGGAGGAAGCTCGATGCGAATCTGTGCGAGCGAGGACGAATCCGGGAGGAGCTCGGCCGTCCCCGCAGGCATCGCGTTCATCTTCAGCAGGTAGGCGACGACGTCGGCGTACTGCGCGGGGTCGAGGCTTCCGGGGTCGTTCTTCGGCATCTGCGTGCTCATGTACGCGTAGAGATCGCCGAGGGTCCTCCCCTTCCACCACTTCGCGAAGGTGACACCGGTGTGCGAGGCCGCCGTATGGCACGACCGGCAGCTGATGGCGTACTGCATCTTGCCGCGCTCCGCCTGCGCAGGCG
>JBDSTA010000446.1:0-3104 GCA_039928475.1 Gemmatimonadaceae bacterium | reverse complement strand
GTCGCAGGAAGTGGAGAAGGTGACGCAGGACATCGTCGTGCGCATGCGCACCGAGCAGCTCGACTACGACACCAGTACCCGCCACGGCGCGACGCAGGGCGCGACATTCCCCGCGCGACGCAACCTGCCGTCCCCCGCCGCCGCGCCCTGACAGCGGCGGCACCGGCGACAGCGGGCGATTATTGTTCACGGATGCCCCAGACACTCCAGGAACGCGTCGCCAAGGCGCTGTCGAATATTCGCAATCCGCGCACGGGCGCCGATGTGTACTCCACGCAGCAGGTCCGCGACATCGGCACCACGCCGGACGGCAAGGTGCACCTCACGCTGTTGCTGACGAAGGACGACGATCCGACGCTCGCGCGCACGGTGCGGCAGGAGCTCCTCCAGCTCGAGGGCGTGACCGACGTCCAGCTCGAGGTGAAGCCGGTGAAGCTGCCCGACGCGCCACCTGCGCCGCCGGCGCCGTCGAAGGGACGGATGCTTCCCGTAATGGACCAGGCGCCTGCCGCGCCCGCACGCCCGGCGGCGCCGACTCCGAAGAAGTATCCCAACCTCGGCAAGATCATCGCGGTGTCGTCGGGCAAGGGCGGCGTCGGCAAGTCCACCGTCGCGGTGAACCTCGCCGTCTCGCTCGCAAGGCAGGGCGCACGCGTCGGCCTCATGGACGCCGACATTTACGGGCCGAACATCCCACGCATGATGGGGGTGAGCGGCCAGCCGCCCGTCATCAACGAGAAGATCGTCCCGCTCGAGGCGCACGGCGTGAAGATCATCTCGCTCGGCATGATGATCGAGCCGGACCAGCCGGCGATCTGGCGCGGGCCGATCGTGATGAAGATCATCAATCAGTTCCTCCAGGACGTGGCGTGGGGGCAGCTCGATTACCTGTTCGTCGACATGCCACCCGGCACCGGCGACGCGCAGCTTTCGCTCGTGCAGGCCACGCAGGTGGACGGTGCGCTCATCGTCACCACACCGCAGGAAGTCAGCGTCGGCGACGCGCTTCGCGGCGTCAAGATGTTCCAGCGCGTGGCGGTGCCGGTGCTCGGCATCATCGAGAACATGAGCTGGTTCGAGTGCCCGCATTGCGGCAAGCCGTCGGCGCTGTTCGGAAGCGGTGGTGGTGAGCGGCTCGCCAAGGCGGTCGACCTGCCGTTGCTGGGACAGGTGCCGCTCTATCCGCGCGTGATGGAAGGCGGTGACACCGGCGCGCCGATCGTGTCTGCGGATGCGGCGTCGTCCGCGGCGCGCGAGCTCGAGAAGATCGCGACGAAGGTCGCCGCGGCCGCCAAGGCGCTCACGCCCCAGTAGCGCATCATGCACGACGGCCAGCTCCTCGGCAGCTCGCTTCCCCTCGAGCCGCACGAAGGGCTGGCCACCGTTGGCGTCACGAGCGAGTGGGAGACCGCGAAGCTCGTCAGCGACCCACTCGGGAAGACCATCGCGCGCGTCGCGCTGCCGGCGGTGGCGTCATCGCTCCTGATGACGCTCTTCTTCTCTGTCGACACGTTCTGGATCGGGACGCGTGTCGGTTCCACGGGCCTCGCCGCGGCATCCACGGCGGTGTTCTGGATCTGGCTCCTCGTCGCCATCGCCGAGATGGTCAACGTCGGATTGACAGCGGTGGCGTCGCGGCGCTACGGCGAGGGAAAGGGGGAGCAGGCCGCCGGCATCGCCGGCGATGCGCTCATGCTGTCCCTCGTCCTCGGCACGCTCTGCGCCGTGGTCGGCCTGCCGCTGCTTCCGAAGATGTTCGGCATCATGCACACGCCGCCCGAAGTCGCGGCGCTCGGCGTGCGCTACCTCGGCACGTATCTCCTCGGCGCGCCGCTGATCTTCGGCTTCTTCGCGATCGACGCCGCGTTCCGTGCCGCGGGCGATACGCGCACGCCGTTCCTGCTGCTCTCGGCATCGGTGGCCGTCACGCTCTTCCTCGATCCCATCCTCATCGTGGGATGGGGACCGGTGCCCGCACTCGGCATGTCGGGCGCTGCGATTGCGACGATCGGCACCCGCGCCGTCGCGTTTGCGCTCGGGCTCCTGATCGTGGGGCGCCGTGGCGTGCTCAAGGTCGGCCGCCCCGATTGGCGCACGCTCGGGCAGATCGTGCGCATCGGGCTGCCCACGGCAGCGACGGGAGTCGTGTTCTCGCTCATCTATGTCCTCGTGACGCGCACCGCCACGCAGTTCGGCACGCCGGCACTCGCGGCACTCGGCATCGGCCATCGCGTCGAGAGCTGGCTGTACATGATCGGCGTGGGGTTCGGCGCGGCGACGGCGGCCATCGTCGGCCAGAATCTCGGCGCCGGCCGAACGGATCGCGCCGAGCGCGCGGGCTGGCTCTCGGTGGGATTCTGCTCGGCGTTCGGCCTCGTGGGCTGCATCGTCGAGCTGCTCTTCGCCGAACAGTTCGCGGGAGTGTTCAGCGATGACGCCGCGGTCATTGCCGAAGGTGCCCGCTACCTGCGCATCGCGGCCTTCTCGCAACTGGGCATCTGCGCCGAGATCGTGCTCGAGGGCGCGCTCGGCGGCGCTGGGTACACGCTGCCGCCGATGCTGACGTCCACCGCCATCACGGCGCTGCGCATTCCCATCGCTGCGTGGGCGGCGTCGCGCTACGGGACGAGCGGCCTCTGGTGGACCATCTCGCTCACTGCGCTGGCGCGGGCCATCGGCATGATGGCCATCTGGCGCGCTGGCCGATGGAAGCGCAGCGCGATAGCGTAGGCGCATGACGCCGGTCATCACACTCCTCACGGACTTCGGCACCGCAGACGGATACGTTGGCGAGATGAAGGGCGTGCTCGCGACGCTCGCGCCCGGCGCCGCACTCGTGGACATCGCGCACGACGTGACTGCGCATGACGTCGAGGCGGGGCGGCTTGCCGTCGCGCACTACTGGCACCGCTTCCCCGCAGGCACCGTGCATCTCGCCGTCGTCGATCCTGGCGTCGGTGGCGCGCGCGCCGCGATCGCCGTGGAGTGCGATGGGCGGCTCCTCGTCGGTCCCGACAACGGACTCCTGTCGCCGGCACTGCTCTGGCCACAGGCGCGATGTGTGTCGCTCGCGGTGCCAGCGTCCGCCGCGCCGACGTTTCACG
>JBDSTA010000445.1:0-12644 GCA_039928475.1 Gemmatimonadaceae bacterium | reverse complement strand
GTCCGCCGCGACAGCGGACCCGTTCTTCTCGGAGGTGCTCCGCACGGCGGACGACGAGTATGAGCGACTCCTGCCCGCGCGCTTCGAGCGCATGCACGCGCTCGTGAGCGCGCCCGCCGGCATCACCCTGCGCGACCTCACCTGCCGCGGCGACTCGGCGCAGGAGCTGTTGCACCACGCCGAGCGGCTCGACGCGGACCTCATCGCCGTCGGGCGTCATGGCATCGGCGCGCTCGAGCGGCTCATCCTCGGCAGCGTGGCGTCATCCGTGCTGCGGGGCGCGAAGTGCTCCGTGCTGGTGACCCCCACGCCGACGGGGATCGAGCGCGAGCGCCTCGAGATCCGCGTGCGTGCCGCGGCGGAATTCACGTCGCCGGAGACGTGGGCGGGCATGCTCGCGCGCTTCACGCAGCGCAATCGCGGGCGCACCACGCAGCTGGAGGAAGAGAACCCCGACCTCGGCACGCAGACGCAGGAGGCCGGCTTCGCCTTTGCCGGCGCCGCGTACGACGCGAAAGACGGACGCGTGGAGCTGATGTTCGGTGATTCCGCGGCGGCGCGCCCACACCTCACGCGTGCCATCGCGGCGGCGCACTTGATCACCGTGAACACCGACGAGCGCAGCATGGACACCGGCCTCGGCATCGATCACGGCCGCGGACGCACGTTCCTCCGGTTCACCAGCGCGCCGGGGCATCGGGCCTAGGAGAGCAACTGGGCGACGACCGCGCCGCTCTCGCACTCCGCGTACTGGAGCAGCAACGCGGGTGTGCCTGTCGTCGCGGTGATGTCTCCCCTCGCGGAGAGGTGCCGGATACCCGCCTGTAGGCTCGCCGTGCGCGGCGACGGGAGGAGTCAGGCGAACGCCGACAGTGCGCAGCGCGACCTCACGGCATCATGCGGCATCGCCCACTGGAGCGCGCCATGATCGTGCTGTCGCGGGAAGCACGCCGGTTCTCCACCTCGCTCATCGCGCGCGGCGTGCTCATGATCTTCCTGGGCATCGCCGCCATCGGCTGGGCCGACGCCGCCCTCCTGATCGCCATGGTCATCGCCGCGGTGCTGCTCGCGGCGCTTGGCGCGTTCGAGATCGTGCTCGCGCTCCGCACGCTGCAGCGTTCGCGGGGCTGGGTGATCCCGATGGTGGACGGCGCGGCGTGCATCGGGTTCGCGGTGCTCTCGCTCGTCTTCCCGGGGCTCACGCTCCGGCACACGCTCGAGCTCGTCGCCGCCTGGATGGTGTGCTACGCGCTGCTCACCGGTTCGCTCGCGCTCGCGCTGTGGCCCATGTCGCGCACGCGCACCGTGCTCCTCGCGTGGACGGCGCTCGACGTCGTGCTCGCCGTGCTCGCCCTCACGTATCCGGGCACGACGATCTTCACGGTGCTGTATGCGGGTGCCGCATACGCGGTCACCTTCGGCGCGCTGCAGTTGGCGTCCGGCCTGTGGATCCGCCGCATCGCCGTGCCGCGGGTGGAGCCCACGATCCAGGCCACATGGACGCCGCTGGGTACGCGCTGACCGTGCGGGGCTGATGCTTCAATCCGAGCTGGATGCCGCCATCCGCCTCGCCATCGCGGCGCTGATCGGCATCGGCGTCGGCGTCGAGCGCGAGTGGTCCGGCCACACGACCGGTCCCCACGCGCGCTTCGCCGGCCTGCGAACGTTCCTGCTCCTCGGCCTCGTCGGCGGCGCGAGTGGGCTGCTCGCCGCGCGCGGCTACGAGTGGATTGCCGTCGCCCTGATCACCGGCGCCTCGGCACTGGCCGTGGCCGCGTTCGTCGTGGCCACGACGCGCGCGGGCGCCGAGACCGACGGCACCACCGAGGCTGCCGCAATCGCGGTGCTGGCGCTGGCGTGCCTCGCGGGGCTCGGCTGGCTCGCGCTCGCGGCGGGCGCAGGCGCCATCATGCTCGTCGCGCTCAGCGAGAAGGAGCGGCTGCACGGACTCGTGCGCCACCTGGGCGACGTGGAGCTCCACGCGGCGCTCCAGTTCGCGGTGCTCGCACTGGTGATCCTCCCGCTGCTGCCGGATGGCCCACTGTTCGGCGCGCTGCTCATTCGCCCGCGCATGATCTGGATCGTCGTGCTCGCGCTGTCGGCGCTCAACTTCGCCGGATTCCTCGCGCGACGCGTGTCCGCGCCGCACGCCGGCTACAGCATCAGCGGCGCGCTCGGCGGGCTGTTTTCGTCCACCGCCGTGTCGTTGAGCTTCTCGCGCCAGAGCCGGTCCGACGACGCATCCGCGGGGCCGCACCTCGCGCGCGGCGTCGTCGCCGCCTGCACCGTGCTGGTGCCGCGCGTGCTGGTCGTGAGTGCACTGCTGTCGCCCATGGTCGCCGCGTCACTCGTGCCGCTGCTCGCGCCCTCGTTCGTGATCGGCGTCGTGATCGTGCTGCTCGGCTGGCGCGCGGAAGCGCCGGCGAGCGCGGTGGCGCCCGCGCAGTCGCGCAGTCCGTTGCGGTTGCGCAGCGCGCTCGAGATGGCCGCGCTGTTCCAGCTCAGCCTCACGGCCATGGCGTGGGTGCGGCCCGCGTTCGGCACCGGCGGCCTCTACGGAATGGCCGCCCTCCTCGGCCTCACGGACGTGGACGCGCTCACCGTCACCATGAGCTCGCCCTCGTCCGCGATTCCCGCCGCGACAGCGGCGCGGGCCCTCGCCGTGGGCATCGTCGCCAACACGCTGGTGAAGACGACGATCGTGACGGTGATCGGCCGTGGGCCGTTCCGGCGCTCCGCCGCACTCAGCCTCATCGGCCTCGCGGCCGCAACCGCAGCGGCGCTCATCTTGTTGTGACAGGCGTGCCAGCGCCAGCACGAACTCGATGCGCAGCAGTTGCGGCGACGCCTGACACCCGGTGACGTCAGGCAAACGGCGACGGCCTTCGCCTTCCGCGCGCGACATCATGAAGGCGGACGCGATGCACGCAGCAGCGCTCCGTCCGCAACCGTGAGGTCCGCATGAGCACCGTCATCACACCGCCCTCCGTCTCTGCGTTCGTCACCACGACGAGCACCCCTCTCGCGCTGCACGACGGTCCCGTCATCATCGCGGTCGGCCCGAACGAGGAGGATCACACCCTCCGCGCAGGAATTCGCGTCGCCAGCGGGCTGGCGCGGCGCGCCGACATCGTGTGCGCCATCGATCCCGGGCGCATCTACGGATGGGAGGTGGGATACGGCGCCTTCCCGCGGCTCGAAGCCGGATCGGTGGTGGCTGGCTACAGGGAACGCCTGCGCAGCGCGGCAGCGGGCGCCGGCATTGGGTCACATACCATCTCGGTGGACGTCGGCCCCGCAGCGCAGGTCATCGACGAGACGGCCACCACGGGAGACGCCGCGCTCATCGTCATGGGCCTCGGCCGGCATCGCCCGGTTGACCGGCTCATCGGCACGGAGACCGCGCTCCGCGTCGTGCAGCGCACGCGCGTGCCGGTGCTCGCCGTGCCGGCGGCCTTCACCTCGCCACCTGCGGTTGCCGTCGTCGGCGTGGACTTCAGCGACGCGGGATGGCACGCGGCCGCGTGCGCGCTTCCGCTGCTCGCCCCGGGCGCCACACTGCACCTGGTGCACGTGTGGCAACCATCGCACGTCGACGACGAGGCGCACTCGGAGCACGACGAGCGGTACGAGCATGGCCTGCCGGCGCGCTTCCACGAGCTCACGGAGTCGCTCGTCCTTCCGGAGAGCGTCACGGTCCTGTTCGAGGTCCGCGAGGGCCACGTGGCCGAGCGGCTGCTCGACTTCGCGCAGGTCAATCACGCCGACCTGCTCGTCGTGGGACGACACGGCCGCAGCTGGCTCGAGCGCCTGCGTGTGGGGAGTGTCGCCACGGGCGTGCTGCGCGGCGCGTCGTGCGCCGTGCTCGTGGTGCCGGAGCCGCCGCCGCACGCGCGCGATCACGCGCCGGTCGTGCACGGCCGCGTCGGCAAGGATTGGGGCCGGGGGGAGTGGACGGCGCAGGCCGACGCCTTCACGCGCCGGAACGCCGGGAAGCCGACCGTCCTCGAGATGAGCGAGTCGTCCACCGGCGCGTTCTCGCAGGAGCGCGGCTACAGCCTCTTCGGCGTCATTTACCGCTCACCATTGAACGAGGTGGACATCGTGCTGGGCGAGGCGCACGGGCGCGGCCGTCACCTCACGAATACGCTGCGTGGCGTGAGCACGATGTGCCTGGTGCGCGACGCCGATGGCACCGACCACGCACTTCGCATCTCGCACGCAACGGGCACCGCATTGCTGGCGCTTTCGCCAGGGAGGATCACATGAGGAAGACGCCGGCCACGCACGCGCTGGGCGCAGCACAGCGCAGGTTGCACGGCCCGATCATCGTGGCGGTCGGGGAGGCGGGCGGCATGGTCGCGGTGCGCATCGCACGGCAGCTCGCGCGCCGCGCGGGCGCGGAGCTCGTGGTCGCGTCTGTCGTCGAGCCGCCTGGACTGTACGACGTCGGATCGCGAAAGGTGCTCTTCGTGCCGTCGACCGTCGACGGCGAGATCGAGGCTCGGCGTGAGTCCGTGGCCGGGCGCCTGCACCGGCTGCGTCACGCGAGCGAGCTCGGTGACACGTTCACGCCGCCGCAGGTCGAGGTCTCGTATGGCGATGCGGCGACGCACATCGCGGGCATGGCGCGCGACCGTCATGCACGGCTGATCGTCATGGGCATGGGTCGTCACCCCGTGGCGCGGCGCCTCCTCTCTCCAGGAACGCCATGGGAGACGAGCCGCAACGCGACTTGCCCAGTACTCGCGGTGGACGAACGTGCCCGTGATGTCCCGCGGCATGCCGTGATCGCCACTGACTTCAGCGCCGAAAGCATCCACGCCGCGCAACAGGCGCTGCCGCTGCTCGCCGACGGAGCCACCGTGCACATCGTCCACGTGTGGAGCCGCTTCGAGACGGTGTTTCCCGTGAGCGCACTCGCAAGGCTGAACGACGACTACGCCGCGTCGCTCCCCGAGCGCTTCGCACGTCTTCGCGCGGCCATCGGCCACTCGGGATCATTCGTCTTCCGCGAGTCGGTGGCGCACGGCTCGCCCGCCGACGCCGTGCTCACGCTCGCGGAGGCGGGGCAGGCGGACCTCATCGTCGCCGGTACGCACGGCTTCGGGATGCTCGGGCAGTGGGCACTGGGCAGCACGTCCACGGCCATCATTCGCAGCGCGAAATGCTCCGTTCTGCTCGTGCCACCGCCGCCCGCCGCAGTGCGTGCGCAGCTCGAGCGGCACATGACGGGCACCACGAGGCTCGCGAACTCGGACGAATGGGACGAGGAGCTGCGCGCGTTCGTCGAGAGGAACAGGGAACGCAGCACGCGCCTCGAGATGGACGACCCGGGCATCGGCGCGCAGGTGCAGGAGTCCGGCTATGTCCTGGTCGGCGCCTCGTACGACCGGCACGACGAGCATGTCGCACTCATGTTCGGCGGTGACGGCTCCGGCGCGCCGCACCTCACGCGCAGCCTGGGCGGCGTGCGATCCGTCGCGGTGACGAGTGGAACGCAGGACGACGATGTGGCGCTCTGCATCGAGAGCGACGCCGGTCGCGCGTTGCTCACGTTCACCGAGCGCGCCTTCGCGAAACGAACTTCCATTGCCTGACGTCGCGATTTCGGTCGCATGAGCTGAGGGCAGGGCGGAGCGCCGGGGTCATCGAGAGATGGCCCCGGCGTTCCTGCGTCATGGCGGTTGCTTGCGCGCAAATCACTTTCGGTGAATATTCGGTCTGACGATACTACGCACGGCAAGTAAGTAGGTACTTGCATACGCATATGTTTTCGCTAGACTCCGGCCCCATGATCTCCCGAGAACGCATCCTCGAAGCCGCCGGTCGAGTCTACGCCAAGCACGGATTCCGCGGCGCCACCACACGGCTCATCGCCAACGAAGCCGGCGTGAACGAGGTCACCCTCTTTCGCACCTTCGGCTCCAAGAGCGCGCTCATGGAAGCCGTCTTCATGCAGCAGGACAACCCGCAGGAAGACTGCGGACTCCCGCTCGACCCCGCAGATCCCGAACGCGAGATCGCCCACTTCGTCGAGACCAACCTCGAACGCGTGCGCGCCATCCGCCCCCTGCTCATCCACAGCATGGGCGAGATCGACGAACGTCCCGAAGCCGCCGAATTCGCCTGCCGCGGACGCCAGATGGTCCACGCCAGCATCACCAACTACCTCCGCCTCCTCCAGGAGCGCGGACTCGCCGACGCCGACGCCGACGTCGACACCGCCGCCGTCATGCTCGTCGGCACCGTCATGAGCGACGCCATCGCCCGCAGCTTCGTCCCCGAGGTCTACCCGCCCGCCAGCGAAGCCGCGGCGCGCTACACGTCCTGCTTCCTGCGCATGCTCGGCATTCGCAAGCCGAAGAACGTGCCCACGAAGAAGTCCCGCACCACAGCACCATGACCCACCACTACACCGCACCCCCCACCGCAATGATTGCCCAGTCGGCCCCGGCAGCGAGGTCCCGCGTGCGCGCTCGCGCGCTGGCCCTCCTGCTCGCGGTCACGTCGCTCGCACCGGCGGCGCACGCACAACAGGCGCGCACGCTCACGCTCGACGACGCCATCCGCCTCGCCGCACGCGAGAGCGAAGCGCTCAACATCGCACGCGCCGGCGTCTCGCGCGCCAACGGCCAGGTCAGGCAGGCGCGCAGCCAGAACCTGCCGCAGGTGAACTCCAGCCTCGCCTACTCGCGCACGCTCAAGTCGCAGTTCTCCGCACTCGCCGGCGGCAGCTCGGACAGCTCCGCGTCGTCGAGCGCACCGAAGACGAGCGCGGTCTGCGCACCCACGATCCCCGCGAACGCCACGGCGGCCGAGCGACAGGCGATCCTCGCACAGGCCTCCACCTGCGCGGCGGTGCAGGGCATCGACTTCAACAAGGTCGGGTTCGGCGCACGCAACTCCTACACGCTCGGCCTCAACGTCTCGCAGAACGTCTTCACCGGCGGGCGCGTGCAGGGCCAGACCACGTCGGCCAACGCGCAGGAGCGCAGCGCCGAGATCGAGCTCACGTCGCAGCGCGCGCAACTCGCGCTCGACGTCACGCAGGCGTACTTCGACGCCGTGCTCGCCGACCAGCTCGTCAGCATCGCGGACACGTCGCTCGCGCAGACGGAAGAGCTGCTGCGCCAGACGCAGGTCGCGCGGCAGGTCGGCAGCCTCAGCGAGTTCGACCTCCTCCGCGCCACGGTGTCGCGCGACAACCAGCGCCCGGTGCTCATCTCCCGCCGCGGCGATCGCGACGTCGCCTACCTCCGCCTCAAGCAGCTCCTCAACCTGTCGCTCGACGAGCCGCTGTCGCTCACCACGCCCATCGACCAGCCGGACCAGGTGACGACGATCATCGCGACGAATGCATCCAGCGATCCCGCCGCGCCGCGCCTCAACGCCGACACGACGACGGACAATCGCGCGCCGGTGCGCGAGAGCGAGCAGGCGGTGCGCGCGCAGGAGGGCCAGCTCAAGGTCGCCCGCGCGGACCTGCTGCCGTCGCTCGCGATCAGCACGAACTACCAGCGCCTCTTCTTCCCCAACTCGGTCCTGCCCTCGTTCAACCAGTACAGCCAGAACTGGACGATCGGCGGCACGATCAACTACTCGATCTTCAGCGGCGGCCGCGTACAGGGCCAGGTGCAGGTCGCACAGGCGAACCTCGACGAGGCGCGCGCACGGCACCAGCAGTCGCGCGAGCTCGCCGCGCTCGACACGCGCGTCGCCATCAACCAGCTGCAGGCCGCCGAGGCCGCGTTCGCCGCGAGCCGCGGTACGGCGCAGCAGGCGCAGCGCGCCTACAGCATCGACCAGATCCGCTACAAGGAAGGTCTCTCCACGCAGACCGACCTCACGCAGTCGCGCCTCCTCCTCGAGCAGGCCGTCGCGAACCAGGCGCAGTCGTCGCGCGACGTCGCCGTCGCACGCGCCCGCGTCGCGCTCATCCGCGACCTGCCGGTGAACTCCGCAGCACTCGGCGCCGCTGCACAGCGCGCCGCCGCATCGCAGCAGCAGGCGCAGCAACAGCAGCAGCAGACGCAGCAGCGCGCACAATCCTCCGCCGCCGGCCAGACTGGCGCGGGTCAATTCTCCGGGAGCCCCACACCATGATCACCCCGTCGTTCCGAGCGAAGCGAGGAATCCGCACCCTGCTTGCTGCTGCCGTGCTGCTGTTCCCCGTCGCCTGCAAGAAGGCCGACGCCGACGCCGCCGCGGCCACGAAGACCCCCGAGACCATGCTCGTCGGTCCCGAGAACGTCACGGTCATTCGCTCCGAGCAGATCCGAACGGGCCCCGCGCTCTCCGGTTCGCTCGCGCCGCTCAAGTCCGCGACCATTCGCTCCGAGATGTCCGGCTCCGTGATCAACACGTTCGCGGAACCCGGCCAGCCGGTGCGCGCAGGCCAGGCGCTCGCGCAGATCGATGCCAGCGTCATCCGCGACCAGGCGCTCTCCGCACGCTCGGCGCTGGCCACGGCGCAGAGCAGCTACGAGATCGCGAAGCGTGACCTCGAGCGCAACGAGACGCTGCTCAAGGCGGGCGCCATCGCCGAGCGCCAGGTCGAGGCCTCGCGCAACCAGACGCAGGCTGCGCAGACGCAGCTCGCCAACGCGCGCGCACAGCTCGCGAACGTGCAGAAGATGCTCGACAAGGCGAGCGTGCAGGCGCCGTTCGCCGGCATCGTGTCATTGCGCAGCATCAACGCAGGTGATGTCGTCACGCCGGGTACCGCCCTCTACACCGTCGTCGATCCCGCATCCATGCAACTGGAGGCGGCCGTTCCCGCGGACCAGCTTGGATCGGTGCGGGTCGGCATGGTGGTGGAGTTCAAGGTCAACGGATATCCCAACCGCACCTTCACGGGCCGCATCACGCGCGTGAATCCCGTGGCGGATCCCGCGACGCGCCAGGTGAAGATCACCGCCGCAATCCCGAACGCCGGCAACACGCTCGTCGGCGGCCTGTTCGCCGAGGGTCGCGTGGCGACGGAGACGAAGCAGGCGCCAATGGTGCTCGCGTCCGCGGTGGACGAGCGCGGCCTGCGCCCGAACGTCGTGCGCCTCCGCAATGGCAGGATCGAGAAGGTGGACGTCACGCTCGGCATCCGCGACGCCGCGGCCGAGACGGTGGAGATCACGTCTGGCGTGGTCGCTGGCGACACGGTGCTCCTCGGCGCCGCGCGCGGCATCTCGCCGGGCACGCCGGTGAAGGTCTCTGCACCGAGCGACAAGAAGAGGTAGAAGAAGTCCGACAGTCTGACGGTCCGACAGTCAGGCAGTCGAGCAAAGCGAAAGGACTGTCAGGCTGTCCAGGCTGTCGGACTGTCAGACTTCACTCAAAGGCCCCCCAATGTTCATCTCGGATTTTGCCATCAAGCGCCCACTCATCACCGTCGTCTCGATGGTGGCGCTCGTGGTGTTCGGCTTGTTCGCGCTCTTGAAGCTCAAGACGGACGAGTTCCCCGACGTCGCGCCCCCGGTCGTCGTCGTCGCCATCCCCTACCCGGGCGCCTCGCCCGACGGCGTGGAGAAGGAGATCCTCGATCCCATCGAGGAGCAGATCGCGTCCATCTCGGGCGTGAAGCACATCAACGGCAAGGCGTATGACGGCTTCGGCCAGATCATCGTCGAGTTCGAGTTCTCGAAGGACCTCGCGGAAGCCTCGCAGGACCTGCGCGACGCGATCTCGGCGAAGCGCGCCGATCTGCCGCTGGAGATGAAGGAGCCGATCATCAAGAAGTTCAATGATACGGACCGGCCCATCGTCTCCCTCGCGCTCACGAGCGTCACGCTCACGCAGGCCGAGCTCACGCGGCTCGCCGACCCGACCATCACGCGCGAGCTCCGCTCGCTGAGCGGTGTGGCCGAGGTGACGGTGGCGGGCAAGATCGAGCGCGAGCTCACCGTCGAGCTCGACCCCACGCGCATGCAGGCGTCGCACGTGAGTGTCGCGCAGGTGGTGCAGGCGCTCCAGGCGCAGAACCTCGCGGCGCCGGTCGGCCGTGTGACTGGTGAGCTCGACGAGCGCTCCATCCGCCTCAAGGGCCGCCTCCAGAACGCGCAGGAGTTCGGCGCGCTCGTGGTCGCGGACTACAACGGCATCATCGTGCGACTCGGCGACATCGCGAACATCCGCGACGGCACCGAGGAGCCGCGCACGCTCGCGCTCTTCAACGACGGCCAGGCCGTCGGCATCGACATCAAGAAGTCGAAGGGCTTCAGCACCACGGAAGTGAGCGACAAGATCCGCGCGCGCGTCGCCGAGATCCAGCCGACGCTCGGCAAGGGCACGAAGCTCGAGCTCGTGAAGGACTCCGGCGTGCGCGTCGATCACGCCGTGAAGAACGTCGAGGAGGCGCTCATCGAGGGCGCCATCCTCACGGTGCTCGTCGTGTTCCTGTTCCTCAACTCGTGGCGCTCCACCGTCATCACCGGCCTCGCGCTTCCGGTGTCCGTGCTCGCGAGCTTCATCGCCGTGTGGGTGATGGGCTTCAAGCTCGAGACGATGTCGCTGCTCGGCCTCTCGCTCGCGATCGGCATCCTGATCGACGACGCCATCGTCGTTCGAGAGAACATCGTGCGGCACGTGGAGATGGGGAAGGACCACTTCCTCGCCGCGAAGGAGGGCACCGACGAGATCGGGCTCGCCGTCGCCGCGACGACGTTCTCCATCCTCGCGGTGTTCTTCCCCATCGGCTTCATGCCCGGTGTGGGCGGCCAGTGGTTCAAGCCGTTCGCCCTCACCATCGCGTGCTCGGTGCTCGTGTCGCTGTTCGTCTCGTTCTCGCTCGACCCGATGCTCTCCGCGTACTGGCCGGATCCGCACGTGCCGGAGGACAGGAAGCCCTGGATCACGAAGAAGCTCGACACCTTCAACCACTGGTTCAATCGCCAGGCCGAGAACTACAAGCTGGTCATTGCATGGGCGCTCGATCATCGCGCAGCCATGGTCGCGCTCGCGATCGGCACGTTCTTCTCGTCGTTCACGCTGTTCACGGCCGGCATTCCCGGCCTGCTCGGCGCGCTCCTCGGCGTGGGCATCGTGGTGTTCGCCCTCACGAGCAAGCGTCTCGCGACGCCGGTGAAGGTCGTCGTCGGCATCGTGGGCGTCGCCGTGTTCGTGATGGTGCCCAAGTCGATCACGAAGGCAGGCCTCGCGACGCGCACGGTGGGCGTCGGCTTCTTCCCGGAGGACGACAAGGCGGAGTTCACCATCGCCATCGAGACGCCGCCGGGCTCGAACCTCGCCTACACGCGGCTGAAGGCGCAGGAAGCCGCGCGCATCACGCGCCAGCACAAGGAAGTGCGCTACACCTACACCACGCTCGGCGGCGGCGCCTCGGGCACGGTTGACGAAGGTGCCATCTACGTGCGCCTCGTTCCGAAGAGCGACCGCAACGTGAGCGCGGAGGAATTCGCACAGGTGCTGCGGCAGGAGATGAAGAACGTCGCGGGCGTCACGCTCTCGGTGTTCACCAACGACTTCGGCGGTGGACGCAAGCAGCTCCAGTACCAGCTGCGCGGCAACGACCTCAACGCGATCAACATCGCGGCGGAGCAGGTGCTCGCGATCGTGAAGGCGACGCCGGGCGCGGTGGATGTCGGCCTGTCCACGAAGGGCCAGAAGCCCGAGCTCGACGTCGACCTCAACCGCGGCGTCGCCGGCTCCATGGGCGTCACCGTCGGCCAGGTCGCGCAGTCGCTGCGCCCCGCCTTCGCCGGCATCGATGCCGGTGACTGGCAGGATCCCACGGGCGAGATGCGCAACGTCGAGGTGCGCCTCATTCCCGAGGCGCGTCGCAATGCCGAGAATCTCCGGCAGCTGCCGTTGATGGTGCAGGGCGCGAATGGCGCACTCACCACGGTGCCACTCGGCCAGGTCGCCACCATCGGGCAGGGTACCGGCCCCGCGATCATCGATCACTACGATCGCGACCTCGTCGTCGCGGTCGAGGCGAATCCGTCGGGGCGCGCGACGGGCG
This sequence comes from Gemmatimonadaceae bacterium, assembly GCA_039928475.1. Taxonomy (GTDB): domain Bacteria; phylum Gemmatimonadota; class Gemmatimonadetes; order Gemmatimonadales; family Gemmatimonadaceae; genus AG11. The sequence goes on along the minus strand of JBDSTA010000445.1, from coordinate 667 downwards.
ACATCACGAACGACGTGGTGGCGAAGGTCTCGAAGCTCACCTTCCCGCCGGGCGTTCGCTTCTCGCTCGCCGGCGACGCGCAGCAGCAGGCCGAGGTGTTCGGACAGATCGGGTTCGCGCTCGGCGTCGCGGTCATGCTGATGTACCTGATCCTCGTGGTGCAGTTCGGTTCGTTCCTCGACCCGCTCGCGATCCTCATGTCGCTGCCCCTGTCGCTCATCGGCGTGCTGCTGTCGCTGGCGATCACGGGCTACACGATCAACATCATGTCGCTCATCGGCGTGATCCTGCTCATGGGCATCGTGGCGAAGAATGCCATCCTGCTCATCGACTTCGCGAAGTGGGCGCGTGAGAAGGACGGCCAGCCGCTGCGCGAGGCCCTGATCCAGGCCGGTGCGATTCGACTGCGCCCCATCCTGATGACGACGTTCGCGCTCATCGCCGGCATGATCCCGGTCGCACTCGGCCGCGGTGAAGGCGCGCAGTTCCGCGCGCCGCTCGGCGTGGCGATCATCGGTGGTGTGCTCACCAGCACGCTGCTGACGCTGCTCGTGATCCCGACGTTCTATGAGGTGATGGACGACGGGCGCCACTGGCTGGCGCGCCGCTTCGGCTTCACCCCGCCGATGACGGCCCTGCCGAGCGGTGCGCGGAAGTCGCCGCCCTC
>JBDSTA010000444.1:0-6433 GCA_039928475.1 Gemmatimonadaceae bacterium | reverse complement strand
GATGACGCCGTTGCCGAAGGCGTTGCCGATCTTGCCCTCGTGCCTACTACGCCTCGTGTCACTCACCCCGCGAGTTCGATCGCGACAGTCCGCCGCTCCCCGGGCTTCAGCATAGTCGAAGTGCTGGTGGCGCTCATGCTCGTCACCATTGGATTGCTCGCGGTCGCGGGCAGTTCCGCGCTCGCGCTTCGCACGTCGCTCGACGCGGGTCGCAGGCGGCACGCCGCACACCGGGTGGCATCGCGCCTCTCGAGCCTCGAAGCGGCCGGCTGCGCCGGTGTCACGTCCGGGTACGCGGCTGATACCGCGCTCCAGCTCACGGAGCGCTGGACGGTGGTCGTGCGATCGCCGGCATATGTCATCGTCGCGGACTCGGTCACTTGGCTCGGACCGCAGGGCGTCGTGCACCGCACGCTGACGAGCGCACTCCCATGCTGAGGCGCGCCGGATACTCCCTCGTGGAGCTCCTCGTCGCCTTCGCACTCGCCGCCATCGTGCTCGGTGCCGCAACCTCGAGCCTCCTCCGCCAGCAACGCACGCACGCCCGCATCCTCTCGGTGACGGACGGGGACGCGCAGACGCGCGCGGCCATGCTCGTCCTGTCCTCGCAGCTCGAGCTGCTCGATCCCGCCATCGGCGACCTCGCGGCAGGGCAGGCGGACGACTCGGCAATGCAGTTCCGCGCGGTGGTCGCCACGTCGCTCGCGTGCCGTACGGAGGCGGGCGCGGCCACGCTCCTTCCCGACACGCGGGACACCGTGCCCGTGAGTGGCGTGATATCGGATCCGCGTCCGGGAGACACGCTGTGGTGGCTGGCCGACACGACGTGGCGCCCCATGCCCATCGCCAGCGTGAGCGCCGTGAGTGTCGCCTGCGCACTGCCCGCGAATGCCACCGGCAGTACCCATCGCCTTGCGACAAGCTCGCCAGATACCGTCCCGGGCGCGGCTCCCCTTCGCGTCACGCGCCAGGCGCGATTCGGGATCTACCGCGCCAGCGACGGCACCTTCCAGCTTGGCTACCGTGAGTGGAACGAACCCGCGCACCGGTTCGCGGCCCCGCAGCCGGTGGTCGGCCCACTCCTTCCGCGGAATGCCCGGCGCCCTTCGGGCTTCCGCTACTTCGACGGCGCGGGCGCGGAGCTGCTCCCGTCGGCCGGTCCCATCGACGTCGCGCGGATCGCCCGGATCCGCCTCACGGCCAACACGCTCATCGCCGTCCGCTCGGCATCGCAGGACTCCGTGCGCGCGGATTCGGTGGACGTCGCGCTCCGGCGGGCCGCCCCACCATGACGACGCCGGCCAATCGCCGCGGCAGCGCGCTCGTCATCGCCGTCGCGCTCCTCGCCCTCGCCAGCGCCCTCCTGGCCGGCGCGTCCGCCTCCGCACACGCGGCGAACCGCGCCGAGGAGACGCTCGAGGCACTCCATGCCGCGGATGCGGAGTGTCGGGTGGTGCTCGCGGAGTCGGTGGTGGGGTGGCGCGCCGCCGACGACTCCCTCGCGCCGGGCGCGTCCTCCGTGCGCGCGGTGGCGGCGCGGCAAAACGGATTTGGCGGGTGGCCCGTGCGCAGCAGCGTGCGCGTGCTTCGGCTGGATTCGCTGCGCTACGTGCTCGCGGTGAGCAGCGAGGTGGGGCCCGCGTCGTCGCCGCGCGCGCGGCGCAGGACGAGCGTCATTCTGGCGCGGCGCGCGATGGCGGACACCACGCTGCCGATACTTTCGCCTGTTCCGGTTCGTCACTGGAGCGCGGCAGAGCTGTTCTAGGGGCGACGCCGCCCGGAAATCACGCAAAATCACCGAGTTGCGTGACGTCGGTCACCAGCCCCTGGAAACTCCGATGTTACCATCGGCCCCGTCCGGTCGTGTGATCGGTACGAGTGACCGGACGCGCGGTTACTCTGCCCGAACGAACGGGTCAACGGGCGAGCTGCTGAGCATGTAAGTGCAAGCAAGGTCGATTTGTAGGCCACCTCGCTTAAAGTATCTTGACAAGTGTCCCAGAGTGGCTCATCTTCGGCCTCTCTTCGATACCTGCCCGCTCGTTCCTTCCTTGAGGCGGCGGCCGTCATTTCCGCTTGAGTCCCCGCTTCGAATTTCCTCCGAACCTCCCAATGGCACTGTTCGGGCGTAGCAAAAAAGTCACGGTCGGCCTCGATATCGGCTCTGGCCTCATCAAGGTGGCGGTCATCGACCACTCCAGGAATGAGCCGGAGCTGGTGCGCGTTGCCGTCGTCCCACTCCTCGCCGACGCCATCGTCGAAGGCGAGATCATGGATCCCGGCATCGTTGCCGAGGCGATCCAGGGGGCGCTCGCGAGTGCCGATGTGAAGGGGACGCAGGTCGTCACCGCCGTGGGCGGCCGCGACGTCATCATCAAGAAGATCCAGATCGAGCGCGTGAAGGAGCAGCAGGCGCGCGAGCTGATGCGATGGGAAGCCGAGCAGCATGTCCCCTTCGACATGGAATCGGTGGAGCTGGACTTCCAGATCCTCGATCCGATGGCTGACGGCGTCGAGATGAGCGTGCTGCTGGTCGCGGCCAAGCGCGAGCTCATCGAGTCCAAGATCCGCATCCTCACCGACGCCGGCCTCGACCCGGCGCTCGTCGACGTGGATGCGTTTGCGCTGCACAATGCCTTCGAGGTGAACTACCCCGACGCGATGCAGGGTGTGGTGGGGCTCGTGAACATCGGTCACGAAGTCACCAACATCAACATCGTCGACGAGGGCGTCCCGATCCTCACGCGCGACATCACGGTCGGCACGCGCCGCTTCCGTGAAGACCTGCAGCGTGAGCGCGGACTCTCCGCCGACGAAGCACAGCAGCTGCTCCAGGGATACGACCGCTCGGAGCACCTCGATGCGGTGCTCGAGGGTCGCGGCGAGGAAATCGCCGTCGGCATCGAGCGCGCCGCAGCGTTCCTCGCCTCGTCGTCGCGCAGCGGCGGCCAGGTCCGCGCCATCTATATCTGTGGCGGCGGCTCCAGGATTCCCGGCCTCGCCGACGTGCTTGCCGATCGGTTGCGGCTCTCCGTCCAGCAGGCAAACCCGTTGGTGAACCTCAAGGTGCGTGACGGAGCGCTCGACAGCCTCGTCACCGATGAGGTCGCACCCCTCCTGATGCTTCCCATCGGGTTGGCGCTGCGCCAAGTGGCATGAGAGAGGCCACGCGATGATCGAGATCAATCTGCTTCCAGGCGCACGCCGCAAGTCCAAGCGCGGTGGTGGTGCCCCCTCGTTCGACTTCAGCGCCTCGATGGCGTCGGCACGCGAGAAGATCCGCGCGCCCTGGCTCATCGGCGCCTCGGCCCTCACCGCCGTGGCGCTCGCCGTCGTCGGCGGCATGTACGTCATGCAGGACTCGCGTTCCTCCACGCTCGACGAGGCACTCCAGAAGGCCGTGCAGGACTCCACGCGCTACGCCTCGGTGCTGAAGGAGCATGACCGCGCGGAGGCGCGCCGCGATACGGTGCTTCGCTCGCTCAACCTGATCCGCGCCATCGACGACGACCGTTACATCTGGCCGCACGTCATGGACGAGGTCAGCCGCGCGCTGCCGCCCTACACGTGGATCGTGTCCCTCGGCTTCTCGGGCACGGGCCAGGCGCAGCAGCCAATCGCGACGCTCGCCGCCGCAGCGCCTGCCGACTCCGCGTCGGGGGGCCGCAAGAAGCGCCGCGGCATCAGCACGGTGATCCCGCATGACACCGTGCGCATCCGCCTCACCGGCAACACCGTGGACATCCAGGCGCTCACGCGCTTCATCCGCAACCTCGAGGCATCGCCCTTCCTGGACCAGATCCAGCTGGCGCGGTCCGAGCGTGCGAGCGACAACGGCAAGGAGATCGCGCAGTTCCAGCTCGACATGCTGTACTCGCGCCCGGAGCCGTCCATGGTCAAGCGTGTTCCCCTCGCCGTCTCGGTGAGGTAACCCCATGGCACTTCTCCCGACCACCCGTCGCGACCAGTACTTCGCGCTCATGGGCTTCGCCGCAGTGGCGCTGGCCGTCGTGTACTACATGTATGTGTGGGACCCGAAGCGCGAGGAGCTCGACGCGAGCCAGCTGCGCCTCGACTCACTCCAGGTCATCAACCAGCGCGCGAAGTCCGAGCTCGCGCAGGGCAAGACGAACGAGCTCAAGGCCGAAGCCGAGCGCCTCACGCAGGACCTCGCGGTCATGCGCATGCTCGTGCCCACGAGCAACGAAGTGCCGGCGCTCCTCGACCAGGTCTCCTCGGCGGCTCGCCGCGTGGGGCTCGACATCGTCGACGTCCAGCCGCTGCCGTCGCTCGCCGGTGACCAGTACGAGGCCTACAAGTACCGCCTGTCGGTGCGTGGCGACTACCACAAGATCGGCACGCTGCTCACGAACATCGGCACGCTGCAGCGCATCGTGGCGCCGATCAACCTGACGCTCAACCCGCAGGGCGGCGACCAGCGCCTGCAGAAGAACAAGACGCAGAATCTCGAGGCCCGCTTCGAGATCCAGACCTACGTGGCTCGCGCGCCGCTTCCGGCGCCGACCGTCACGAAGGCGCAGGCAGGCAGCGGCATCGACAAGCCGAAGCCGGGAGAGAAATAGATGACTCGCATGCTGGCGGTGGTCGCTGCCGTCACGCTCCTCGGAGCCGCGCCCGTGAAGGCGCAGCTCCAGCAGCTCGACAAGGCGAAGCAGCTCACCAACAAGGCGGTCGACGCGGAGAACGCGCGCCTGTCCGCGCAGACGGGGCAGGAGGTGAAGCGCCGCGGTACGTCCGCACCGGCGCCCGCTCCCGCGTCCGGTCCGGGCAGTGTGCAGGCCGAGAGGACGACGACGTCGGCATCTGCGCCCTCCACGGTCGCACCGGGCGTCATGGTGCCCGTGACGCGCGAGGTCTTTGCCTACGAGGCTGAAGGACGACGCGATCCGTTCTACTCGCTCATCCTCACCGAGGACCTGAGGCCGTTGCTCTCGGACCTCAAGCTCGTCGGAATCCTGTACGCGGCCGCCAGTGGCCGCAGCGTCGCCATCATGCGCGACGTGTTGACGAATGCGCAGTACCGCGTGAGCGCCGGCCAGACGATTGGCCGGATGCGCGTGGCTCAAATCAAGCCACGCGCCGTGATCTTCACGATCGACGAGTTCGGTGTCAGTCGGACCGATTCGCTGTTCATGGTTGATTCAACAAAGGTGAGGGTGAGATGAAGCCAGTCCTGGCGGTTATCGTCGCTGCGACAGTCGCGTTCGGGCCGAATGCCCGGTCGGCCGCGGCCCGCCCGGCGGAGGGGTCGGTGACCTCGCTGAGCATCGTTCCGGCATCCGGGAAGGCCGAAGTGGTCATCGGCGTCGACGGCGGCCTCGAGGTGCGCGACTTCACGTTGCGCTCGCCGGACCGCATCGTGCTCGATCTCTCGGGCGCATCGCTCGGGAAGCTCGGCGCACGCAGCTACGACCGCATCGCGCGTGGCGGCATCACGGATGTCCGCTACTCGAACTTCCGGAAGGGTACCGTACGCGTGGTGCTCTACCTGGATGCGCCGCACACCTACCAGATCTCCAAGGCGGACGGCGAGGTGCGCATCGCGGTGACGGTCCCCATCGGCGCGAAGTTCGCCGCATGGCATGCCGGCGCCGGCGCGATGCCGGAAGCACAGGTCGCGACCACCGATGCAGAGTCACGCACCGTGACGCTCGCCGACACGCGCTCGCCCGTGGTGGAGCCGGCCGGTGAGCCGGCCCCCGCCGCGACCGACCGCGTCATCGCGCGCCTCGTCGCCGACAATGCCGATGCGCGCACGACGCGCACCGCACGCGAATCCGAGGTGCACCCGGGCCGCGGAAACGCCGAGTCACGCACGCAGCCCGCGCCGCCGCAGCAGCGCTCGCAGCAGCCGCGCATCACGGTCACGTATCAGGGCTCGGACATCCGTGACGTGCTCGCGGCGTTCGCGGCCTTCTCCGGACGCACGATCATCCCCAGCCAGAACGTCGGCTCGCTCAAGGTGGACGCGGAGATCCGCGACCAGCCATGGGACGTCGCGCTCCAGGCCATCCTCGCGTCGCAGGGCCTCGCGGCCAGCGAGGACGCGAACGGCATCATTATCGTCGACACGCAGGACCGCATCGCGGCACGCTCCGCCACGGAGCCGCTGACGACGCGCCTGGTTCGCCTCAACTACCAGCGCGCCACGAGCGTCGCTGACCAGATCCGCCAGCGCATCATGCTGTGCATCCCGTCGTCGTCCGATCGCTCGGGCTCGTCGTCGCAGGCCGCCGGGCAGCCGCCCGTCGCGGGCGCGCCGCCGGCACAGCAGTCCGCGCCGGTTACGCCTGGTACGAACGGCGCGAGCAACAACGGCCCATGCGTGGGCCGCGGCTCCGTGAGTGCGGATGAGAATACGAACACGGTGAGCATCACCGCGCCCGTCAGCAACATCGCCGAACTCGTCGGC
>JBDSTA010000443.1:0-6105 GCA_039928475.1 Gemmatimonadaceae bacterium | reverse complement strand
GCCGGTCACCTTCGGGTGGCCGGCCCCGCACTGCATTGTGCCATGTTACAGAACAGGATCAGTGCCGCGACATCCGGGCGTGCGATGCACTGCTGTCGCGCGCGAACGGGCGCCACGATGTCCTCGCAGGCGCGCAGTGCGGCCAGTGTGTCCGCATTCGTCGCCTGACCGGCGAGCCGCCGCTCGACACCCAGGGGAAGCGGGCCGCTCAGCACGGCGCGCAAGGCCGCGACGCGGTGAAGCAACGCCGTTCGCTCGTGTCGCATGGCGGAGCGTGCACACGAATCCAGCCATACGAGAAGCTGGCGGCGCTGCGCACTGGTAGCCGTCGCGAGCCCGCATGCTCGCTCGAGCTGCTCTGCCGCCAGCATTGCGTTCACCATCGCCAGCGCATTCGTCTCGCGCTCGACGCTCGCGTCACATGCCGGACCCTCTGCAGCCACGACGCCTCGAAGCAGGGCGGAGGCCGATTCACTCACCACGCCATCCATGGAGCAGAGGAGACGGCCATCGTCGAGCGCGGCGATCCAGCCTTCCGTGAGGCTCCTGGTTGCGGCAGTTGCACGCGCGTGCGTTCCCGATGTCCTCCAGGGTTCGATGCGCGCCAGCACCGCGCCGAAGGTCGTGGCGTCGTGTGCGTCGTTCGTGAAGGCGTCGACACCTGAAGCCGGAAGTACCGGCATCGCGCTGCCCATCACGCGCGCCGCCTCCTCGATCTTTCGGTGCAGGCGCACATCGGCCTTCACGAGCAATTCCGCATGCGCCGGCGGCGCGAACACGTACGACGTCACTTCCCGCAGTTGCCCAGGACGACGCACTCGGCCGACGCGCTGCGTGAGCCGCGCGGGATTCCACGGCAGGTCGAGGTGCACCACCACGCTCGCGTCCTGGAGGTTGAGTCCCTCGGAGAGGATGTCCGTGGTGAGGAGCATGGTGACCCGGGAACGCGCCGGTGCGGGGCGCGCGTGCTGTGAACGTGGCGCGAAGAGCGCGAGCAACTCCTCCCGAGCGATGCGTCCACTGGCAATGCGACCCCCCGTGGCCGTGAGCATGCCGACGCCGGCATCGCCATGGAGCAACCCGTACAGCGCGCGCACGGTGGACGCGCGCTCGCTGAACACGAGCAGGCGTTCCCCTGCGTGGCGCTCGCGCAACTCGCGCAGTGCGCTCGCACGCGCCTCATCGGGGTCGCAGTCCGCTTTCAGTACGCATTGAATGCCGGCAATCCCGGCTCGTTCGGCGTCGAGCGCTTCGCGCACACCTGCGGTGCCATCCGCGACGGCGTCCATCAACAGCGCCGCGAAGCCGAGCTGCACGGCGTCCTCGCCGCCGGTCCACGCGCGCAGGTCGCGCTTCGTCGGGGTGCGACCCGCCTCGATGCCCTGCTCGAAGGCGGTCGCGATTCGCAGGCGCGACCGCAACGTCGCCTCGAGCGCAGCGCGGCTCGAGGCCCACGCCCTCACGAGCCCGAGCGTGCGCAGCGCGCCACCGTCACCGCCGTCGAGCGGGCCAGGCGGCTCGGGCAAGGCGAGGATGGCGCGCAGCACGCGCGAGTCGTCCACACCCAGCGGGACGGCCTGCGGCGCGCGAACAGGTGGCAAGCGCGCATCCGTGTCGTCGCCGCCGCGAATCACGTAGCGCGCGAGCGCGTCGTCGCCGAGCAGGTCGGCGGACGAACCGAGAAACAGCGCGAGCTGGGTTGCGAGGTCCGCGCGCCTGTTCTGGAGCGGCGTGGCCGAGAGCAACACCACAGGTACCGTTGCCGCGGCGACGAGCAGGTCATGACGCCGGGTGCCGGGCGTGCGGAAGTGATGTGACTCGTCGACGATGATGCCTTGCACGCTCGCGGGTGGCGCGCGGCCGCGACTCAGGGACTCGTGCGACACGATCGCGCAGGGCACCGCTGCGCGTCGCATGGCATCCCGCCAGGTGGGCACCAACGCGGCAGGCGCGACGACCAGCGGCCGCTCCCACGTGCGCGCGATCGCCAGCGCGATGTACGTCTTGCCGCGCCCCACGTCCTCGGCGACGAGCGCCCCACCGTGGTCGCGCAGGGAACGCAGCGCGCGGGCGACGATGCGCCGCTGCTCCGGCCACAACCGGATCTCGCCGAGCCGGTCGTCGGGCAGCACGTCGAGCACGGCTGCGGCGATGGCGGCCCGCGCGCGCGTCAGCCCGTCGTCGGCCGGTGACACCAGGCGAGGAGCGGTTCGACATCCTGTGCGCGAACGCGATACGCACGGCACGCGGCGACGAACAGCTCGTCGCGCGTTGGAGGGTTGCCGGCGAGCGCACGTTCGGCGAGGGGCGCCAGCTGTGCGCGCGCCCGCTGCCAGTCCTTCGGCAGGGGAAGGAGCGACACCGTCCACGCGAGGTAACGATGCCATCCACCGCGCGCCGGCTCCGCCACCGCATTCAGCCACGCCGCAGCGAGTGGTCCGTTCAGGAGGGCGGCGAGTGTCAGCGCGTCCGTCGCGTCATCGCAGCGAACGACGTAGCACGAGTTGAGCGGAACGAGTGGACTCCCCGCCGGAAGGATCGTCGCGCGCGGAACGCGGCCGAAGTCCGTCCAGACCACGCGCGTGCCTTCAGTCCGTGCGCCATCCGTGCGAAACAGCGTCCACCACGGCGCGTTGCCGCGCAGGTCGGAGCGAGCGGACAGTCGGCGCTTCCACGGTGCAAGCCATCGCGCGGCGCCGAATGCCAAGTCCCGCATGACGGGCCCTGCAGCCAGGTGCGTCCAGACGATCATCGTGCTCGTGTGCGCCGGCGTCCACGTGGTGAGCCCTTCGCCGCGAAGCAGCGGACGCAGCATGGTGCGCTCGACGTCGCCGACCCGCCCGCCTGCTCGCACGGTGACGAGGTCGCCGCCCTCGTCCTCCGCCGAGACGATGAAGGCGTCGTTGCAGCCGCACTTCACCCCGAGTGTGGGTTGGCCCAGTGGCGATCGCGCGAGCGGGATACCCTTGCCGCGAATGAGGTCGAAGGACGCGCGCACTTCTGGCGGAAGCAACAGCCACGGGCTCGCGACGTCGCCATCCTCGAGGCGAAGGGCATTGGGGTTGTCGCTCCAGCGCACGTCGAGCGTCCCGCGCTTCACGGCGGCGTGCACGCGCGCGGGTGCCGGCGAGCGCGTTGCAATCATCACGGACGGGTACACGGCCGCATCGAACGACGCCGGTGCCTCCGACCAGTCCTCGACCCGCGCGAGCGCAGCGCGCGTCGCCAGGACGCGACGCACTCCGCCTCCAGCGAGTGAGCGCCAGAGCTTCGCCGGTACGAGCAGCGCGACGCTCCCGGCGGGCGACGCCAGCGCGATGCCGCGTTCGACGAACAGGGCGGCGAGGTCGACCTGCCCGGCGAAGGAGCGTGATGTGCGGCTGGAGTCCGCGTCGGGCTGCCATGCCGCGTTGCGGAACACCTCGTAACGCTCGCGAAGCCCAGCCCGGTCCCCGGATGGGATATTGCCGAGTCGAACCCAGGGCGGATTGCCGATGATGAGGCCGAAGCCGCCCACCGCGTGTGCGGCACCAAAGTGGGAGGGAAAGGAGAAGGGAAGCGCACCACCATCGGCGATGCGGCGGCGCTCGCGACGGAGGATCGCCGCGCGCAGGCGCCTCATTCGCATCCACGCGCGATCGTCCACGGTCGGCGACGTCCGCTCGCCGAACAGGTCCGCGTGGCGCTGCGCGGCGAGCTGCTCGCGCCGCGCATGCGCGAGGCTGACCAGCTCGCGATCGAGCGAGGCGATCGCACGAAGCCGCTCGTCGCGTGCGATCGCGCGGCGGAGTGGACGCTTTCGCGGGCCGGAGGCGCGGGCATACCGTGATCGCAGCCGCACGAGCGCCAGGGGCGGCCCAGTGAGCGACAGCGACGCGGTGAATCCCTCGCCGGAGAGCGAGTCGCCCACGCGAATATTGCAGTCGAGGTTGGGCAGCGGCGTCACGTCGCTCATGCGCTCCTCGTCGCTCTCGATGACGACCGAGAGCCACAGCCGCAGCTCGCACAGCCACACCGCGGTGGGATTGACGTCCACGCCATGGATGCATGATGCCAGCACGTCGCGCCGAATCGCGGACATGGCGCGCGTGTCGCCCGCTGCACGATGCAGGTCGCCGATGCGTTCGAGCACGAACACGAGAAAGGCGCCGGATCCGCATGCGGGGTCGAGCACCGTGAAGTGGCGCAACCTGGTGCGAAGCGCGGCGGCGAGGTCGGCGCCGAGCGCCTCGCCGGCGAGCGCGCGGCGCATGTCGTCGTCAGTCACGTGCTCGCACACGAGGGCGCTGACGAGTGCCTCATCCGTGACATGAACGACCAGCGGCTGCGGCGTGTAGAACGCGCCGCTCGTCCGGCGCTCGCGCGATGCCATCAGCGACTCGAATGCGCGGCCGAGCATTTCCGGGTCGATCGCGGCTTCCGTCCACAGCTCCTGCCCTTCGCGCGCCGTGAAGCGATATGCGCCGAACAGCTCCGCGAACAGCTGGCCGAACGCCTCGTCGGAAAAGCGCAGGCCCGACCTCCGTCGCTCCAGCGCGGTGCGCGCGAACAGGCCGCCATTGAGGAAGGGAATGGCGCCCATGCGACGCGCACGGGCCGCGCGCTTCCGGGACGGCGTGTTGAGCGTCCCGAAGAAGAGTGGAAGCAGCACGCGCTGGTGGAAGCCGCCACCCGACGTCATGCACGCGTCGAACTCGCGCGACAGGAACCCGCGATCCGCATCCAGCCAGCCCTTCGTCTCGAGGAAGCACAGGAAGAGCAGTCGCGACACGTAGAGCAGCGCGAGCTCGGAGGCATCCGACGCGCTGCCGATGGACAGCGAGTCGGCGAGGCCGCGCACGCGTCGCTCGAGGGTGCGGTAGAAACGCCGCGACAGCGACTCGCGGCCGAGCAGCTCGTGCCATCGCGTGTGGACGAGGAGGTCGTCGCCATCCCGCGCCGCAGCGAGGGCGCAGAGCGACTCGGCGTCGCTCGCCACGGGCCGCTCGCAGTGGCCGACGAGCGCCGCCACGCGCGCGCCACGGGCACCAGTCGCCCAGCACGCGATGACGAAGTCGCCGGTGGGTGACACGGCGCCGATGAGGAGCCACAGCACGTGACGCGTGCGGGCGGTGAGCGTGGCCGCGATGTCAGCGGCGAGCGCCTTGAGCGAGGTGGGCGACGGCGCGGAGAAGAGGAGGACGCGCAGTGCGCCAGGACCCGTGATGAGCTCGGCCTCCTCGACCGTCTCGGGAATGCCGAGCCGACGGCAGGCGTCGGCGTCCAGTGGCGAAGGCGCGGCAACGAAGCCCAGCTCGCGCGCGATCGCACGGCGCCCGTCGCGCGTATTCGAGCAGGCAAGCAGTTCGGCGGCATGGCGGAGTGTCTGCACGCCCGCACACTAGGCACGATGACGGAGACCGCCGTCACCATGCGAACGCCGGCATCACCCGAATCGCGGCAACGTCATGTCACGACGTAATCGCGCTCCTTCCAGCGCACGCGTCGTCCGCGCACCACGGCGCGCACGGAGATGTACAACAAGGCTGCCGCACCGACGGGATGCAGCAGCGCCCACAGGGGTGACATGCCGAGGAACGCGTAGCAGAGGAGCCACCACGCCGTGTTCGTCGCCGTCACGAGGGACGCCCAGAGCAATACCGACGGACCGAACACGCCGAGCAGCGAGAGCCCAACGAGGACCGGCGGCACGACGCCCGTGAGAGCCGGTACGAGCAGCAGCACGGGAAAGAGGAAGCGCCCCACGCGGCCGAAGGGCACTGTATCGCGCCCGCTCGCGTAGATGTTCTTGCCCCACCCTTCCACGAGCTGGCGCAGCGACGTGTACATGCGCGTGGACAGCTGGTCGAGCCCCAGCACGAGGCACGCGCGACGCCCCGTCGTGAAGTACAGCTGCGCCAGCGCGAGGTCCTCGGCCACCTTGTCACGTACGGCACCGTGGCCGCCGATCGCGACGTACGCATTCCGCTCGACGAAGATGCACTGTCCATTCGCGATCTTGTCGCTCGCGCGCGGCGACTCGTTCACCACCTCCGTGCCGCCGTAGCGCGCGAGCATGATGGCGAACACCTGCGGCTGGACGAGCTTTTCCCAGAAGGAGCCGAG
>JBDSTA010000442.1:0-2459 GCA_039928475.1 Gemmatimonadaceae bacterium | reverse complement strand
GCGAACTCCATGGGCAGCTCCTTGAACACTTCCTTGCAGAAGCCCGACACGATCATCGACACGGCCTGCTCGGCGCTGAGGCCGCGCTGCTTCAGGTAGAAGATCTGGTCCTCGCCGATCTTGCTCGTCGAGGCCTCGTGCTCCACCTGCGCCGTGTTGTTGCCGACCTCGATGTAAGGAAACGTGTGCGCGCCGCACTGGTTCCCCACGAGCATGGAGTCGCACTGCGTGTAGTTGCGCGCGTTCTCCGCCTTGGGGAGCACCTGCACGCGACCGCGGTAGCTGTTCTGCCCGTGGCCCGCGCTGATGCCCTTGCTCACGATGTTCGACTTCGTGTTGCGGCCGATGTGGATCATCTTCGTGCCCGTGTCGGCCTGCTGGCGGTTGTTCACCACCGCCACGCTGTAGAACTCGCCGGTGCTGTTGTCGCCCTGCAGGATCACGCTGGGATACTTCCACGTGATCGCCGATCCGGTTTCCACCTGCGTCCAGGAGATCTTCGAGTTCGCGCCGGCGCACTTGCCGCGCTTCGTCACGAAGTTGTAGATGCCGCCCTTCCCTTCCTTGTCGCCGGCGTACCAGTTCTGCACCGTGCTGTACTTGATCGTCGCGTCCTTCAGTGCGACAAGCTCCACCACCGCGGCGTGCAGCTGCGACGTCGAGCGCTTCGGTGCCGTGCACCCCTCGAGGTAGCTCACGTACGATCCCTCGTCAGCCACGATCAGCGTGCGCTCGAACTGTCCGGTGCCCTCTGCGTTGATGCGGAAGTACGTGGACAGCTCCATCGGGCAGCGCACCCCCTTGGGCACGTACACGAACGATCCCTCGGAGAACACCGCGGAGTTGAGCGCCGCGAAGAAGTTGTCCGAATAGGGCACGACGGAGCCCAGATACTTCCGCACGAGCTCCGGGTGCTCGCGCACCGCCTCGCCGAGCGAGCAGAAGATGATCCCGAGCTCGCCGAGCTCCTTCTTCATCGTGGTCCCGACGCTCACCGAGTCGAAGATGGCGTCCACCGCCACGCCCGACAGGAACTTCTGCTCGTTGAGCGGGATGCCCAGCTTCTCGTACGTTCGCAGCAGCTCCGGGTCCACGTCATCGAGCGACTGCAGTGGCGTGACGGACTTCGGCGCCGAATAGTAGGACTGACCCTGATAGTCGATCGGCTCGTACGAGACGTTCGGCCAGTGCGGCTCCTTCATCGTGAGCCAGCGACGATACGCCTTGAGGCGCCAGTCGAGCAACCACGCGGGTTCGTCCTTCTTTCCCGAGATGAGCCGGATGACGTCCTCGCTCAACCCCGGGGGGAGCGTGTCCGCCTCGACTTCGGTGACGAAGCCATATTGGTATTCGCGGTTGACCAGCGAATCGATGGACGAGCTCATGTCAATGAATCTCCCGACGTATTGGGCAAAACGATATCAGAGTAAAGTAGTCGGTTATACCGCCCAAGTCAACGCGGTCGATATGCCGCTAAACCTATATTGCACAACGCTTTAGATAGCGTCTCGTGGCGCATTTCAACGCCCGCGGACCTACATATGAGCGACGGCTGACGCTTTTTGGCCATTTTCGACGTCGCCGAGACTGGTCGCTACGGGCCGGCGCGCCCATCTTGCTTCATCACTCCCAGGAGAGCACGCGCGCATGATGACGATGCCCATCTCGACCGCCAACGCGGATCACTACTCCTGGGGCGGCACGTGCGACGGATGGCATCTCGTGCGCGCGCAGGGCCTCAGCGTCATCGAGGAACGCATGCCGCCCGGCACGAGCGAGGTGAAGCACTGGCACACACGCGCGCGACAGTTCTTCTACGTCCTCAGCGGCACGCTCATGATGGAGGTCGAGGGCGCGGAGCACGAGTTGCCCGCCGGCCTCGGCATCGAGATCAAGCAGGGACTCGCGCATCAGGCGCGGAACGAGACCACCGAGGATGTCCGCTTCCTCGTGATCTCATCGCCACCACATCAGGGCGACCGCCGTGACGCCGTGTCCGACGTCGCGCCCGCCTGATGGACTCCCCAACCGCCGCACATTGCCGTTGATCGCCCGCCACGCCGCGTCGCGTTACATCCAGCCACTCCGCGAGGGCGGCTCACTGCCCGCGGTCGTGGACACGGAGGACGGCGGCCTCTTCGTCGTCAAGTTTCGCGGCGCAGGGCAGGGTGCCAAGGTCCTCATCGCCGAGCTGGTGGTCGGCGGCATCGCGCGCACGCTCGGCCTCCCCATTCCCGACCTCGCCGTCGTCGACGTGTCGTCGCGCTTTGGCCGGAGCGAGCCAGATCCGGAGATCCAGGAGCTGCTGCGCCGCAGCCACGGCACCAACGTCGGGCTGCGCTACCTCGAAGGTGCATTCAACTTCGATCCCGCGGCGGCGGGCGAGCTCGTCGCACCCGACCTCGCCGCGCGCATCGTCTGGCTGGATGCGTTCACGACGAATCCCGATCGCACCCATC
>JBDSTA010000441.1:0-1906 GCA_039928475.1 Gemmatimonadaceae bacterium | reverse complement strand
AGCGCCGCATGAAGCGCCCTGTCGCGTACGTCGCGGGAACGGGGCGAGGCATTCCGCCGAAGATCATGACGAACCATGACTTCGCGGCCATCGGCATCGAGACGGACCACGACTGGATCGTGGAGCGCACGGGCATCGTGCAGCGCCACATCGCCGCCGCGAACGAGACGACGTGCACCATGGCCGCCGAGGCGTCGCGCCAGGCCATGGCGCGCGCGGGCGTCTCCCCCGGCGAGATCGACACGATCATCCTCAGCACCGCGACCGCCGACCGGCTCCTGCCCGCAACAGCGGTGGACCTCCAGGCGGACCTGGGTGCCACGCGCGCCGCGGCCTTCGACCTGTCGGCCGCGTGCACGGGCTGGATCTACGGGATGACCGTGGCCGAGGGACTGATGCACTCCGGCGCGAGCCAGACGGCGCTCGTCGTGGGCTCGGAGAAGATGAGCGCCATCGTGGACTGGCAGGATCGTTCCACCTGCGTGCTCTTCGGCGACGGCGCCGGCGCCGTGGTCCTCAAGCGCAACAAGGCGAACGCCACGAAGGGCATCCTGAGCACCTTCATGCGGAGCGACGGCACGCTCGCAGAGCTGCTGTGGCGCCCCGCGGGCGGGGCGAGGATCCCGTACAGCGAGGAAGTCCTCGCCGATCGCTCGAGCTTCGTGCGCATGGCGGGCCGTGAGACGTTCAAGCACGCCGTACGGTCCATGAGCGAGGCCTGCGACCGCGCACTCGACGGCGCGAAGCTGCGCGGCGAGGACATCGACATCCTCATCCCGCACCAGGCGAACGAGCGCATCATCGAATCCACGGCGAAGTACGCGAACATCCCGATGGAGAAGGTCTTCGTGAACGTGGACCGCTACGGGAACACGTCGTCGGCGTCCATTCCCATCGCACTGGACGAGGCCGTGGAGTCTGGACGCGTCAAGGAGGGCACGACAGCATTGCTCGTCGCCTTCGGCGCCGGTTTCACGTGGGGCTCCATGGTCGTGCGCTTCTAGCATGCGCGAACTCGTTCTGCTGTTTCCAGGTCAGGGTTCGCAGGCGCCCGGCATGGGTGCCGATCTCGCGGCGGCGCATCCGGCTGCGCGCGCGGTGTTCGACGCAGCCAACGAGGCCCTCGGCTTCGACCTGGCCGAGCTGTGCTTCAGCGGTCCGGCCGAGACGCTCACGGAAACGCGCAACGCACAGCCGGCGCTGCTGGTGCACGGGGCGGCCGTCTGGGCGGTGGTGCGTGACGAGGTCGGCGCCCAGGTGGTGGCCGCCGCGGGCCACTCCCTCGGCGAGTTCACCGCCTACCACTCGGCCGACGCCCTCGCCCTGCCCGAGGCGGTCGCTCTCGTGCGGAAGCGTGGCGAGCTGATGTTCGATGCGGGGACGAAGCGGCCCGGGGCCATGGCAGCCATCCTCGGCGACATGGACGTGTCGGGCGACGAGCTGTGCACCCTCGCTGCGAGTGATGGCGTGGTCGTGCCGGCCAACTTCAACTCGCCGGGCCAGCTCGTGATCAGCGGGGAGCTCCCGGCGGTCGAGCGCGCGATGGTGCTCGCCAGGGAGCACGGCGCCAAGCGCGCGATTCGCCTGAACGTGAGCGGTGCGTTCCATTCGCCCCTCATGGCGGAGGCAGCGGCCGGGCTCACGGGTGCGCTGGACATGGCGCACCTCGCCGATCCACGCTTCACAGTATACGCAAACGTCAACGCGCAACCCGTTACCGACGCAGCACTTGCACGCAGGCTGCTCGTGGAGCAGCTGACGTCTCCGGTGCAATGGACACGGGAGCTCGAGGCCATCGCGGCCGTCCATCCCGACGCGCTGTATGTGGAGATGGGGCCGGGTTCCGTGCTGAAGGGACTCGCGAAGAAGATCGCGCCCTCGCTCACCGTCGTCACCTGCGGGACCG
>JBDSTA010000440.1:0-7446 GCA_039928475.1 Gemmatimonadaceae bacterium | reverse complement strand
GCCACCGTACTCGCGCGCGAAGGGCACACCCTGCGCGACGCATTGGTCGATGATGTTCCGGCTAATCTGCGCGAGGCGGTAGACATTGCCCTCGCGCGAGCGGAAGTCGCCGCCCTTGATGGTGTCGTAGAACAGGCGCTGAACGCTGTCGCCGTCGTTCTGGTAGTTCTTCGCTGCATTGATGCCACCCTGCGCCGCGATCGAGTGCGCGCGCCGCGGCGAGTCCTGGTAGCAATAGCACCGAACGTTGTATCCGAGCTCGCTGAAGGTCGCGGCGGCCGAAGCACCGGCGAGCCCAGACCCCACCACGAGCACGGTGTATTTCCGCTTGTTGGCGGGATTCACGAGCTTCATGTCGAAGCGGTGCTTGTCCCACTTGTCCGCGAGCGGCCCCGCCGGGATCCGGCTGATGAGCTCGAGCGTCATCTAGTTGATCACTCCCAGGAACACCGCGACCGGCACGGCCGTGAAGCCGAGCCATACCACGAGCGCGATGGCCGTGGAGATGCGCCGGTGCAGCGGATGCTGCGACGGCTTGCTGAGCCCGAGCGTCCGCATCGAGCTCCACGCGCCGTGGAAGAGGTGAAGCATGAGGAACAGCATCGCGACCACGTAGAACGCCGTCACCCACCACACCCGGAACGCACTGATCACGTTGCCGTAGACATCGGTGTGGCTGAACGTCGTGCCCTGAGAGCTCGCCACGGGAAACACGGTGCCCGTGGTGAAGTGCAGGATGTGGAAGACGATGAAGGCGAGCAGCAGCACGCCGCCCCAGCGCATGGTGCGCGAGGCGAGCGTGCTCACCTGCGGCTGCCGCTTCTGGTACTCCACGGGACGCGCGCGCGATGCGATGCGCGTGAGCTGGAGCGCCATCGTGATATGCAGGATTACCGCCCCGAGCAGCCCGAGGCGCGCGATCCACAGCAACTCACCCGTGCTCTTCAGGAAGGCCGCATAGGCATTCATCTTCGCCGAGCCGATGAAGACCTGGAGATTGCCGGCCATGTGACCGATCACGAAGATGACGAGCGCGAGGCCCGTCACCGCCATGATCACCTTCTTGCCGATCGTCGAGCGATAGAACGTCAACAGCCACATCGCGGCGGGACTAGAGCTTGATGGCGGACATCGGCTCGCGAACCGCGTCCGCGCTCTTCTCGAGCGCCGCACGCTCGTCCGCCGTGAGCTCCACCTCGATGATCTTCTCGAGGCCGTTCTTGCCGAGCTTGCAGGGCACGCCGAGGAACAGGCCCTTCATGCCGTACTCGCCCTCGAGCCACGCCGCGCACGGCAGGATGCGACGCTGGTCGTTCACGATCGCCTCCGCCATCTGCACCGCGCCGGCCGACGGCGCGTAGTACGCCGAACCCGTCTTCAGGTGCTTCACGATCTCGGCGCCGCCGTTCCGCGTGCGCGTCACGATTGCATCGAGCACGTCCTTCGCCATCAGCTGCGTGATGGGGATGCCGCTCACGCTCGTGTACGAGATGAGCGGCACCATCGTGTCGCCGTGTCCGCCGAGCACCATCGCCTGGATGTCGCGCACCGACACGTCGAGCGACTCGGCGAGGAACGCGCGGTAGCGCGCGGTGTCCAGCACACCGGCCATGCCGAGCACGCGCTCGCGCGGGAAGCCGGAAGCCTCCTTCGCGACGTAGCACATCACGTCGAGCGGGTTGCTCACGACGATGATGATGGCGTTCGGCGACGACTTCGCGATCTGCTCGGACACCGACTTCACGATGCCGGCGTTCGTGTTCAGCAGGTCGTCGCGCGACATGCCCGGCTTGCGCGCGATGCCGGCCGTGATGATGACGATGTCCGAGTCCTTCGTCTCGTCGTAGCCGTTGGTGCCGATGATGCGCGAGTCGTAGAGCTCGATGGGCGCGCTCTGCCACTGGTCGAGTCCCTTGCCCTGTGGAATGCCCTCGGCGACGTCCACCATGACGACGGTGCGCGCAAGCTCCTTCTCCGCGACGCGCTGGGCGGTCGTCGCGCCGACGTTGCCGGCCCCGACGACGGTGATCTTATTGACCATGAGAACGTATGTCTGAAGAAGGTGATGGCTGCGAAGAACAGAAGCGCTCGTACAGACCTGAAAAGTATCGCAGCGCCGTGGCGACGCTACCCTCCGACCTGCGACAGTGCATGCAGTCCGCCGACGCGACGCGACAACAGCGCGTGCGCCTCCGGCTTCTCGGCGAGCGCCTGCGCGACATAGGGCGCGAGTGCCTCGCCGCGACGCAGCGGTCCGCGAAGATCCACCTCGTGGTCGCCGAACAGGCACGTCCGCAGCCGGCCGTCCGCGGTGAGCCGCACGCGGTTGCAGGTGCCGCAGTAGGTGTGCGTCATCGGCGTGATGACGCCGATCGTCCCCACGGCGCCCTCGAGCGCGTGGTACGCGGCGGGGCCATTGCCGCGCGCCGGACCGGAAGTCGCAACCAACGGTCCAAGTGCGTCCGCGATGCGCGAGAGCACTTCATCGCTCGGCACCACGTGCTCATCCGTCATGGGCTCGAGCGCACCCACGGGCATCAACTCGATGAAGCGCACGTGCCATGGATTGTCGAGCGTGAGGCGGGCGAAGTCCACGACCTCGTCGTCGTTCACGCCGCGCATGACGACGACGTTGAGCTTGATGGGCGCAAGACCGGCGGCCTGTGCGGCGCGCGCAGCGGTGACTGGATCAAAACCGAGGTCACGCCGAGCGATGGCGACGATGCGTTCGGGACGAAGGCTGTCCGCGGAGATGTTCACGCGGTCCAGCCCCGCGTCGGCCAGCGGGGCCGCGAGCTCCGGGAGCTTCACGCCATTCGTCGAGAGCGCGATGTCCTCGACATCGGCGATGCCACGCAGGAAGCCGACGAGCGTGGCGAGCTGCGGACGAATCGTCGGCTCACCGCCCGTGATGCGCACCCTGCGCAAGCCCAGCGGAGCGAGCTGCCCCACCACCTCGCGAATCTCCTCGTAGGAGAGGATGTCCGCCTTCGGCAGCCACGGCAGTCCCTCCAGGGGCATGCAGTAGCGGCAGCGGAAGTTGCACCGGTCCGTCACCGAGATGCGCAGGTACTCGATCTGCCGGCCGAACTGGTCGCGAAGGATGCTCATGCCGTAGCCCCCTCGGTGCGCCGGCCCGTCGGGTCGACCCACTCGCGCGTCCCGTCCACGTAGTGCTCGCGCTTCCAGATGGGGACGCGCCGCTTCAGCTCCTCGATCACCCAGCGCGAGACCTCGTACGCCTCGCCCCGGTGCCCGTGCGCGACTGCGATGCCGACGCTGACCTCTTCGAGCGAGAGCTCGCCCAGGCGGTGCACGATCGCCACCGACGACGCGTCGAATCGCCCGCCCGCCTCGTCCGCGATGACCCGCAGTTCCATGGCGGCCATGCCCTCGTAAGCGCTGTACTCGATTCCAGTTACGCCGCGCCCTTCGTTCAATTCGCGAACGACGCCCAGGAAGAGGATGATGGCGCCGCGTGAAGGGCCGGCCACCTCGCGCACCAGGGCCGAGGCGTCGATCGTGTCGCGCGTCAGCCGCCCGGTGGTCGTCATCCGCCGGCGACCGGTGGAATGAGGGCGACTTCGTCTCCATCTCGTACGCTCGTCGTCGCCGACGCATAGCGCTGGTTCACGGCGACGAGCGGCCTCGGCGGCAACTGGCGCGCTGCGGGGTGACGAGCCACTTCCGTGAGCACGTCGGCCACCGTCGCCTCGGGACGCAGGTCGAGCTCGATGCTGGGTGCACCGAAGGCATCGGCATAGGACGCGAAGAGGAGGACGGTGACACTCATGTATGCATGGTACAGTAGCGGGTGCAGCCGCGAAAGTTCCGCGCGAAAAAAGAAGGGCCCCCGCTCGTGAAGCGGGGGCCCAACCATCCACCATGAAAGCGGTTACGCGTCCGTCTCTTCGTACTCGCTCTCGTGCGCGAGATCCTCGATGGAAATGTTTGCGACCATCGCGCGAAGCTCCTTGCTCGGCTTGAAGACCGGCACGGGACGCGCCGAGACCTCCACCGGGGAACCCGTGCGCGGGTTGCGCGCCATGCGGGTCTTCCGATGCCGGATCTTGAAGGTGCCAAAGCCGCGCACTTCAATGTTTCTCTGCTCCTGCAACGCATCCTTTATCGCGTCGAGGAACGAGTCAACGACGCGCGCACAGTCCTTTTTGGAGATCATCGGACCGGCAGTGCGGGAAATCTGGGCGGTTACTCGCTCGACCAGATCAGCTTTCGTCATGAGAAGTGCCTCTGAACGGGCAGCGGAGGGGGGTGCAAGCTGATCGAACTTATCCGCGTTAACTCTTGTGTGTCAAGAGCTTAAAGCACTTCAGCGACGCGACTTGCGAACGGTTTCCATGAACTGTTCGAAGAGCGGGCG
Organism: Gemmatimonadaceae bacterium; assembly: GCA_039928475.1. GTDB lineage: Bacteria > Gemmatimonadota > Gemmatimonadetes > Gemmatimonadales > Gemmatimonadaceae > AG11. The sequence continues at coordinate 3,065 of JBDSTA010000440.1, read as the reverse complement.
GCCGTCATGCGGCCCGGGAGCCGCCTCCGGGTGGTACTGAACGCCGAAGACGGGCAATTCGCGGTGCCGAAGCCCCTCGACGGTGCCGTCATTGAGGTTCACGTGCGTGACCTCGAGCGCCGGTGCCCCGGGAATCGACTCTTCCGTGCCCTGGACGGCGAAGCCGTGATTCTGCGACGTGATGAGGATCCGCCCGGTCTCGAGCTCGCGAACGGGGTGATTTCCGCCGCGGTGGCCGTACGGCATCTTGGCCGTTTCCGCACCGAACGTGAGCCCCAAGAGCTGATGCCCCAAGCAGATGCCGAAAATGGGCGTCTCCGTGGCGAGCGCGCGGATGGTGTCCGGCGCATACGCGATGGCATCCGGGTCGCCAGGTCCGTTGGAGAGAAACACGCCGTCCGGCGCCATCTCGAGCACTGCCTCCGGCGCCGTCTGCGCCGGCACGACGGTCACGCGGCAGCCCGCATCGTCGAAGAGGCGCAGGATGTTGCGCTTGATGCCGAAGTCGTAGGCGACGATGTGGTGCGGCGCCTGCGGGTTCCCCCATGCATACGGCTCCGCCGTGGTGACGCGCGACGCGAGGTCGAGCCCCTCCATGGACGGGCATGCCTCGAGCGCGGCGAGCACCTCCGCGGTTGGCTCCACTCCCGCGGCGATGACGCCGCGCATCACGCCCACCGTTCTGAGGTGGCGGGTGAGCCGACGCGTGTCAACGCCTTCCAGCACGGGAATTTGCGCGGCATCGAGATACGACGGCAGGTCGCCCTCGGCGCGCCAGTTCGAGTACGTCCGCGCCATCTCGCGCACGACCACGCCAGCCACCTGCGCGGAACCCGACTCCAGATCGGCCGGATTCACCCCGTAATTGCCGATCATGGGCGCGGTCATCACGACGATCTGGCCACGATACGAGGGGTCAGTGAAGACCTCCTGGTACCCGCTCATGTTCGTGGTGAAGACGACCTCGGCGACGGTCGTGGTGAGCACACCGTGGAGCACACCACGAAACAGGGCTCCATCCTCGAGGAGGAGGAACCCCGGCGCCGGAACGCGTTCCGTCACCGGCGTTATGGCTTGGCGGGGGCCGGCGTCGCCGGGGCCGTGCCCGCGGGAGCCGTGTTCGGTGCCGCAGGCGTGAGGTTCACGCCGGCAGGAGCGCTAGCACCGGCGGGCGTGGTCGCGGGCGCCGTGGGCGCCGCCGGCTGCGTGAACGCCTGGTCGAGCACCGACTTCGGCGTGCGCTGGCGCGTGGACGACAGCGACAGCACGTATGCCAGGAACAGGAACACCGCGCCGCTCCACCAACCGGTGCGGCTCAGCAGGTTGCCGGCCTGGCGCGTGCCAAGCAGCGAATCCGCCGAGCTGCTCACGCCGCCGAAGCTGGAGGCGAGGCCACTGCCCTTGCCGCTCTGGAGCAGGATGGCGGCGATCAGCACGAGGCTGTCGAGGATGAGCAGGATGAGGAGAAACGTGAACATCGCGGTGCGACAGGTTCAAGTGAGGTTGCTGAGGCTAACCTCCAAATATCACGGGAGTTAGCCCATTCGTCAACCCGCCCGGGTCAGCGCCGTCCGCGACGCGTCCACAGGAGCACGAGACCGCAGTCGGTCCCGTAGCCCCGATACTCCATCGGCACATCCGCGCTGCGCCGGTACACCTCTGCCGCGATGAGATCGCTGATCGCGAAATTCGAGATGTCGTACGTCGTCGTCCAGTCGTTGGACGGGTCGCGCGGAGGCTCATCCGTATCGATCCGCCGGCCGGGCACGAATACGTTTCCGTCCACCATGATCTGGATCGCGCAGTCCGCCGCCGTGGTCATCACCAGGTAATGCCGCGCGGAGACGCAGTTGATCCGGCGGACCATGCGACGCTCGCTGACGGTCGTGCCATAGGGCTGCCCGCAGAACGGCGGATTTCGCAGCGAGACGCCGGAGATCTCGCGCATCACGTCGCCCAGGAGCCGATGCTCGTTGTTCGAGAGGAAGGTCGAGTCGATGAAATGGCCAAATCCCAGGCGCCGCCGATCCTCGTACCCCGCGAGCCCGATGCCGAGCGACTTCGTCCGGTCAACGACCTTCACCGTGTCGAGCTGCGCCGCGGTGCGCGTCAGCGTCACGTCCTTCGTGCGCGTCTCGCCACGATTGACCACGGCGATCGCACTCGCCGGCTGGTAGCCGATGCGCCGCACGAGCATCACCTGCGTGCCGGCCGGCAGGTCGCCGAGCAGGTACTTCCCTTCCCCGTCCGTGGTCGTCTGCCGCCGCAACTTCTCGATGACGACTTCCGCCCCCGCGACCGGACGGTTGGTCGAGTCCTCGCGCACGACGCCCGTGACCGCCCCTCCCTGCGCGCTCGCCTGCAGTGCGGCGCCGCACAACAGCGCGCCGGCGAGGAAGCTCAGGCGGCGCAAATCGCTGCCCAGTTGGCGGGGTCGAGACTCGCCCCTCCCACCAGCAGGCCGTCCACCTGGTCGGCCGCCAGCAGCGACGTCGCATTCGCCGGCGTCACGCTGCCGCCGTAGAGAATCGGGATCTCGCTCGCGCGCGGTCCCACCATCTCGACGAGCGCTGCGCGAATCACGCGGTGCACGGCAGCGGCATCCTCGGGCGTCGCAGTGCGTCCCGTACCAATGGCCCACACCGGCTCGTACGCGACGATGGCGCCCAGTACCTGATCGTGTGAGAGCGCGGACAGGCCCGTGCGAAGCTGGTGCAGCACGACGTGCTCCGTCTCCCCGCGCTCGCGCTGCTCGATCTTCTCGCCCACGCACAGCACGGTCACCATCCCGTGCTCCACGACCTTCGCGCACTTGCGCGCGCACTCCGCGTCCGTTTCACCGAATACGTGCCTGCGCTCCGAGTGCCCGACGAGCACGTAGCCCGCGCCGGCATCGGCCGCCATCGCCGCGGACGTCTCGCCCGTGAACGCGCCCTTCTCCTCGAAGTGCACGTTCTGCACGCCGCACCGGACGTCGTCGCGCCCCTTCAGCGCCGCGCGCACCACGCCAAATGCGAGCGCCGATGGAAAGAGCACGACCGTGCGATCGGTCCGCGCCGCATGCG
>JBDSTA010000439.1:0-10779 GCA_039928475.1 Gemmatimonadaceae bacterium | reverse complement strand
CGCGTCCGCATCGACAAGTGGCTCTGGGCGGCCCGCTTCTTCAAGACGCGATCGCTCGCCGCCGATGCGATCGGCGGCGGCAAGGTGTCGGTCAACGGCGACACCGTGAAGCCGGCCAAGATGATCGGGGTCGGCGATGAGGTGCGCGTGCGCCTCGGCCCCTACGAACACGCGATCATGGTCCGCGCACTCTCGGAGCGGCGCGGACCGGCGTCCGTCGCGGCAACGCTCTATGAAGAGACGGAAGCGAGCCGGGTCGCGCGGGAGAAGCTCGCGGAGCAGCTGCGCATGGCGCCGGCAGCGTTCGTGTTCGAGGAGAAGGGACGCCCGACGAAGCGCGACCGCCGCGAGATCGAGCGCTTCCGCGACGGCAACCGCTAGTCGCGCATCATTTCCCGCTGAAGCCCGCCGCGAGCTCCTCGAGCGCCGCGCGCTCGATCACGTGCCCGCCGTCGTAACGCATCGCCGAGAACTTCACGCCGGACGACGACAGGCGCTCACCCTCCGCCGCGACGACCTTCGTGGTCACGTACTCGTCCTGGTCGCCGGCGACGATCGTGATCGCGGCACCCTGCAGCCGCTCGGCCCACGCGGCGAGGTCGAGCTCTGGCGGGATCAGCCCGCCCCACAGCACGAGCTGCTCGGCGCGCACACCACTCGCAGCGAGCCAGCGGCTCACGGTCGCGGCGCCCTGGCTGAAGCCGACGACGACGATGCGCGGTGACGCGCCACTCAGCTGATGCCTGATCTCGTGCGCAACCTTGTCGAGATAGCTGACATAGTCCGCCATCTCGGCGTCGCGGAACTCGCGAGTCATCCACGTGGCGCCCACGCGCGGCTCCTTCTGCTTCCGCCGCTCGGGGATGGAGTCGATGTAATACCGCGACAGCGCTTCCGGCGCGACAATCAGGCGCGTGCCGTCGTCGAGCGGCGCAAAGTCCTGGATGAAGCGGCGCGCGAGCTGGCCGTAGCCATGCACCACGAACCACAGCTCGCGCGGGAAGCCATGCGTCGGCCCAAGTGTGTAGTACCGCGCGGTGCGCGGGACGACGATCGGGTGCTCGACGGGCTCGGTCAACGCGCCGCGCTGGGAATCACCAGCTTCTCCGCCGTGTCGGTGTCGGAAAAGCGGCAGGCCTTCGTGCAGGTGAGCCCCGCGTCGGTCGCCGCCGCGAAGACGACCGTATCGGCGACTGATGCGACGCCGCGCGGATGCACGACCCAGATGGCGCCATTGGGAGCGATGGCCTTCCTGCGCGCCACGAGCTCGCGCGGCTGCGTCGCCTTCACAACGCGATAGAGCACCGTCGGCGCGCCCGCCGGCGCCTGGCCCATCACCACGCTGCGCAGCGGAATGCGCAGCTTCGCCTCACCACGAAACTGGAGCTCGTCGGAATCCAGGTGCGCCGTGCCGGCAAACTGCTGCCGGCCCAGCGTCAGTGTCGTCCTGGCCTCGGAGCCCACGCGATGCTACGGCTTGACCTTCGGTGGCACCTGTGAGGAGCTCGACGCGGAGGCCGCGGACGCGAGCAGCGCCTCCTGGCTGCGCGACGTCGAGAGCAGCTGCACGGCGCGCGAGAGCTGGTGATCCTCGGCGAGGCCCCGGATCTTCGCGCCCGCGTCGCCGAGCACGAGGCGCGCGACGCGACGATCGAGCTCGCGGTCGAGGAGCTTCGTGGCGACGGGCTCGTGCTTCGGCTCGATCACGACTCCCGCTGCGGTGAGACGACGACGCAGCTCCGTACGCCATGCCGGCTGGATCGTGAAGTCCTTCGGGCTTCCCTTCAGCTCGAACGAGTACTGGTTGAGCGTCGTGATGAACGCCTGCGCCTTCGGCGCCATCGCGCGGTAGAACTCCTGCTCCGCCGTGGAGAGCGTGTCGTCCGCGACGATGATGTCCGGCGTGATGCCGCCGCCACCGTAGATCGTGCGGCCGGCGTCGGAGCGGAACTTCGGCTTCGCCTTGCGATCGGCCTCGGTCTCGAGCGAGTCCGGCTTCGTCTCCACGAAGCGTCCGTCAGGCAGCAGCTTGCGCTCGCGGTGAATGCTGCGGCCGCTCGGCGTGTACCACTTGCCCGTCGTGATCTTGAGCGCGTAGCCGCCGTCGAGCGGGAAGAGGCTCTGCACGAGTCCCTTGCCGAAGCTCGTGGTGCCGAGGACGAGCGCGCGATCGTGATCCTGGAGCGCGCCCGCGACGATCTCGCTCGCGGAAGCCGTGCCGCCGTCCGTGAGGATGACGAGGGGCAGCTGTGATGCGAGATGCTCGTCGGTCGCGCGCGCCGTCTCGTCGGGCGTGTTGCGGCCCTTCACCATTACGATGGGCTGGTTGTCCTTGAGGAAGAGCGAGCTCACCGCGAGCGACTGCTCGACGATGCCGCCGCCGTTCTCGCGGAGGTCGAGCACGAGGCTCTTCGCGCCGTCGTTCATCAGCTTCGTCGCGGCCGCGGTGACTTCCTCGGCCGTGTTCTCGTTGAACGTCTGGAGCGGGATGTAGCCGACGTGGTCACCGACCAGCGTGGAGTACGCGACCGCCGGGACGTGGATCTGCGCGCGCTTGAAGGACAGCTTGATGGGGTCGACGACGCCGGGGCGCGCGTAGACCACGTTCACCTGCGTGCCGATGGGGCCGCGCAGCGCGTTGGAGACGTTGTCGATCTTGATGTCGCCGGCCACCGGCATGGTGTCGACCTTGACGATGACGTCGCCCTCCTGCACGCCGCCCTCTTCCGCCGGCGTGTGCGGGAACACGCGCGCCACGACGATGCGCGTGGCGCCGCTGTTCTTCTGCTCCTCGAGCAGCATGCCGACGCCGCCGTAGCGGCCGCCCACGGAGCGGTTGAACTCCTCGTTCGCCTTGGGCGCCAGGAGCTCGCTGTACGGGTCGTTGAGCTCGCGCACGAGTCCCTTCGCCGCCTTCTCGAAGATGGCGCCGCCCTGGAGCGAATCCACGTAGCGGTTCGCCACGATGGAGAGCACCTGGTCGAACAGCTTGGGCGTTGACCGGCTGGGCGCGCTCTGGAGGAGGAACCCTCCGGCAGCCATCGGGAGAAGCAGCAGCGAAGCGACGGCTGCCGTGCGGGGGCGGAGCATCAAGACGACCCTCGGAAAGGAGAACCGGCGTCGCGGGCGGACGCCGGGCACATCAATCTAGCGAATCTGCCCTACGGGCGGGCGGCGGGCTTCAGTTTCCAGATCCCGTTGACCATGTCGGAAGCATAGACTGCGCCGCCAAGGTATTGGACGCCCCAGACGTACACTTGGTTGCCCTGGTTCAGTAAACCGATGCCTATCTCGCGGCTCATCTTTCTCAAGTCGCAGAGCGGGGTACTGGTTCCCGCCGGGGTCGACATCTGCGCGGCAGTACAGGTGCCGAGATCGCCCCGGACGTCGAGCGCGCGGACGCCGCCGTTGTAGTAGGCCGCGTAGAGGATGCCGTTGGCCTCGTCCACCGAGAAGTTGTGCGTCCCCGCCCCGGCTACGGTGTAGAATGCCACTTCCTTCGGCGCCGCCATGTTCGACACGTCGACGACGTGTACGTCTCCCACCGAGGAGACACCGACGGAACCGGGTCCCTCCTCGCCGATGAACGCGTACTTGTTGCTGCCGGTGACGGGGTCCTTCATCCACCAGACATTGTGGACCTCGCCGTTGGCCGTGGCCACGCGGCCGATCTCAACCGGCTTCGCGACCGTGCCGCCCTTCCCGCCGCCGCCGATGTCCCAGATGGCGACGCCGTCGTTCCACAGCGCGAGGAAGAGCAGTCCGTCGCGCACGAAGGTGTCGTGCACATAGGGCCGGCCAATCACCTGCGTGAACACCTGCACGGGGGTGGATGGCGTGCTGAGGTCGACGATCGAGAGCTGGGCGCCCGTCGTGCCGCCCGGATCCACCGAGAGGAACGCGTAGAGCTTCCCGTTCACGCGGCCGATCTCCGCGGTATGCACACCGAGCGTGGTCACGCTGTTGATGAAGCGCGACACGAGCACGGGCTTGCGCGGATCGGCGAGGCTGTAGGTGACCAGCGATCCGTTCGAGCGCTCCGTTGCGACCACGAGGAGGCTGCCGTCGTCGCTGACGGCGACGTCGCCGAGCGTGGTCGCGTTGTCCACGCGGACGGAGTCCACGAGCTTCGGCACGTCGGCCGAGACGTCCCAGATGTAGAACGCGCTCGCCTGCGCCGTCGTGTTGCCCCACGTCGTCGTGTACGCCGTGTTGCCGCGCACGAAGATCTCGCCCGTGGTGCGCACGGGCTTGAAGTCGCCCCGGCCGAGGACGCACATGGTCGGCAGCGTCGTGCATGGTGTCTGCTGCACCTGCGTGGGCCCATCGGTCGAGCCGCACGCCGCTGTGGCGACGAGCGCGAGCAGGAGTAATCGAATGCGCATCGAATCGGGTCGGGGTGAGGGGCTTCGGTAGATAGACACCTAATGGGCCATCGTCCCGATGGCCGGCCCGGCAGGTAGTGCTACCCCATAGCGGCCCATGCGTGCGTGCGGATCGCCAGCACGCAGGCGGACTCCGGCGGTGAGCATCCAGAAATGCGACGTCCCGTAGAGCCGCTGAGGGGTGAAGAGTGAGCGGGCATCCCGGGACGCGGCATGGAGGATCGCACCCTCCACGAAGGGAAACCCGGACAGCCAGCCGGCCGTCACTCGCGGGGCGCCCACGCCCAGGGTGCCGACCCGCCAGCGCGTGATGCCGTTGATGCTCAGGTCGGTGCTCGGGCGAGGGGTCCGTGACGGATCGGCGAGACGCTCCTCCTCGGGCCGCTCCGTCTGCTCGAGTCGCAGCGCGACCTTGAGGGGGCCTGCGTGCAGCGCGCCCTCCACGAGTACCGACTCGTAGCCGAAGATTGCCTGGTCGCGATCGTGATCGCGCTCCACCGTGCGCGCCCACTCGGCGAGCGCGTAGCGCATGCCGTCGGACGAGATGCCGCGCGCCGAGTAGCTCTGCTTGCGCTGGTCGAGCCCGAAGCCGGTGGGCTGCTCGGGCGAGGCGACGCGCGCGTAGCTGCCCTGGAGCTCGAGTCCCGTGCGCGGCAACAGCGTGAGCCGCGTGGACCACGAGTCGCCGAAGCGATCCGCCTCCGGGAGCGACGACGGCTCCGAGGGCTCGTCGCCGCCGAAGGTCGAGCCTTCGAGGATCACCTTCCCCGCGCGCAGTGCGCCGGTGATCGTCGCGCGCTCGAGGATCTGCGAGAGGTGATGATTGATCGGAAACTTCACGAGGGGGCGCATCATGGGATCGTCGGTGCCGAAGGATGCGAACCCGCGGCCGGCGCTCACCGAGTACGTGGCGCCGCTGACGTTGCCCAGCGCCGAGAGCATGAGCTCGTGCACGTACGTATGCGGGTGCCGGCGGTCGACGAACCCTTCGCCGTAGGCGCCGGTGTTCAGCTCACCGTGCTTCATCGTGACGCCTTCGCCGTTCAGCGCGGCGTCCACCGAAGCGTGGCCGCGCCAGAAGGACGCCTTGCCCATGAGCAGGAGCTGCGTGACGGCGAACTGCGTCGCCGCGCTTCCGCCCGCGGTGGGGTCCGCGCGCGTGACGAGGGGAATCGCCTGCGCCATGACGTGCGCGTAGCCGCGCGCGCTGTCGCCACCCATGGCAGCCATGTCGTGCCCTTCGTGCTGCGCACCGGCCGTGTGCGTGGCCACCAACAACGTGAGGGGGGCGACGACGGCGCGGAGACTCCATGTGCGGCGATTCATTCACGTAAGTTAGGCGATGCCACTGCCCCGCCGCACCGAGCTCGCCGCGATGTCGCGCCTCGCCTTTCCCATCGTGCTCGCGCAGGTGGGGTTGATGCTCATGGGCGTCGTGGACACGCTGATGGTCGGGCGCGTGTCGTCCACCGCGCTCGCCGCCGTGGCGCTCGGCAACCTCTTCTTCGTCACGGTCGTCGTGCCGGCGTCGGGCACGCTCATGGTGCTCGACCCCGTCGTGGCGCAGGCCATCGGCGCTCGCGACGACGACGGCGTCGCCCTCGGCATCCAGCGCGGCTTCGTGCTGGCGGGGATGCTCGGCGTCGTCTTCGCCGCGATGATGCTGCCGGTGCGCCAGCTGTTCGTGCTCTTTCACCAGCCCGCCGAGCTGGTGCCGGTCGCGACGTCGTATGTGCTCGTGTCGATCCCGGGGGTCATTCCCTTCCTGGTGTTCGTCGTGCTGCGACAGAGCCTGCAGGCGTTCGGGAAGACGCGTGCGCTGATCGGGGTGATCGTCGTCTCGAACCTCCTGAACGCGCTGCTCAACTGGGTGTTCGTGTACGGGCATCTCGGCAGCCCGGCGATGGGCGCGACGGGCTCGGCGTGGGCGACGCTGATCTCGCGATGGATGATGCTCGTGCCGCTGCTCGCGTTCGGGTGGCCGGTGCTCCGGTCGTCGCTCACACCGTGGCGACGGGAGTCATTTGCGCGTGCGCCGCTCGTGCAGATGCTGCGCATGGGACTGCCCATCGGCTTCATGCAGCTACTCGAGTTCTCCGCGTTCTCGGCGATCGGCCTGTTGATGGGCATGCTCGGGACCGTGGAGATGGCGGCGCACCAGATCGCGATCAACCTCGCGAGCCTGACCTTCATGGTGCCGCTGGGCGTAGGTGCCGCGGCGGCGGTGCGGGTGGGTCACGCCGCGGGCGCTGGGGACACGGAGGGTGCGCGGGAGAGCGCGCGCGCGGCGCTCGTGTGCGGCGCGGGCTTCATGGTCTGCACCGCGATCCTGCTGGTGCTGCTGCCGAGGGCGATCGCGGGTTGGTACACGACGGACGTGCCGGTCGTTGCGCTGGCGGCGGTGCTCATTCCGATCGCGGGGGTGTTCCAGGTGTTCGACGGGATCCAGGCGGTGTGCGCGGGGGTGCTGCGCGGGCTGGGGGACACGCGGGTGCCGTTCCTGATCAACCTGTGCGGGTTCTGGCTGGCGGGGATGCCCGTGAGCATCTACCTCGGCTTCCGGACGTCGCTCGGGGCGGCGGGACTGTGGTGGGGATTTGTGGCCGGGCTGCTCGCGGTGGCAACGATGCTGCTCGTGCGGACGCGGGGGAGGTTGAGACTTGGGGTTGGGAGGACGGCATAGACGGAAAGGGCCGGACTGCGTGCGGCGGGACGTCGGATGTCGGATATCGGATGTCGGACGACGGAAAGGGCCGGTTTGCGTGCGGCGTGCGGCGGGATGTCGGATGTGGGACGACGGAAAGGGCCGGTTTGCGTGCGGCGTGCGGCGGGATGTCGGATGTCGGGTGTCGGATGTGGGGCCGGCGCCTGGGCGGCCGTTCCTGCGGTCGAAGACAACAGCCGCTAACGGAGACCATCCCACACGACAAAAAGCCCCCATCGAAAGACGGGGGCCCGGGTGCAGCGAGAGCAGGGCGCGACTAGTTCTTGTGGCGGAACGTGATCCGGCCGCGGGTCAGGTCGTACGGAGAAACTTCGATGGTCACCCGGTCACCCGCGAGGACGCGGATGCGAAAGCGGCGCATGTTGCCGCCAAGGGTTGCCAGGACGTTGTGGCCGTTGGTGAGTTGCACCCGGAACGTCGCGTTCGGGAGCACTTCCGTGACGGCGCCCTCGAGCTGAATCGCGTCTTCTTTCGCCATCCGTGAGTCGCGAGACTGATTAGCGCGTGCGCTCGGTGCGGCTGCGGCGACGGGCCGCGGCGGCCTTGAGCTGGCGCGCCTCGCTGGGCTTCACGTAGTAACGCTTCTTGCGCAGGTCCTTGAGGATGCCCGCCTTTGCGATCTTCCGCTTGAACGCCTTGAGCGCCCAATCCAGGCGATCGCTTTCTTCGAGATGAATCTCGACCATCTGTACGCCCTTTCCAGAGGTAGAAACGAAAAACCCCTACGCACGTGAATGGCGCGTAGACGTCGCAGCCCCGAATTCTAGTCCGGGGCTGCGACCCTGTCAATCTTGACCCTGCCTGAAAGTCCCGGGAGTCGCTTACGGGACCTTCGTGGTGTGCTTGTCCACGTTGTTGCCGATCACGGCGCCGAGGATGCCGCCGGCGGCGGCGCCGATCACGCCGCCCTTGATCTTGTCGCGGCTGGTCGTCGCGCCGATGATCGCACCGGCCGCGGCGCCGATCGCGGCGTCACGCTTCGTGTTCTTGACCACGACTTCGCGCGGCTGCGATGCCACGGAACCGCTGCTCGACCCGGAACTTCCGCTCGAGGACGAACCCGACGACGTCCGGCGACGCGGTGCCGACGACGTGGTGGTCCGGCGTGCCGGCGTCGATGTCCCGGCCGTGACGAGCGGCGCCGGCGCGACAGCGCGCGCGCGCTCCGCCGCAGAGATGGAATCCAGCGTCGCCGTCTGCCGCGCCTGCGCGGCGAGGGTGAGGTCGTTGTTCAGCGACGAGTCCACGGGCTTGTCCTTGCTGCACGCCGCCGCGACGATGAACGCGGGGGCAAATAGGAATGCTTTGACATTGCGGTGCATGGCTCGACCTCCTTGAGTGTCTCCTGCTTCCTTCTATCGTATTCAGTACACCGCCATAAGGCAGATGGCGTGCCATGTGGCGAGTTCAGCAACACATGCCTGCGGTAATCTTTCCGCTGTGTGCCGCGTCACATGTGCGCCATGAATCCGGGCTGGCGCCTTCGCGAAGGCCTCACCAATGTTCACCGAGGCCGACGGCGGGCCCGACAGCTTTCCTTCCGCAGGTGACACGCATGAGCCTCCTTTCGCGTCGTTCCGGTGCTACCCCGCAGGTGGCCGGTACGGGCTACTCCCTCCTCGACAGCCAGCTCTCGGTCACGGGAGACATCGATACGCAGGGCTCCCTTCGCATCGACGGCGTGCTCGACGGCACGATCCGGCGCGCCGACACAGTGGTCGTGGGCGTCGGCGCCCGCATGACGGGCGACGTGCACGCGCGCGAGGTCATCGTCGGCGGAACGATCACGGGCAGCGTGTTCGCAACGGACCGCGTCGAGCTCCAGCCCACGGCCATCATCACCGGCAACCTCACGACGCAGGTGGTGCTCGTCCAGGAAGGTGGCGTCGTCAACGGCCGCATCGAGATGCGTCCTCCCGAGGGACTCGCCTCGGCGCCGAGCACGGCGCTCAGCATCCCCGCCCGCCGGTAGCCGATGTCGTGGTCGAGGCCGACGCCGCGCAGCGGTGAGGCGATTCCCATGGAGCTGCGCGCGCCCCACGGAGACAACGACGTCATCCCGATTCGCGGCATCACGCCAGCGACAGCGCCGCGCATCGAGCGCGTGAGCGGCGGCGTGGAAGCCGCGCGCGCGAAGGCAGTGCCCGTGGAGGCACGCCCGTGGCGCATCCTCTTCGTCCCACCCACCCCGGGCGCACAAACCCGCGCCTTCAACCTCTCGGCATGGCAGCGGAAGGCGATCGTCGTGTCGGGCATCGGGTTGATCTTCATCGCGGTGGCGGCCGTGACCACCGTGATCGTGGGGGTCAGCAGCCCCGACCTGTTCACGCCGAGTGCGGAGCTGGCCGCAGTGCGTGGCCGGCTCCAGGACGTGGAGGATTCGCTCGCGGCAACGCGCGTCGCACTCGCGGATGCGGAGATCATGGCGCGTGCACTTCGCGCCGCGCCGGAAGCGCCGTCGCCGGCACGGCGACGGATGCTGCTCGGCTCGAGCTCCGTAGGAGCGGCGACGTCGACCGGCGACGGATTTCCCGTCGTCGGCACCATCTCGAGCGAATTCTCGAGCGCGCGGCGGCATCCCCTGCTCCGCATCGTGCGGCCACACCTCGGGCTCGACATCTCGGCGGCGCGCGGGACGAGCGTGTCGTCGCCCGCTCCGGGCACGGTCACGTTCTCCGGCTACAAGCTGGCGCTGGGGACGACGATCGAGATCGAGCACGCGGATGGCGTCATCACGCGATACGGCCACCTGCGACTCGCCGTGGCGAAGCAGGGCGACCATGTGTCGAAGGGCACGCTGCTCGGCACCGTCGGCTCGAGCGGGCTGACGACGGGACCGCACCTGCACTACGAGATCCTTCGGTTCGGGCGGCAGGTGGACCCGATGCGGTTCCACTTTCCGCAGGCGCCCCTGATCGGGGCGGCGGCACCGCCGATGGTCCAGCCCGCAGGGCTGCGCTGAGTGGGCGGCGACGCATGGGTACGGCTCGTGCACTTCCGCTGGTGAACTGCAACGGGAGCGGACGAGGATGAGCAAGCTGCTACGCGGCATGGCCGCGGGGTACGGTGCGAAGAAGATGGGCGGCGGGTGCTTCAGCACGGTCCTGATCTTCCTCCTGTTGTGGTGGCTGCTGGGCCACTTCGGCATCTTCCGCTAAGCGGTCATGCCCGAGCGGGACACCGCGCCCGAGCGCCGAGGGACCGGCGACCGGCGCGAGCATGGCGGTGGAGACGAACGACGCGGCCCGAAGAAGGCGACGTCTCCACTCGCGTATGTCCTCCGCTCGGTGGGACTCGCGGTCGTGCTCGTGCTGATCATCGTCTATACGGTGGTCAACACGCGCCCCATCTATTCGACCGGCGGCAAGCTCGGTGAGGAGTTGCGCAAGCACGCGCCCGAGGTGGCGAGCGTGATCGCGCCGGGCGACAGCACGGACGTCGACCAGCTGATGGCGACCCCCAAGTTCCGCGAGGAGAAGCGCAATTTCTACGAGGACGTGATGCGCCTCCGGCAGGTGGATTCCGCGCGCGCCGACTCGATCGCGGAGTTCGCGGTGCGCGAGGCGTACGTGCGCGGCATCTCGCCGGCGATCATCTTCGGCGTGATGCTCACGGAGAACGCCAAGTTCGAGACCAATGCGAAGTCGAACGTCGGCGCGGTGGGCCTCA
>JBDSTA010000438.1:0-5559 GCA_039928475.1 Gemmatimonadaceae bacterium | reverse complement strand
ATGTCGGGATGGATGCCAAGGCTGTCGAGGACGCGAATGACACCGATGTGCGCGGCGCCCTTGGCACCGCCGCCGGCGAGCACGAGCGCCGTGCGCGCCGGGGCACACACGGCTTGCGACAACGCAGCATCGAGTGGTGACACATCGATCGCGCATGCGAGCAGGACAGTGACGGCCGCCGCGCGCAGTCGGCTGGGGGAAGGCATGCCGCACCTCGGGTGGTTCTCGCGAATTTACGTGCGAAGTCCACCGACGCCAGCGCAGGTGAGGAATTCTTCATAGAGCAACGGTTGCTTGACCAGCGCAATCAGGGGCGTCATGCTTGCCGTTCACCAAGCGCGGACACACGTCGTGAAGATGACGCCGAACGCCGTGGAGGAGCCGGTCTATCGCTGCCTTCGCGGTTATGCACTCGATCCGAGTCTCTCGCAGAAGTTCCTCACGGCACCGATCAGCGAGATCGTGTTCAAGGTGCCGTGGGAGCACGTCGAGCCCGGCCCGGTGGGCAAGTACCTCGAGGTGATCGACTACGATCCGTCGGCGAAATCGTTCTACGCGCCGGTGGACCTCAACGAGCTGAACGTCGTGGCGCGCGACGGGCTGCGACCGTCGGAGGGCACGCCGCAGTTCCACCAGCAGATGGTGTATGCCGTCGCATCGATGACCATCGATCGCTTCGAGCGCGCGCTCGGGCGGAAGACGCTGTGGTCGCCGGGCCCGCCGCGCGAAGGCGCGACGCTGTTCGACGATTCGCACTTCGTGGAGAAGCTGCGCATCTACCCGCATGCGCTGCGCGAGGCGAACGCGTACTACAGCCCGACGAAGAAGGCGCTGCTGTTCGGGTACTTTCCCGCGTCGGAAGACGACCCCGGGGACCACATCCCGGGCGGCATGGTGTTCAGCTGTCTCTCGCACGACATCATCGCGCACGAGACGACGCACGCGCTGCTTGATGGGCTGCACAGCCGCCTCAACCGCGCGACGAACCACGACATGCTCGCCTTTCACGAGGCATTCGCGGACATCGTCGCGCTGCTCCAGCACTTCACCTTCCGCGACATCCTGCGCCACCAGATCGGGCAGACGCGCGGCGACATCCGCGACCAGGAGAACCTGCTCGGGCAGCTCGCGACGCAGTTCGGGCGCGCGACGGGCTCACGCACGGCGCTGCGCGATGCCATCGGCCGCTTCGATGGGCAGACCGGCACGTGGACGCCGCACGTGCCGGACCCGAAGGAATACGACACGGTGCTCGAGCCGCACGCGCGCGGCGCCATCCTCGTGGGCGCGGTGTTCGACGCCTTCATGACGATCTACTCGGCGCGCACCAGCGACCTGCTGCGCCTGTACACGGGCGGGACGGGCGTGCTGCCGCAGGGCACGGTCCATCCGGACCTCGTGAACCGGCTGAGCGACGAGGCGAGCAAGGCCGCCGCGCACGTGCTCACGATGTGCGTGCGCGCGCTCGATTACTGCCCGCCCGTGGACCTCACCTTCGGCGAGTACCTGCGCGCGGTGATCACGGCGGATTCCGACATCGTGCCCGACGACGACCGGAACTACCGCATCGCGTTCGTCGAAGCGTTCCGCCGGCGCGGGCTGTACCCGCGCGACGTGAAGACGCTGTCCACGGAGAACCTGCGGTGGCGCGGCAGCCGCATCGACGAGCTGCGGCCGAGCGACACGCTCGTCGCGTTCGTCGGGTCGTTGCGCGAGCACGCGCACCGGCAGCAGTACGCGCGCGACCGCCGCGAGATCTTCGACCTCAAGCGCGAGACGCGGAAGTTCATCCACGACTGGCTCGCACCGCACCTCCAGACCGCCGAAGGACCTGCGGATGCGAAGTGCCTCGGCCTCGACCCCGGCCGTTCGTTCGAGGTGCATGCGGCGCACTTCGCGACGCGCGTCGGGCCCGACGGGAACCATCTCTTCCAGCTGATCGTGCACATCACGCAGAGCGTGACCATCGTGGATGCGAAGGCCGGCGAGCCGCTGCGCTTCGATGGCGGCTGCGTGCTGATCGCCGACCTCCAGGAGCCGTCGGTGTCGTACTGCATCAGGAAAGCCGTCACGAGCCAGAGCAGGCGCGCGCGGCAGCAGCGCTTCGTGAACGAACTCGGTTCACTGCGCAGGACCTATCTCGGCATCCGCAGCCCCGGGGAGTCGACCGAGCCGTTCGCGATGCTCCATCGCGGCATGGCCTGAGGACGAATCATGGCGACCGCAAAGAAGACCGCGAAGAAGACCGCGAAGAAGGCGGCGGCGAAGAAGGCCGTAGTGAAGAAGCCGGCTGCGAAGAAACCTGCGGCGAAGAAACCTGCGGCGAAGAAGCACGCGTCGAGCAAGACGTCCGTGCGCGTGCGCATGTACCGTCAGGGGCTCGGCGACTGCTTCCTGCTCACGTTCAACGAGAAGACGAAGCCGTACCACATGCTCGTGGACTGCGGCACCCTGGGCGCGACCACCACCGGCAACACCATGAAGGACATCGTCGCGGACATCGTGACGACGACAGGCGGCCACCTCGACCTCCTCGTCGCGACGCACGAGCACAAGGACCACGTGTCCGGCTTCGCGAGCCAGCGCGCGGCCTTCGACGGGATGACGGTGGACCAGGTGTGGGCCGCGTGGACGGAGAATCCCGACGACGACCTCGCACAGGAGGTCTCGAAGTACAAGGGCGACCTCGGTGCCGCCGTCGCGATGGCGGCCAATGCATTCGCTGCCGCGCGCTCCACGAGCGTGTCGATCAATGCGGCCGCCCGTCGCACGCACGAAGCGGTGAGTGGGCTGCTCGACTTCGTCGGCCACGCCGGCGGCGACGGGGTGTTTGGTGCGGACTTCGCCGAGACGGTGCACGAGGCCATGGAGTACGTGCGCACGCGCGCGGGCGATCCGCCCGACTACCTGAACCCCGGCGACCTTCGCCAGCCGAAGCAGCTGCCCAACGTGCGCTTCTACGTGCTCGGGCCGCCGCGCGACCTGTCGAAGCTGAAGAATGAAGGCGAGCATGGCTCGAAGGACCTCTACTCGATCACGGGCGCATATGCGGAGAGCCTGTCGTCGTCCGTGCGCTTCGCGGGGTCCGGCCTTTCGCTCGGCGACTATCACGCGTCGCTGAGCCCGGCCGAGCGCAGCGACTTCGAGGGGATGCTGCCATTCGATCCGCGCTTCAACATCGACGCGTCGGACCAGTCCGACATCGCGGCGCGCTTTCCCGACTACTACGACGCGGGTGCCGACTGGCGGCGCATCGACCACGACTGGCTCAACGGCGCGAGCGATCTCGCGCTGCAGCTGGACAGCTACACCAACAACACGAGCCTCGCGCTCGCGATCGAGCTGGTGGACAGCGGGCAAGTGCTGCTGTTCCCCGCGGACGCGCAGCTCGGCAACTGGCTCTCGTGGCACGAGCCGGTCTGGAAGGTGAAGGACGACAGCGGGCTCACGCACGACGTGAAGGCGTCGCAACTGCTCGCGCGCACGGTGTTCTACAAGGCGGGGCACCACGCGAGCCACAATGCGACGGCGAACCCGCGCGGGTTCGAGCTCATCGAGCAGGATGATCTCGTCGTCTTCATTCCCGTGGACCGAAAGGTGGCGATGAAGAAGACTCCACCCTGGGTGATGCCGGCGGATGCGCTGTACACGCGACTCGTGCAGAAGGCGAGCGGGCGGGTGGTGCGGTCGGACACGCTGTGGCCGGAGGACAAGCACCGCCCGGACGCGATGAGCGCGGCGGAGTGGAAGCAGGTGCGCAAGGATGCGCCGGTGGATGATTCGAACCGGCTCTACGTGGACTACTTGCTGGGCTGAGTGGCGGGCAATGCTGAAGCGCGAGACGTTCTGCTTCAGCGCGTCAGCCGTCAGCTACTGGCGTCAGGAAAACGAGATGCCGGTGGCGGGTGAGGCGACGAGCAGTTTGGGATTCTGACGGGCTGGCCGTCGGCCGTTCGGAGCGCTGACAAGCAGAATCCCAAACTGCGAACCCTGGCGCCCATCACCGGCATTCTCCGCGGCGGACGGCAGTAGCAGACGGCTGTGGGACAGCGGCAGAGGGAAAATGCGCTCAGGAGGTCAGGCTCTTCTCGTGGCGCTCGGCGAGCAGGCGGGTGCTGAAGCGCTGGGCCTCGGCGATACGCTCGACCTCGATGGCGATGGCGTCCACGGACTGCTGCAGGCGTTCCAGGCGATCGTCGTCGGCGCGCTTGAGCGCTGCGGAGGGGCCGCGCGGACGCACGACCGACTTCCACACCACCACGCCGATGAGGGAGAGGGAGGCGACGAGTCCGACGATGACGCAGGAAACGGCGGCGAAGGTGATGACGTCTGGATCCATGGTCGTCACTCGTTGAAGGGTGCCGGGAGACAGTGGAACGTACGCCTGGGAGGTGATGAAGTTTCGCCTCGGGGACTCAACGCCGACGACGAATGGTGCTAGAATCGCGGAGTGCCAGTTCGCAGCGACCCTCACCGAGCGAGAGCCAATGACGCCAGTGCATCAATACGAGACGCCGTACGCGACCACGTCCTTCGACTTTCCCGGATACCGCATCGTGCGCACGTGCGGCGTGGTGCGCGGCATCACGGTGCGCTCGCGATCGGTGATCGGGAGGATCGGCGTGGGGGTGCAGGCCTTCTTCGGCGGCAACATCACGCTGCTGGTGAACCTCTGCGAGCAGGCGCGCGCGGATGCATTCCAGATCATGATCGCGCACGGCTCGGAGCTTGGCGCGAATGCGGTGATCGGGATGCGGTACGACGCGACGGAGCTCATGCCGGGAATCACGGAAGTGCTCTGTTATGGGACGGCGGTCTTCATCGAGCCAGTGTGACGGCCTGCAGGCAGGGCGTCGGGATGTTGCCGGTAACAGACCCGACGTGCAGAATGGACGGGTCGTCTCACCCCAAAACAGCGAGCAATGACTGACGCACCAACCTCGGACAGCCCGATGGACGCCCCTCCGGCTCCGGCGCCAAAGGTGGCGTCCAGGTGGGAAGACTTCATCGACATCTTCTACGCGCCGTCGGACGTGTACGCTCGGCGCGCGAATTCCGGCTTCGGCATCCCGATGCTCGTCGTCGCCGTGCTGCTCGGGGTCATCGGCCTCGCGAACTTCAACGCGATGCAGCCGATCATGGACGCGGAGTTCACGCGCAGCACCGCGGCGATCATGAAGCAGAACCCGAAGGTCACGGTCGAGATGATGGAGAAGGGCCGCGCCATGGGCGAGACCTTCGGGAAGATCGGCGGGTTCATCTTCGCACCCATCGCGATCTTCTGCGTGGGGTTGATCCTCTGGGTCGTCGGCAAGTTCGTTGACGCGAAGCAGACGCTGACTGCGGCGATCATGGTCGCCGCGTACGCCTACGTGCCGCGCATCGCGGAACAGGTGCTCAATGGCGTGCAGGGCCTGCTCATGGATCCCGCGTCGCTCAACGGCCGTCTCAGGCTGTCGCTCGGCGTGGGGCGCTTTCTCGATCCCGATACGACGTCGCCGATGCTGCTGGCGATCATTGGGCGGCTGGACGTCTTCACGATCTGGGTGACCGTCCTGC
>JBDSTA010000437.1:0-20535 GCA_039928475.1 Gemmatimonadaceae bacterium | reverse complement strand
CGTGCTGGCGCGCATGCTCAAGTATCTCTACACGCATGGCCGGCACCTGGAGAGCTACCTCTCCACGTACTTCAGCCCGAACACGCACCTCACGGGAGAAGCCGTCGGCCTGTTGTATCTGGGCGTCCTGCTGCCGGAGTTCAGTCGTGCGCGCCAGTGGCGCCGGCTCGGCTGGCGCATCCTGCAGGAGCAGCTGGGGCGCCAGATCCGTCCGGACGGCGTCTACTTCGAGCAGGCGTCGTACTACCATCGCTACACGATCGACATCTACCTCAATGCCATCATGCTCGGTGAGCACAATGGCATTCCACTCCCGCAGCGCATGCGCTCGCGCCTGGAGCTGGCGGCCGCCCATCTCGCGGACCTGACGCGTCCCGATGGGACGATCCCGATGATCGGGGACGATGACGGTGGCAGCCTGCTGGTACTCGAGCAGCGCGACTTCGCGGATGTTCGTGCGACGCTGGCGTCGGCGTCGCTCGTGTTCGAGAAGCCCGAGTGGGCGGTGGTCGCCGGCAAGGCG
Source organism: Gemmatimonadaceae bacterium (assembly GCA_039928475.1). GTDB lineage: Bacteria > Gemmatimonadota > Gemmatimonadetes > Gemmatimonadales > Gemmatimonadaceae > AG11. The sequence continues at coordinate 20,012 of JBDSTA010000437.1, read as the reverse complement.
ACGGAAGAGGTGTTGTGGCTGTTCGGCCCGGAGGGGCTGAAGCAGGTGGATCGCACGATTGCGGGGGAGCCACCGGCGCACCAGTCCCGGTTGTTCCCCGTTGGCGGCTACGCGATCATGCGCGACGGATGGGGGCCGACGGCGAAGCATGCGGTGATCGACTGCGGCCCCCTTGGCGAGGCGAACTGCGGTCACGCGCACTCGGACCTGCTCTCGATCGAGATCGCGGTAGCTGGCGCACCCGTCCTCGTGGACACCGGCACCTTCACGTACACCGCGTCCGCAGCGGACCGCGACGCGTTCCGTCACTCGTCCGCGCACAATACGCTCACCGTGGACGGCGAGTCCGCCGCGGTGCCGGATGGGCCCTTCTCGTGGAGCCTGAAGACGGCGGCGAAGGCGGAATCGTGGTGGACGGGTGGGCTGGTGGACCGGCTCGTGGCGAGTCATGCCGGGTTCCGTCGCCTTCCCGATCCTGCGACGCACCGGCGCACCGTGTACTTCGTGCGCGGGGAATACTGGATCATCGTCGACTCGCTCCTTGCCGCGGGCACGCACGAGACCACCGCGCACTACCACTTCGCGCCCGGTACGATCGTCACCCCGGACACGCCTGCGGCGGTGCGGCTGGAGACGACGGGTGGCGAAGCACGACAGTCGCTATTCTTCGCCGTGACGGGCGACGTGGACGAGGTGAAGTGGGAGCAGGGCTGGGTGTCGCCTTCGTATGGGAGCCGGACGGAGGCGCCGTATGCGCGCGCCATCAGCCGCGGCACCGGCCGGCGGGACATCATCTCGGTGCTGTGCCCGGTCACCGACGGCGCCCGGGTGTCGGTCAGCGAGGTCGAGGCGGAGGGGGGACGCGCGGTGGTGGTCGATCGTCAAGGGACGTACGACGTCGTCATGATCCCGTCCGGCGGCGAGATGCGGATGCCGGGCGTCGCCCTGCACGGGGACGGCGCCTGGGTGCGCCGGGCGTCCGCGGATGCTGCGCCGGAGGCGCTGGCGCTGTTCGGCGCCGACTCGCGCATCACGGTGGCGGGTGTCGAGGTCACGGCCAGCCTGGCGGCGGAAGCGCGCCGGACGGGTGGCAGCTGGGTGGTGGAAGGAGAAGGACGAGCCGTCGTTCACGAGTAGCAGTCGTTCGTCAACCAGGACACAGGTCACGTTCCATGTGCGGCATCTGCGGAATTGCGCTCTCGTCACGCTCGGGCGCTGAGGTACAGCGCGCGACGGTCGAGCGCATGCGCGATGTGATGACGCATCGCGGCCCCGATGGCGCGGGCATGTTCGTGGACGGGCGGATCGGCCTTGGCCACCGCCGCCTCAGCATCGTGGATCCCGAGGCGGGGCAGCAGCCGATGGCGACGGACGACGGCGCCATCCAGATCGTGTACAATGGCGAGGTCTACAACCATCCGGACATCGCGCGCCGGATGGAGGCGGAAGGCCACCACTACCACACGCACTGCGACACGGAGAGCGTCCTCAAGCTCTACGAGCAGCACGGCACCGCGTGTCCGACGTTCCTGCGCGGGATGTTCGCCTTCGCGATCTGGGACGCGAAGCGCGAGACGCTGTTCATCGCGCGCGATCGCTTCGGTGTGAAGCCGCTGTATTACGCGGTCACGGAGGATGGCTCCCTCTACTTCGGCTCGGAGATCAAGTCGATCATCGCGAGCGGCGCGATCCCCGCGGAGTTCGACGACGCGTCGCTCCCGGAGTACCTCTCGAGCCATTCCACGTTCGGCGCGCTCACCATGTACGGCGGGATTCGCCGCCTGGAAGCGGGGCACACGCTCACGTGGAAGGATGGGGTCATCTCCATCGCGCGGTACTGGGACCTGAGCTTCGCGCACGAGGGCGAGGACACGCGCAGCGACGAGCAGATCGTCCGCGAATATTCGGAGCGGTTCCGCGAGGCAGTCCGCATGCGCCTCATGGCCGACGTCCCACTGGGCGCATTCCTCTCGGGCGGCATCGACTCGGCCGCGATCACGGCGGTGATGAGCCAGCTCATCGACGAGCCGGTGCGCACCTTCTCGGTGGCGTTCGCGGAGCGCGATGCGAATGAGCTGGAGTACGCGCGGCTCGTCGCGACGACGTTCCGGACGGAGCACCGCGAGGTCGTGGTGTCGCCGGAGGAGTTCTGGGGTGCCCTGCCGCAGATGATCTGGCAGGAGGACGAGCCGATCGCGCATCCGTCGAGCATTCCGCTGTACTTCGTGTCGAAGCTCGCCTCGCAGCACGTGAAGGTCGTGCTCACGGGCGAAGGCAGCGACGAGGTGCTGGGCGGGTACAACCGGTACCGCGTCACGATGTACAACATGCGCTTCGGCGCGGCGTACGAGCGGATGATGCCGTCCATCGGGCGGCAGTTCGTGCGCGGGGCGATCAATGCGCTGCCCGCGGCGTCGCGCGTGCGGCAGAAGCTCGGTCGCACGTTCCTCACGCTGCCGGCGGACATCGCGTCGCTGTACATGGACAACTTCGCGGTGTTCGGGCGTCGCCGGCTCGACAGCATCCTCTCGGCGCAGGCGCGCCGTACGTTCGCCGGGGTGCGTCCCTATGCGACAGCGGAGCGCTACTTCGCCTCCACGGACGCGAAGACGCTGCTGAACCGGCTCCTGTACGTCGACACGAAGACGTACCTGCACGAGCTGTTGATGAAGCAGGACCAGATGAGCATGGCGGCGTCGATCGAGAGCCGCGTGCCATTCCTCGACCACGAGCTCGTGGAGTTCGCGGCGCGCATGCCCGAGCGCATGAAGGTGCGCGGGACCACCACGAAGTACGTGCTGCGGAAGGCGATGGAGGGCATCCTTCCCCCCGCCATCCTGACGCGGAGCAAGATGGGCTTCCCGGTGCCTGTCGCCGCCTGGCTGCGCGGCGACTACCGTTTCCTCCTCGACACCCTCGTGCTCTCGCCGCGTGCGCTCGCGCGCGGCCTGTTCGACGAGCGTGCGCTCCGTGCGCTGGTGGCGAGTCACGTGTCCGGGGAAGCCAATCACGCCGAGCGGCTCTGGTCGCTCATCAATCTCGAGCTCTGGCAGCGGATGGCGTTCGACGCCGAGCCGCTCGAGGAGCTACGCGCCGCGATGGTGCATCCCGGCGCACCGGCGTCCTACGCCATGTCTACCTGATCGCAATCGATCGCCTCCCTTTTCCAGAACAATGTCAAGCTCCGTCAGTGTCTTCGGTCTCGGTTATGTAGGGTGCGTGAGCGCGGCCTGCCTCGCTCGCGAGGGTCACACCGTGATTGGTGTGGACGTGAGCCGCAGCAAGGTCGACATGATCAACGCGGGCACCGCGACGATCGTGGAGAACGGCATCGGCGAGCTCGTGTCCGAGATGGTCGCGGCAGGGCGGCTGACTGCCACCACGGACGTCGCGCAGGCGGTGGCCGGCACGCAGATCTCGCTGGTGTGCGTGGGCACGCCGAGCCAGGCCAATGGCGGGCTCGATCTCGCCTACGTGCGTCGCGTGGCCGCGGAGATCGGTGCGGCGCTCAAGCACAAGAGCGACTGGCATGTGGTGGTCATCCGGAGCACCGTCCTGCCGGGCACCACGGCAGACGTCGTTACGCCCATCCTCGAGCAGGCGTCGGGCAAGAAGGCGGGCACGGACTTCGGCGTCTCCATGAACCCGGAGTTCCTGCGCGAGGGCACGTCGATCAAGGATTTCGACGACCCGCCGTTCACGGTGATCGGTGCGGAGGATGAACGCACGGCGACGACCGTGTCGTCCCTGTATGCGGGGCTCAAGGCGCCGGTGCGCGTCGTCCAGCTCTCGGTCGCCGAGATGATCAAGTACGCGTGCAACAGCTTCCACGGACTGAAGGTGGCCTTCGCGAACGAGATCGGCAGCATCTCGAAGGCGCTCAACGTCGACTCGCACGAGGTGATGAAGATCTTCTGCGAGGACACGAAGCTGAACATCGCGCCCTACTACCTCCGTCCGGGATTCGCGTTCGGCGGATCGTGCCTGCCGAAGGATCTCCGCGCGCTGTCGTACCGCGCGCGCCAGCTCGACATCGACACGCCGGTCCTCCTGTCCGCGCTCGCGAGCAACGAGAAGCAGATCACGCGCGCGTACGACATGGTGCGCGCCACGGGCGCGCGGAAGGTCGGGATGCTCGGCCTCGCGTTCAAGGCGGGTACGGATGACCTGCGCGAGTCGCCGATCGTGACGCTCGTGGAGCGGCTCATCGGCAAGGGAATGCAGCTCGCGATCTACGACGGGCACGTCTCGAAGGCGAACCTGATCGGTGCGAATCGCGAGTACATCGAGAACGAGATCCCGCACATCTGGTCGCTCATGCGCGACACCGTGCAGGACGTGGTCGATCACGGGGATGTGGTGGTGATCGGCAACTCCACGCCGGAGTTCCGCGAGATCCAGCCGATGCTGCGCGACGGCCAGGTGGTGGTGGACCTCGTGCGCGCCTTTGGCGCGAAGACGTCGGACCACGCCTATCACGGTGTGGCGTGGTAGGTGCATCGCTGCCGGCCGCCGGGCGGCGCGACTGAAATGCGGCTCGTCTGGATGAAGGCGGGGAAGCTGCTGCCCGTGGATACGGGCGGGAAGATCCGCTCGTATCACATCTTCCGGAATCTCGCGCAGCGGCATGACGCGACGCTGCTGTCGTACTACATCGGTCCGCGCGATGTGGCGTACGAGCGCGCGCTCACCGACCAGTTTCCGGGCGCCGTGTGCGTGCCGATCAGGTCCGGCGGCGCGCTGGGGGAGGCGCTGCATTTCGCGTCGCGGCTGCCGCGATCGGCACCGTATGCGGTGGCGAAGCATGCGGACCCCCACGTGCGCGATGCGCTCGCGCGCGTGATCGCGGAGCGGAACCCCGACGTCATCGTGTGCGATTTTCTCGCCGCATCGATGAACATGGCGGGCGTGCACGGCCTGCCGACGGTGCTGTTCCAGCACAATGTGGAGAGCGCCCTCTGGCGCCGGCAGGCGAAGCACGAGCGCCATCCAGCGAAGCGTGCGTTGTTCCGGGTGGAGGCGGCCAAGATGGCGCGCTACGAGCGCCGCGCGCTCGACCGCTTCGATCGCATTGTCGCGGTGTCCGAGCACGACAAGTCGCTGATGACGGCGATGTCGCCGCACTCGAAGATCACCGTCGTGCCGACCGGCGTGGACGTCGCGCATTTTCGGCGTCCTTCCATGGACGCATCGTCCGCACCGACGGTGATGTTCCTGGGGTCGATGGACTGGCCGGCGAACGCTGACGGCGTGGAATATTTCTGCGCGGACATCTGGCCGCGCATCGCAGCGGCCGTTCCCGGCGCGCGCTTCCAGGTCGTGGGGCGCAATCCGTCGGCACGCGTGCAGGCGCTCGCCTCGGACTCCGTGGAGATCGTGGGCGGTGTGACGTCCGTCCTTCCGCACCTGCACGCCGCGTCCGTGTTCGTCGTTCCCCTGCGCATCGGCGGAGGAACGCGGCTGAAGATCTATGAGGCGATGGCCGCGGGGCTGCCCATCGTCTCCACGAGCGTTGGCGCGGAAGGGCTGGACTTCACGGACGGCCGCGACATCGTGATCGCGGATGATGCCGATGCGTTCGTGCGCGCCACGGTCGACTTGCTGCGCGATCCGGTGCGACGCGCGGCGGTGTCGGCCGCAGCGGTGCAGACGGCGGAACTGTTCGACTGGTCGCAGATCTCCCTGGCATTCGACGCCCTGCTCGAACGCACGTGCGACGAGCACGCGGGTAGCGACACGGTCCTGACCTGACTCCTTCGAGGAATCGAATTCGATGAATACGCGATTGCTGATCGGCGGCCTGAAGAGCTACCTCCCGGTGGAGCTCTCCAAGTACAAGGGCACCGGCGGGACCGTCACGGGAGCGTACTGCTACTCCGTCTGGCTGCGGCACCTGTCGCGCATTCGCGAGCGCGTTCCCGCCTTCGATCCATCGGTGCTGGTGGAGCTCGGACCGGGCGACTCCATCGGACTCGGCCTCGCGGCACTCCTCACGGGCGCGCAGACGTACATCGGCCTCGATGTGCTCGAGCACGCGAGCCCGGACGTGAACCTGCGCGTACTCGACGAGCTCGTCGCGCTGTTCCGCGCGCACGCGCCGCTTCCAGGCGACAAGGAATTTCCGCGACTGTACCCACGGCTCACGTCGTACGCCTATCCCAGCGGGATCGTGAGCGACGAGACGCTGAAGCGCACGCTCGCGCCGGAGAACGTGGAGCGGATCCGCGCCGCGGTGAAGACGCTGAGCCGGAGCGACGGGCCCGTGCAGTATCGCTGCCCGTGGACCGCCGCGAGCGTCGACGCCGGATCCGCAGACCTCGTCATCTCGCAGGTGGCGCTGCAGGACATGGACCACATCCCCAGCCGCGATGCGCTCGGCGATTCGTTCGCGGCGATGGCGCGCTGGCTGAAGCCGGGCGGCGTGATGTCCCACCAGATCGACTTCAGCTGCCCGGCCGGCCACGTGTGGAACCACCACTGGGCCTTTGGCGACCTCACCTGGACGCTCATTCGCGGCAAGCGACCGTACTACGTCAACCGCGCGCCGCTTTCGGAATACGTCTCACTGTGCGAGACGCACGGCTTCGACGTGGTCGGCGTGGATCCCATCGCGCGCGACGGCCTGCGCCGTGACGAGAGCGCGCCGCGTTTCCGCGCCCTCCCGGAAGAGGACTTCCACGCCGCCGGAGCGTTGCTGATCGCGGTGAAGCGCTAGCGGCGCTTCGTCGCGACCACGCAGACGGGAATCTGGCCTGGCCGCGTGGCGGGGAATCGCACGTCGGTGAACCCGTGCGCCTCGAGCTCCCGGATCAGCACCTTCTTCGTCTGGAATGACTCGAGGCGCTTCCGGTTCAGCGGGAAGCGCATGAGTCGCCCCGTGAAGTGGAAGAGCAGGCCGTTGAGGTAGACGTACACGCGGTAGATCATGTCCTTCCAGTTGCCCGCGCGCGCGCTCTTGAGGAAATGGCGCGCGGTCTTCTTCCAGCTGTGATACAGCAGCCAGATCGTCGCGCCAGGCACTGTGACGCGATCCGCCTCGGCGAAGAACTTCGGCATGTCCATGAACATGATCGCGCCGCGCGCGTACAGGAAATCGTACGTGTCGTCGGGATAGTCCGAGAGGTCCTCGCCGATGCCGATGATCGAGGGATCGGCGGGGTTCCGCTCCTTGCGCCACGTGATCGCCTCGGGGTCCGGATCACTCGCGTCGAAGCGCGCCATGCCGGCGTCCTGCCCGGTCCATCCGCCGCCATCACCGATGGCCAGCACCTTCGAGCCCGGCGGGATGTCGGGGAAGAGGTGGTTCGGATGATCCTTCTGCGTGCTCAGCCAGTCCTCACGCTCGAACTGCTTCCGCGATTCCGGGGGAATCGGGACGGGTGTGAACTTCGGCCTGGTCTGAACGGAATCCATCCAACGCTCCGGGGAGGGGGTGTGAGAACCTGCGTCGCCGAGTCTGGTCAGGCAACCCGCGGCGTGAGCATGCGCTCATAGAGCGCCTCGATGTTGTGCAGCACCTGCGGCGCGCCGAAATCACGCTGCGCCTTCGCAAGTCCGGCTGCACCCATCCTTGCACGCGCGGCGCGATCGCCGAGGAGGGATGCCATCGCCTCGGCCAGCTGGGCGGGGTCACGAGGCGGCACGAGCAGCCCGGTCTCGCCATGCGTCACCGCATCGGCCACTCCGCCCACCGATGTGGCGACGACCGCGCGACTCGCGGCCATTGCCTCCACGAGTGAGTTCGGGAAGCCCTCGCTGATCGACGTCAGCACGCTCAGGTCGAACAGGAAGTTGAGGTTCGGGCGGTTCGGCCTCGATCCCGCGAAGCGCACGACGTCGGCGATGCCGAGCGATGCCGCGAGCTGCTCGAGCGGCGCGCGCTGGTCACCCGCTCCGACGGCGACCAGGACGAGCGCCGGAAAGCGCGAGCGCAGCGCGGCGATGGCATGCAGCAACGTCGCGTGGTCCTTGATCGCGCGAAGGTTCGCGACGATGCCCACGACGAGTGCGTCGTCGGCAAGCGACAACTCGCGACGCAAGTCCGTGCGCCACGCTTCAGGTGGCGGCTCGAACGCGACGTCGTCCACGAAGTTCGGGACGACGACGACGCGCTCGGAGCCGACGCCATCCTCGACGGACAGCGACGCGCCCACGGCGCGGCTGTTGGCCAGCACGAGGTGTGCGAGCCGGTACGCGAGGCGATTGCCCACGCCGTGCCGCGCGCTGATGCTGCCCCATCGCTTGCTGGCGATGATCGCCGGCGTGCGCGCGAGCCTCGCCCACGGCACGGCGAAGATGTTCGCATAGCGGTCATGCGCGTGCACGACGTCAACGGCATGGTCGCGCAGGTAGCGCCGGAAGCGGCGGCCCTGCGTGAAGAAGCCAGGGCCCTGCAGGCTGCCCACGGGAAACACGTCGATCGGGAAGCCGCCGGCGCGTACGCGCCCGCTCAACGCACCAGTGTCGTCGAAGCAGGCGAACGAGAGGTCGAAGCGTGCGGGGTCGAGCCCTTCGGCAACACGAACTGCGTTCATCTCCGTGCCGCCGACCCCGAGGCTGTCCAGGGCAAAGACGACACGGATACGTCGCAAGGTCAAGGCACGATGACGGCGGAGGTCATGTTGAGGATCGTCTGGACGTCCGCTCCCGGGTTGGTCCCGTCGGTCGCCTTCTGGAAGAACGTGCTCGAGCCGCTGAGGCGCAGGTCGCCGCCCGCCAGGCTCACGAACCCGACCGCGTTGCTCGTGGTCGGATAGTAGTTGAAGCCCGGCATGCCCGCAGGAGACGGCAGCACGATGACGTTGCCGAAGAAGCCGGCGATCGCGTTGGTGGCCGTCAGCGTCGCAACGCCGGCGCCGAGCGCGTCGCCCTTCACGATGCCCAGCGTGACGTTATCACGGATGGAGAGGCGCGTGCCGGGATCGGGCGGGCTGAAGATCATCGCGCCGGTGCTCGGCTCCATGATCGTGTTGTGCGCCACCGTCACGTCCTGCATGTCCTGCGTGATGAGGATGCCGCGGCCGGCGCCGTCGAAGAGGCCGGTGTTGATGTTCATGAACAGGTTGTCCGTCACCGTGATGAGGTGCATCCGGTTCGTGGGCGCCGTGTTGTCCGGCTGCGTCGCGAGCGCCAGGCCAGCGCCGATGTTGCGGACCAGGTTGAAGCGGAAGGTGACATCCTGCGAGCCGCTCCACGGCGCGTTCAGCTGCTGGTTCGTGCTCTTGAACTTGATGGCCGTGCCGTCCTGCGCATCCTGCCACACGTTCTCGAAGATGTTGCCCTCGATGAGGATGCGCTGCGCGTCCTTGAGCTCGAGCAGATTCTTCACCTGCCACACGTGCTTCCATGCCAGCGGCTTGGTGACGTGGTTGCCGCGGAACTCGATGTCGCTGGGGACCATGTTCGACGCCGCCGCGTCGGCGCCGCCGAACATGACGTTCTCGCCCGAGCCCTCGAGGTAATTGTTGACGACCTTGAACGGGCCCGGCCCATTCCAGCCGGCGATGGCCTGCGCATCCTGGCCGGTATCGTGGCAGTCGCTGATGTAGGAGTCGATGACCGCCGCCGAGCCGGAGTTGAGCGCGATGCAGCGACGCACGATCGTGACGGCATCGCCGTGCACCCACAGGCGATCGGCGATCAGGTCGTGCGGCGTGAGGGCGAGCGTCGTCTGGCCATCCGTCTGGTCTCCGCCGAAGCGCAGGAGACCGGTGTTCGTCACGTTCCGCGTGTTCGTGATCTCCAGCCCGATGAAGCGGAAGTGGTGCGCACCAAACGCCGCCGTGAAAGCGCCCTGGTTGTTGGGGCTCACGACCTTCGGGAGGTTCACCGCGGCGGCGATCGTCGGCGTCATGCGCGCGCCGGGCGCCGGCATGCCCACCTGGCTGGCCGGACGCAGCACGATCCAGTTCGTGCTGGTCGTGTTCTTGTTCGGGAGGATGAAGTTGCCGACGAACGTCGCGCCGTTGGCGAGCTCGATGACGTCACCCGGGGCCGAGGAATTCAGCGCGTTCACGAGCTGTGTGGTGGTACTGACGCCGATGATCCTGCCGCCAGCCGCCGGCGCCGCCGGCAGCGCGGTGTTCACGAACACGCGCGGCAGCTCGGCGACGGTCTCGGGACGGTGGCCGACCATGGACACCGCGACCGTGCTGCTCACGCCGCGAACCGTTGCGGTGAACGTCACGTTCGCGAAGGTGCCGCCCGCCACCTGCGTGATGAGCCCCGACGCCGTGATCGTGGCGCGCGCGGGATTGCTCGTGCTCCACACCGGCGGGATGCTGGTGATCAGTACGCCGCTGGGGTCGCGTGCCGTCACGCTGAGCTGTGCCGTCTGGCCAACCAGGAGCGCCGACGCCGGCGACGATACCGTCACCGAGCCGACGACCTGGTCGACGGTGAACGAGAGCGAGGCCGTCTTGCCTTCGCTGGTCGCCGAGATCGATGTCGTGCCGACGCCAACGCCGCTCACGAGACCCGTGCTCGACACCGTGGCCACGGCGGGCGAGCTGCTCGTCCACACGATCGCGCGGTTGAGCGCCGGGTTGGATCCGGCGTCGAGCAGGCTCACCGTGACCTGCGTGGGCTGCGCGACGTTCAGCAACTGCGTGGGCGCGGACAGCGTGATGGATGCGACCGGGGGCACGGAGATGAACACGCCACCCGTTGCGCCCTCACTCGTGACGATGACCTGCGCCGACCCGGGGCCGACTGCCGTCACGACGCCCGTGTTCGATACCGTCAGCACCGCGACGTTGCTGCTCGACCACACGGACACGCGGTTCGACAGCACGTTGTTCTGCGCATCTCGCAGCGTCACCGATGCCGGCGTGGTCTGCGTCGGCTGCAGCTTGGTCGCGGAGGCGGTGACCGTCACCGTGCTGACCTGCGGAATGCTGACCGTCACCGATCCGGACTTGCCCGCGACCGTCGCGGTGATCTGCGCCGAGCCGCCCGCGACACCGGTCACGAGACCGGCGGCGCTGACCGTGGCCACCGCGGGAGCGCTGCTCGTGTAGGTGATGGTATTGCCGCCGAGGATGTTGCCGCTGATGTCGCGGACGACGACCGAGGTCTGCGTCGTCTGCGCCGGCTGCAACGTGGTCTGCGGTGCGCTGATGAAGACGGTGGCGACGGCAGGCGTCGCCACCGTCGTGCTTCCGGTGATGCCTTCACTGGTGACCGAGATCTGCGAGGAGCCCGACCCAACCGCGGTCACGAGGCCGCCCGACGTCACCGACATGGCCGCGGGGTTGCTGCTCGACCACACGATCGTGCGATTGATCGCCGCATTGCCCTGCGCGTCGCGCAGCGTGAATGTCCCCTGCGTCGACTGGCCGACCTGGAGCGTCGACACCGGCGTCGTCACCGTGACCACCGCGACGGGCGGGATGTTGATCGACACCGTGCCGGTCTGGCCTTCGCTCAATGCCGTGATCGTCACCGTGCCGGTGGTGAAGGCGGTCACGAGTCCGGCGCCGTCAACCGCGGCGATCGCCGGGTTGCTGCTCGAGTACGTGATCTGGCGCCCCGTCAGCACGTTGTTCGCTGCATCGCGCGTCACGACGATGGTCTGGGTCGTCTGCGTCGGCTGAATGGTCGGCAGGGCGGCCGTCACGGCCACCGTGGCGACCGGCGGCACGACGACCGGCACATTCACCGGCACGACCTGGAGCGAGACGCTCCCCGTCTTGCCTTCGCTCGTGACCGAGATCGTCGTCGTGCCGACGGCGACGGCGCTCACCAGCCCCGTGTTCGACACGGTGGCGAACTGCGGCGCACTGCTGGACCAGACCACCGCGCGATTCAGCGCGGCATTCGAGGCGGCATCGAGGAGTGTCGCCGCGAGCTGTGTCGTGGTGCCCGGCGTGGGGAAGAGCTGCGTTCCGGTGACGAGCACGGTGGCGACAGGCGGCACCGTGACCGCGAGCGTACCGATGACGCCTTCACTGGTCACCGTGATCTGCGACGTGCCCGGACCGACCGCGGTCACGAGGCCCGTCGAGGAAACCGTGAGCGCCGCGGGATTGCTGCTCGACCAGGCGATGACGCGGTTGCTCACCGCGTTGGACTGAGCGTCGCGCAGCGTCACGGTGGCCTGCGTCGACTGCAATGGCTGGAGCGTGGTGAGCGGCGCAGCGACGATGACCTGGGCCACCGGCGGCACGCTGAGCGTCATCGAGCCCGTCTTGCCTTCGCTGATGGCGCTGATCTGCACCACGCCGCCGGCAAGGCCGGTGACCAGTCCCGTGGCGCTCACCGTGGCAACCGCCGGATTGCTGCTCGTGTACGCGATCACTCGGCCGTTCAGGATGTTGCCGGTGAGATCACGGAGCGTGACGGTGGTCTGTGTGGTCTGGCCGGGCTGCAGGGCGGTCGAGGACGCGGTGATCATCACCGTCTCCACGGACGACACGAGAACGGGCAGGCTGCCGACCGCGCCTTCGCTCGTCGCAGTGATGATGGCCGAGCCGGAGCCCACCGCGGTGATGAAGCCGGTGTTCGAGACCGTCACGGCGGCCGTGTTGCTGCTCGCCCATGTGACGACGCGATTCGTTGCCGGATTGCCCTGCGCATCGCGAAGGACCGCAGCGGCCTGCGTGGTCTGGCCGATCTGCGGGGAAGTCAGCGGCGCCGTGACGGACACCGTGGCCACCGGAGGAATGGAGAGGCTGACGGTGCCCGACTTTCCGCCGCTGCTCGCGGTGATCTGTACCGTACCTGCCGCCACGCCCGTCACCACGCCCGTCGCGCTCACCGTGGCGATCGCCGGGTCACTGCTCGCGTAGGTGACAGGACGGCCGTTGAGTATCATGCCCGTGATGTCGCGCAGCACGACGTTCGTCTGCGCCGTCTGCCCTGGCTGGATCGAGGACACGGGCGACGTGAGGTAGACGGTCGCCACCGCAGCCGTCGCGACGGTCACGGTCACCTGCGCAGTGACGCCGGCGTCGCTCGCCACGATGATGGCCGTGCCGATCGCAACGCCCGTCACCACTCCCGTCGACGACACGCTCGCGATGCCGGGCGTGCTGCTCGCCCACGCGATCGGATGGTTGAGCACGTTACCCTGCGGATCGCGCACGGTGGCCGTGAATTGCGAGGTGGACCCGACTGGAAGGCTCGTCACCGGCGCCGTGATCTGGACGACGGCAACCGACGTGGGGAAGACGTTGATGGTGAGCGTGCCCGTCGCGCCGGCACCCGTTGCGGTGATGGTGGCGAAGCCCTGGCCCACACCCGTCACCGTTCCCGCACGCGACACGGTCGCGATCAGCGGATCGCTCGTCGTGAACGTGACCGCGGGATTGAGGACGTTGTTGAACGGATCCTTCACGACGACGGTCGTCTGCGTGGTCTGCGTCTCCGCGATCTGCGAGGCGACCGACGTGATCGTGAGCGAGTTGGCGGTGGACGCGACGGAGATGGCAACCACGAGCGTGAGGCTCGCGCTCTTGCCCCCACTGGTCGCGGTGATGACCGTGGTGCCGTTCGCGAGCGCCGTGACCACGCCGATCCCGGACACGGTCGCGGCGGTCGTGTTGGACGAGGACCAGGCGATGGCCTTGCCCGTGAGGATGTTGCCGCTGGCATCGCGCACGACGGCATTCGCCTGCACGTTCCGCCCGAGGGTAACGACGAGGGACTCGGGAACGCTGATCGCGATGCTCGCGACGGCGATGACCTTGGCCGAGACGACCACGGTCGCCGTGTTCGTCACGCCGTCGATGGTGGCGGAGATCGTCGCGGTGCCGGCCGCGAGGCCCGTCACGACGCCATCCGAGCCGACGCTGGCGATGGTCGGCGTGCTGGTGGACCAGGTGATCGTGCGACCCGTGAGGGCGTTGCCGGCGGCGTCGAAGGGCACCGCGACGGCGGTCGCGACGTCCCCCACTAGCAGGGCGTTCGCGAGACTCACCGTCACCGTTGCGACGGGGACCGGCTTGATCGTGATTGTGACGGACGCGCTGATACCACCCACGGCGCCGGTGATGACCACGGTGCCGACCCGCACGGCGTTCACGACACCGGCGCTGGTGACGGTCGCGACCGTCGTGTCGGAGCTGCTCCACGCCACCGGCGCGTTCGCGATGTCCTGGCCCGACAGGTTCTTGACGGCGATGACGAGCGGCACCTTCGTGCCGACGATCAGGTCGGGAGCCGATGTCGTGATGGCCACGGACGACGGCGCGTTCGCATCGGAACCCTGCGACAGCGACGAGGTGATCTCACCACTGCTGCAGGCAAGCGTCACGATACCCACGGCCACAGCGAGCTTGCGCAAATGCGAGCGCATCCTGAACCTCATCTTGAAAAAGGCGTCGGCGTTCCTGAAGACGGAACGCCGACGAAAGCGTGTTAGGTGAACGGATGTCTACTCCAGCAGGCCCATCCCGTCGGTATCAGGACGCATGGGCTTGCACCCCCGTCACCTGTTTCGGGCGATTCATTTCCCGAAAAAACACCGGTGTGCGCCACGACACATCGCCCGCGGTACATGGCGCAGCGCGTTTCCGGAGTGCAGGTTTGGTCGTCGTGTCTAAGCGAGGCGGACGCAACTGGCGCGCGCACGGCCGGCACACTCGCTGATTTTGCTGCAAGCTCCAGTGTAAAAACAACTTACAGGCAGCGACGCGCCCAGCGACGGGCGCGGAACTTCCCCGGTTTTTCCGGCGACCCCCCCCTTGATGCGCCGAATATTCCTGTCTCCGAGCGGCGCATGACATCGTGATCGACGAGCCGCTTTCCGACGCCAGCACGGGCCTGGGCGACGCACGCCAGGGCCCGTACTTCGAATCCCCGACTCCTGCGGCGCCCCATGCGCCGCGGCTGCTGCTCATTGCCTACAACTTTCCGCCCGATCCAGCGGTCGGCGGACTGCGTTGGCAGCAGATGGCGCGCTACTTCGTCGACGAGGGGTGGGCGGTGGACGTCGTGTCGCGCGACTTCACCGACGTCTCCGGCCTGGACCGCGCGCGCCTTCAGCGCCTGACGACTGGCGTCCGCGTGTTCTCGGTGGCCGATCGCGAGCCGCTTATCGTCCGGATCCAGCACCTCATCTGGCCGACCGTCCGCCGGATCATCGGCCAGCGGACCGGGCCGAGTGCTTCGGCGCTGACGCAGGACGAGGTGCAGCACCAGAAGGGTGCGCGCCGCATCGTTCGCTCCTACCTCGCGTGGGTGGGCTTCCTTCGCGACAAGGTGTGGGCGGAGGCCGCCGCGGAGCGATGCTGTGCGCTCACCGCCAGCGCGAAGTACGTGGCCGTGGTGAGCTCCGGTCCCCCGCACATGGCGCATGAAGCGGCGCGCCTCGTGTCACGCGCCTGTGGGCTGCCGTACATCATGGACATGCGCGACCCATGGAGCCTCGTGCAGTGGCTTCACGAGGCCACCGCCAGCCCGACCTGGCTGCGTCTCGCCCGCCGCTTCGAGCAGCGCACGCTCAGCGGCGCGACGCTCGTCACCATGAACACCGAACCGGCCTGCAACGCGATGCGCGGCGCGTATCCCGAGCACGCGGGCAAGATCGAGTTCGTGCGCAACGGCTGCGACGACGAACCGCTGCCACCGTCCACGCACGACGCGCAGTTCCGCATCCGCTTCGCGGGCTCGGTGTACATGGACCGCGACCCGAGGCCGGTCTTCAAGGCCGCGCGGCTCGTGATCGACGGCCTCAAGCTCACGCCGGAGCAGTTCGGCATCGAGCTGGTCGGGCAGGCGAACCGCTATGCGGGTACGCCCACGCAGCAGATCGCGGAAGACGAGGGCATCTCCGACTACGTGCGCATCGGTGGTCGCCGGCAGCGCCGGCAGGTCATGGAGTTCCTCGCCGGCGCGAGCGTACTGCTCAGCCTTCCGCAGGACAGCGATTTCGCGGTGCCGGCGAAGATCTACGAGTATCTCCGCTTCCCGGCGTGGATGCTGGTGCTCGCGACTCCCGGCTCAGCGACGGAGCAGCTCCTGCGCGATACCGAGGCGGACGTGCTCGAGCCCGACGACATCGAAGGGATCGCCGCCGCACTCCGCAAGCACTACGAGGAATTCGCGAGCGGCACTCGGCCGCTTGCCATCGGGCGCGACGGACGATTCGACCGCGCGGTGCAGGCGAAGAAGATGGTGGAGCTCGTGGTGCAGCGCTGCCTGTCGCCGGCGCAGCCGCGCACGAGCAGCGGCGCGAGGATCAGCGCGCCGAAGCCGTCGTCATCACTGCAGCTGTAGCGGGCACTCGCGCGGTGGAGATCGCCGGGCCGGGGAGGACGCGCTGCACGTCGGTCAGCAGGCTGGCACCCACGGTCTCACCCAGCGTCTGCGCGTCGGCGAGGGCCTTCGCGAGGCCCGCCTGGTCCAGCGCACTCGCACGAGCGACCGGCACCATGATGCGGACCAGCGCCTCCTCGGTGTGACCGAGCAGCGCCGCGTCGTGGAGCAGGTTCCACTTCACGGTGTACTCGCTCGCCACCACGCGGCCGCGGCCCTGGTACCAGTAGAAGACGAGGGCCTGGCTCCCGCCGTTCTTGAGCAGGTACTTGTTCACCACGTACCGCTTCCCGGCCGACGACACGATGCCCGTGTCGGCCTTGAGGACTTCCCAGCCGGCGCCAGGCAGGCAGTTGCGCGGGGAGTGCATGGACTTCCCCTGCGCCTGCCGGTCGTAGTAGCCCACGTACGCGGTGAAGGCGACCGTCGAGTCCTGCCAGTAGGAGCGGGCGACATAATCGGACATTCCCGCGATGCGACGCTCTTCGTCGGAAATGGTCTGGGCCTTCACGGTCATGCCCGACCACGCCGGTAGCACGGACTCGAGCGAGCCCGTAAGCGGCACCGCTACCTGTGAACGCGTCGAATATACGAGGACGAAACCCGCGATCAGCAGCGCAGCGGGCAGGTACCGCACGAGCATGCCCTTATGCATGGCTCACCTCCGCACGTGCGAAGCGCCGCTCGGCGACGGTTCCCGCCCACGCGACCGCGCCCATGCACGTCAGCGAGACGAGGAAGAGGAGCCAGCCTTCTGTGATGTGCATGAATCCCTTGCCCAGTGCTGGATCGACGAAGTACACGAGGAAGCCCGTGAGGAACACGCGCACGCCGTTGATGAGGACGGCAATGGGGATTGCCAGCGCGACGAGCAGGACGCGCGTGATGGGCTTCTGGAGGACGAGCCCGCCGAGCAGGATGGCGAGGGAGAGCAGCGCGGTGAGCGACCGCAACCCGCTGCAGGCCTCGGTGACGAACAGCTCGTTGCCCGGAATCCGGATCACGTTGCCGGTGAGGCGCACGGGGATCTCGCGCCAGCGCAGCAGGCCCGCGCCCAGTTCCGATGCCTTGAACTGGAGCGGGAGCGCCAACGCCTGCGTGATCAGCTCCGGCAGTGGAATCGAGAGGCACGCCAGCAGGAAGGGCAGCCACCAGTGGATGAGCTGCCTCACGCCGTAGTGATAGACCGTGAGTCCGCCGAGCGCCAGGATCATCGACGCGCGCATCGTGAAGAGCTCGGCGGCGAGCCCCGCCATGTAACGGATGACGACCGCCACCACCAGCATCGCGATGCCGAGGACGACGTTGCTCCGCGCCCCCGGGCGAATACCCGACTTGAACGCGAGCCAGAGCGCGACGGGGAAGAGCAGCAGGCCATGACCCGCCTCCGGCAGCTCCCACCAGTCGCGCACGAGCAGTGTGAACGGCTGCCAGAACAGCAGCACGAACCCGATGGTGGTGAGGGCAGCGGGGAGGATCCTGATCGTCTCCGCGCGCGGATCTGCCCGCATGGAGTCGGCGAAGCCCTTCGCCATCGCCATGGGCGCCGCGAAGGGACTATCGGAGGTTGTGGCGCCGGCGTGGGTCACGAGAGGCGGTGAGAAGAGGACGAGCGACGCGATTCGGTCATTGCCACACGTCCCACCGGCCGCGGACGCCGTTGACGGTGGCGACCACGATGGAGCTCTGCATGGCGACTCCCCACGCGAGCTGGGCGCGCAACGCGCGCCGGACGTGCGGAACGAGGCAGAGAAGCAACAGTGCTACACCGCAGGCGGCGAGAAGTGGAAGGCCGAATGGGCTCGCCACCGCCGCCGAAAGCAGCAGCCATACACCGCTCAGCGCCACGAGTGCGGCGAAGTACGGGGTGAGCAGGCGCAGCAGCTTATGGAAGACGAACTGTAACCAGATTCGATTCCGGAGGGGATTCACGACGTCCGGCAGCCATGCGCAGACCTGGATGACGCCGGTGAGCGTGCGGACCTTCCTGTGATACTCCTGGCCGGCGGCGAAGCGCCGGACGTCGTGCGCGCGCGCTCTCTCCGTGAACCCGATGCGCCAGCCCTGGAGGACGAGGCGCATGGGGACGTACAGGTCGTCGAGGATCAGGCCGTGGGGCAGTGGCGCCCAGAGCTCGCGCCGCATGGCGTAGATGGCGCCGGTGACGCCCACGCTCGAGTAGAGCCTGGCCTCCCATCGACGCAGCCAGCGCTCGTACCGCCAGTAGTGCTCGACGGCGTTGCGCCGCCCGCCGGAGCCGGGCAGGTCGAGCATGCCGGACACCGCGCCGAACCGCCCTTCAGCAAACTGTGCGACCAGCTGCGGGATGGCGTCCTGCTCGAATCGCTGCGCGGTATCCGCGAAGACGAGCAGGTCGCTCTCGGCGACGCGCACGGCCGCGTTGAGCGCCGTCGCCTTTCCGCCGGGCGCGTCTCCCACGATCACCGAGACGCGCGGGTCCATGCCTCCGAGCTCACGTGGCGATGTGCGTGCACGCGCGCTGTCGAGCGCGACGATGACCTTCACCAGCTCTGCGGGATAGCTCGTCTCCAGCACGTTCGCGACGCGCGCGCGAATCGCGTCCGCGTCGTCGCTGCTGGCGATGATCACCGTGACCGTCGGCGTCGCGCGCGCTTCCGCATCCGCTCGCCGTGGGCGAAGGCCGCCCAGCACGCGCACGAGGAGCGGATACCCGCCCCAGATGACGGCGATGGCCAGGGCACTGAACAGTCCGAGCGCGAACACGAAGGACAATGCGGGGGGATTTCAGGGTCTCGCGAGGGGCATAGAGGAGACGCCTTGCCCACCGGTTCTGTCACTCCCCTGAAGAGCAAGCGGGAGGCCACGGAAGCAACAACGCAAGTCATTCAGGAGCAATGACTTGCGTTGCGCTTGTTCGTGAATTTTTCCAGGGTGTTGCGCCGTGCCGTCAGCACGGCAGCAACACCGGGACAGCTATGCCATCGCGTGCGTGGTGGAGCGCGCGGTTGGCAGGGCGGCCGCCCTGCCTGCCGCCGTGCCGCCGGACAGCGCGACGATGCGCGCGTTGCCACCCTTCGTCTTCGCCGTGGCGTTGCGCGAGTCGACGATCAGGTTCGCGTTGTCCACCACCATCTGGTAGTCGATCACCTTGTGGTCCGTGACGATGACGACGACGTCTGCCGCCTTGAGCACTGCGGCCGTGAGCTCGACGTTGTGGCGCACGCGCGGCGTGCCGACGACTTCATGTCCACCGTCGTCGTCGCGAATGGTCGGCACATACGGATCGTGGAACGTCACCTCCGCGCCCTGCGCCTCGAGCAGGCGGATCACGTCGAGCGCAGGACTCTCGCGCACGTCGTTGATGTCCTTCTTGTAGGCGACGCCGAGGATGAGGACGTTGCTGCCGTTCACCGGCTTGCGATCGGAGTTGAGGGCCTGCGAGACCTTCTCGACGACGAAGTTCGGCATCGCGGTGTTGACCTCACCGGCGAGCTCGATGAAGCGCGTCTTGTAGTTGAGCGAGCGCATCTTCCACGCGAGGTAATGCGGATCGAGCGGGATGCAGTGGCCGCCGATGCCGGGGCCCGGCGTGAACTTCATGAAGCCGAAGGGCTTGGTCGCGGCGGCGTCGATCACTTCCCACACGTCCACGCCGAGCTTGTCGCAGACGATGGCCATTTCGTTGGCCATGCCGATGTTCACCGAGCGGAAGGTGTTCTCGAGCAGCTTCACGAGCTCGGCCGCCTCGGTGGAGCTCACCGGCACGATCGTCT
>JBDSTA010000436.1:0-17672 GCA_039928475.1 Gemmatimonadaceae bacterium | reverse complement strand
GCGGCCACGAGCGCGAACGCGAGAATGGCAGACGCTCGTTCCACTGCACGAGGCAGGCGCATTTCGAAAGATGAGTGTCGCGGGCGGATGACAGCAAGTCGGGCCGTCAGGAGAACGTGCCCTCTTTCGGCCCGCGCGCACTCGGGCTGATCTGCCGCATCGCGCCGAGGTGATACGCCAGGTGCGCGACGCTCGAGATCACCCCCTTGAGCCCTGCGGCGTCGAGCTCGCGAGGAGTGCGGAGCATCTCGGCCCATCCCTCGCACTCGGTTCGCAGCTCGTCGCGGATGGCCGTCCATTGCTCCGCATTCACGGCATGCGTCTTCCACGCGTCATCCCACTTCGCGTCGGCAAACGGATTGCCGCCCTCGCGCGCCCACCGGTTCATCAGCGAGAGCCCGTACGACACGTGCGTCGCGTGCGCCGCGAGCGTGGCGCCGCCATTCATCGATGCCGAGGCTTCGGCCGCTGACACCGTGTCGAGTGAGCGGATGAGCCCTGCGTCGCCCGAGTTGAGGATGAACGCGTTGCCCGCGCTGGATGCGCCGCGAACGAGCTCGGCGAACAGCCCGGAAAGCGCGTCCTCGATACCCGAAGTCTTCATCGTGTGCCTCACCTGGAAAGGTGGAGGATGTACTGCGCCGCCGCCCGGATGCATACTCCGTGTACACACAATCGACCCTGCCAATGCAATACATGATCATCGAGAGCTACCCTGGTGGCCCCGTGCCAGTGTATTCGCGGTTCCGCGAGCGCGGCCGCCTCGCGCCGGATGACCTGCACTACGTGAACAGCTGGATCACCGACGACGGCGCGCGCTGCTTCCAGGTCATGGAGTGCGACGACCCTGCACTCCTCCAGACATGGATGGATGCCTGGAGCGACATCGTCCACTTCGAGGTAATCCCCGTCATCAGCTCACCCGAGGCCGCGGCCCGCTTCGTCGACACTCCCGATCATACCTGAGGGACCCGCTTCCGGGCAGCGAGCGAGCGGTTCCTCACATTGGGCGGTACCCTTCAGGGGGCTTCACATGAAAGCAGGTCGTCGCGTGATCGCCGGCTTCGTCGTCTTCGCGCTGGGCAGCGCGGCCACGGCGCGTGCCCAGCAGGCCAGTTCCGCACGGAGGCTCGATCGCCTGTTCGCGCTGGCGCACCTCGACGCCGCGGTGCGGTACTTCAATCCCTCCGTCGCCGTGAATGCCGAACAGTGGGATTCCCTGTTCGCGGCCCGTGTCGTTGCAATCGCAGACGCGCCGGATGGACGCGAGTATGGTCGTCGCGTCGCCAGCATGATGAGCGACCTCGCCGACGCGCCCGCGCAGCCGGGAATGCCACAGCGCACGTTGACGTACAACGGTTTCCCGACACCGACGGGGTCCGGATCGGGCGGCTACGGACTCGACTGGGCGAGTGCGTTCACGCCTGTGGTTCAGCGTGTCGAGATGGGCGAAGGCGTGCACGCCGACGTGCGGCTCTCGGAGCCAGCGACGTTCGGCCAGAAGCCGGCGGTATCCCCGTTTCCCATGTCGCCGCAATGGCGAGCCGCGTATCCCTCGGCAGGCCATCGTGTCCTTGGCGCCATGCGCGTCTGGAGCACGACGCGCCTCTTTAATCCATACAAGTCCCTCATCGGGGAAAACTGGGACGCGCGGCTTCGCGCGGCGTTGCCCGCCGCCGAGCAGGCGACTGACGGTACCGCGTATGCGAAGGCGATTGCGGCACTCGCCTCGCACATCCACGACTCGCACGTGACCGTGAGTGGCGGCGACATGCGCTTCGTCATCCCCAACGTTCCCGTTGGCGCGCAGGCTCGCCTGATCGAGAACCAGCTCGTCATCACGCGCATCGTGGATTCCGCCGCCGCCCGCATGGGATTGCACGTGGGCGATGTCGTCGTCTCCATCGACGACGAGGCCGTCAACACGCGCATCGCGCGCCTCACACCGTTCATGTCCGCGAGCACGCCGCAGGCGCTGCGCAATCGCCTCCAGTCCGTGCTGATGAGCGGGTCCGGCATGGAGCTGGCCAGCCTCGTCGTGCGCAGTGCCGCGGGAGGCGATCGCACGGTCACCGTAGCGCGAACAACCGGCTTCCAGCAGGACCTCGTCAAGCGGCGCACGGGAAACATCATCCGCATGCTGCCGGGCAACATCGGCTACGTCGACCTCGATCGCCTTCCGGGCACGATGGTGGACAGCGCCTTCCGCATGCTCGCCGGCACGAAGGCGATCATCCTCGACGTTCGTGGCTACCCGCTCGGCACCGCATGGTCCATCGCACCGCGCCTGAACGTGCACCGCGACGGCGTTACCGCAGCGAAGTTCAAGCGCCTCGTCGTCTCCTCGCCGGATACCACGCGCACCACCTGGTACGACTTCGACCAGCCGATCCCCGCGACGAACGGCGTCGCCAAGTACGCGGGGCAGACGGTGATGCTCATCGACGAACGCACGATCAGCCAGGCCGAGCACACGGGACTCTTCTTCGAGTCCGCGAATGGCAGGAAGTTCATCGGCTCGCCGACCATGGGCGCCAACGGCGACGTCACGAGCTTCATGATCCCCGGCGGCATCAACATCAGCTTCACCGGTCACGACGTCCGCCACGCGGACGGGCGGCAGCTCCAGCGCGTCGGACTCCAGCCCGACCTTGCCGTACTGCCGACGATCGCCGGCATTCGCGCGGGCCATGACGAAGTGCTCGAGACCGCGCACAGGTATCTCGGCGGCAGCGGGCAGATTCCGCGCGACTCCGTGAACGTGGCCGTTCCGTGACTTCGCTCGCGATCGTCACCGGCACGAGCTCCGGCATCGGTGAGGCCGTTGCGCGCGGGTTGCTCGCCAAGGGGTGGCGCGTCGTCGGCATCGCTCGGCGCGTCGTCGCCTTCGATGACACCAACTACACGCACGTGGAGCACGATCTCTCGGACGTCGCGCCGCTGGCATCCCGGCTCGAACGCGTACTTGGCCCGGCGAGCTTCGCTCGCCTCGGCCTCGTCAATTGCGCCGCCGACCCCGCGATCCTCGGCACACTCGCTCACACGGACCCTGTGCTGATGCTGAGGGCGATCGCGATCAACGTCGTCGCGCCCGTGTGCCTCATGGCGCTCGCCACTCGTGTAGATCGCGATGCCCCGCTGCGGATCGTCAACGTGTCGTCGGGCGCCGCCGAGTCGGCGATTCCCGGCCTCGGGACCTATGGCAGCTCGAAGGCCGCGCTGCGCATGGCCGGCATGGTGTTCGCGCGCGAGCTCGACATGCAGGAGCCCGCGCGCGACGTCACGATCCTCTCATACAGTCCGGGCGTCGTCGATACGCCGATGCAGGAGGCCGCACGCTCGAGCGACAGCGCGATGCTGCCCGTCGTCGGCATGTTCCGGAAGTATCAGGCCGACGGAATGCTCGTGCCGCCCGCGCGGCCCGCCGCGGAGATCGTGGCATACCTCGAGAGCGACGGACACGCGCGCTTCGCCGAGCGCAGCATAGGGCAGGCGAGCTAACAGCCTGGCCCTGCGCGTCCCGGGTTCGGGCGCTGGCCGGGCGCCGCCACCACCGTCTTGGTGATGAGCTCCTGCTTCATCGTCGTGATCTGCGCGACGGGCTTCCCGTCGATCGTCGCCGGTTCGTATCGCAGCCGCGGCAGCATGGAGAGCGTGGCGTCGGCGAGCTGCTGGTTGTTCGTGCGGAGCAGCCTGGCCGTCGCGAGGTCGATCACGCCGTTCGTGTTCACGACGAACTCGAATTCCGCCGAGTAGCAGCCATTGCCGCGCGCGCTGGGCGTGAAGTCGGGATGCACGTCGTTCGTGACGAGCTTCACCTTCGTCGCGACAGCGCAGTCCCTGTACACAGCCCCGCTGCCCAGGTAGACGGAATCCTTGGGCTGGAGCGCGCAGCCGCCATCGGAGGTTGATGCCGCGGTGCCCGAGGAAGCACAGGCAGCGACGACCATCGTTAGCAAGCCGAAAGCGAACAGGGCGAAAGGGCGGCGCATGTGCTTTCTCACGAGACGTTATGGATCGCGCCCGCGTCGGCGTCTGCAAGCTTACGATGCCTCGGACTTCACGGGCAAGTACCGCCTTCGACGCACTGGACTCCCCAACCTCCCCGCCCGTATCATGACGGCGTGTCCGACACCATCCTCATCGCGCACATCCTCATCGCGCTCCTCCTTCAGGTTCCCGTCGCCGCGCTGTGTCAGGACACGGAGCCAGAGGAGAAGATGGCGCGTCCTGTCGCACCGTTCGTCGTCGCCGGCGGATGTCCGTTCGAGTGTTGTGGCTACGGCAAGTGGCTCATCGAGTCGAGCGCTCGCATGCGCGCGAACCCGACGGTGGCATCTCCCATCACGGCGACGATCCCGCGCTCAACGCGCGTCACTGCCGATTCCGGGTTCGTACGCTTGACACGGCTCGGCCGCGTGACCTTTCGCGCGCCATATCGCTTTCGCACCTCGAGCCAGGAGTTCTCGAGAGGCGATACCATCCTCGTCCTCGACTACGTGGGCGAGGGGGCCTACAACGCGTGGGCTCGTGGGAAGAGCATGCAGGTCGAGGAATACTGGAGTGCAAATCCGCGCGACACCAACTCCGCGCGCCTGCTGGCTGCGCCTCGCTCCGAGTGGTGGTCACACTTGACCTGGAAGAGCGGCGGCCGGGAACGACAGGGCTGGCTCTACATGCACGGCAACGTGAAGGTGTGGGGCGCCGATGGGTGCGGCACACCGCTCCCGCCCGATACTGCTCACGTACACGTGTCCAGGTAGATCTCGATCCCGTCCAGCACGCGCTGCAAGCCGAAGTCGAACGACTCCTCCATCGAGCGCGGCTGGCCATCCGACGGCGCGGTGAGGATGGCGGCAAATTTCCGAAAGCGCGGGTCATCGATCGCGCGCCCGAGATCCGCGCCAACGGCCGCGGCCCACTCGGCCTCGGACGTCCCGCGCTTCCGTGCGCGCGCCATGGAGACCGCCGTGTCCGACGCGCCGCGCGTGTAGCTATCGACGATGCTTATCACCTGCCCCAGCTCGGCGGGTGCGAGGCGGGTCCTCGAGAGTGAGTCCGTGAGCGCCTCGAGCCAGCTGAGCCAGTTCGGGCCGTGTGGTGCGGCGACGAACGGCAGCTCCGCGAGCCACGGGCGTTCGCACAACATCGTCCGCTTTGCGTGCGCCCACTGTACCACCTCGGCGCGCCAACCCGCTCTCGGCGTCGCCGTCACCGGGGGCAGCCCCATCCCCGCATCCACGATCGCGTCGTAGAGCGCTTCCTTATTGGGGAAGTAGCGATAGATGGCCATCGTCGTGAAGCCGAGCCGCGTGGCGACGGCATTCATCGTCAGCGCGGGGAGTCCGTCGTCGTCGGCGATGTCGATGGCTGCCTGGACGACCTCCTCCGGCGTGACCGCCGGCTTCGGGCCTCGCGTGGGCCGCGTTCGATCCTCCCACAGTAGCTCGCTCCGGAGGCGCAGGCCGGGATCGGCGCGGACGGACGCCTGCATGATGTCATCGTGGGTGAGCGCCTTCGGCTCCACCTTCTTTCGAGCAGCCATTTTTGCGGTCGGACAAGGAAAACGTTGACAGGCCTGAAACTGTGTATATAATACACTCGTACTGTGTATGTAATACACTAATCGTCTGGGCACCCGAAACCAACCCCCTCCTCGAGGAATGGATCATGTTCACCTATCGCGCCACCATCGCCGCCGGCCTGATCGCCCTTTCGTCCCACATCGCGGCCGCGCAGGTCTCCGCTCCCGGGGCGCGCACGTGGGAATTTCGTGTCACGGGGGGTGCGTTCGTCCCCACCGGCGGCCAGCGCAGCGTGCTCGCTGACGCGCAGGCGACCGCCGCGCAGCTCTCGTGGCTCGTGCGTCCGTCCCTCGCCCTCACCGGCACCTTCGGCTGGGCGCGGAGCCGCGACGTCGCGTCCATCGACTCGCCGAAGCTGGACGTCTTCACCTCGGACGTGGGCGTCGAGGTTCGCCCAGTGCCGTGGTTCGCCGAGCGGGCCGTGTCGTTCAGTCCGTTCGCGGGAATGGGCGCGGGTGCGCGGAGCTACAACTACCGGAACCTCGACGTCGATGCGACGAACAACCTCGCCGGCTATGTGAGCGCAGGCGGTGAGCTCGGCGTCCGCCGCGTGGGCCTTCGCCTCGAGGTGCGCGACTATGCGACAGGATTCAAGCCGCTCGCCGGGACTGGCACGCCGGCCACCGGCAATGACGTCGTCTTCATGGTCGGCGTGCGGTTCAATCGCCAGGTCGCATCGCAGCAGTAACGATGCGCCAGCGCGGGGTCGGCTCGTGTCAAAGCCCGTCGCGTACCGTTTCGCGTACGATCTCATACAGGCGCTGAACGGCATCGGTGGCATCGCGTGGTCGCATGTGCAGCGTGACTGGAAATGCGCCGAGCGCCGGGAGGCCGAACATCGTCCTGCCGTAGGAGAGCGCGGGCGGCAGGCCGAGCGAACTTCGCGCCGTGATGCCGAGTCCGCCGCGCGCTGCCGCCCAGACACCGGCGACGCTCGGGCTCACTGCGGCTACGCGCCACGTCATCCCCACTTCGTCGAGCGCACGGATCGCTTCCTTCCTGAACGCGCACTGCGGCCCGAGCACCACCAGCGGCAGCGACTGCTCCGCACGCGTGATGAATCCCTCGCCGGCAATCCACACCAGGTCGAGGCTTCCTATCACCTCTGCGTTGGCGACGGAGTCGTGACCGATGGCGAGCGCGAGGTCGAGGTGATCCTTGGCAACCGCCTCCACGAGCGCCGCATTTCCATCGATTCGCAGCTCCACCATCACGAGTGGATAGAGCGTGGAGAAGCGCGAGAGTACGTTCGGCAGGATCTCGTCGGCAAAGTCCTGCGAGACGCCGAGCCGCACACTACCGCGCAACGAGGCACCACGCACGGTATCGAGCAGCTCGTCGTTGAGCGCGAGCATGCACGTGGCGAAGTGCAGCACCATCTCGCCGGCCTCCGTGAGCGCGATGCCGCGCCCCTGCTTGCGAAAGAGTGACGCGCCTACGTCCTGCTGCAGGCGCTTCATCTGCAGGCTGATTGCGGACGGCGTGCGTCCGAGTCGCGCGCCGGCTTCGCCGTACCCCCACCTCGTTCGCGACCACGAGCGTGCGAAGGGTGTCGAGGTCGAGGTTGCTCAAGACCATAGTTGAGTCTCTCTCATGTTTTCAGCAAGGAGATTCAAATTGTATTGAATATCCCTCAAGCATATCCTGCGCTTTCCGCAGCCCCTGTCAAGCCGAAGAGCGACACGAGGCCGCCATGAGCACCCACGCAATACTGGAGACCAGGATGAAGTACCCGATGAGAACCACTGCGATAATGCTGGCGAGCGTATGCGCCGTGCACTCGGCGGACGCACAGGCGTCCATGTCGCCGCTGGCGGGGAGCTGGACGCTCGTCGCCGCCGAACTGCTTCACGCGGACGGCACGCGCACGCCCGACTACGGCGCGTCACCCAAGGGGCGGCTCCACGTCGATGCGACCGGCCGCTACTCGCTTCAGATCTTCAAGTCGGAGCGTCGGCGCTTTGCGTCGGACGACAAGGTAAAGGGCACGCCTTTCGAGTTCGAGTCGGCAACACTCGGCTCGAGCACGCACTTCGGCACGATGAGCGTGGACACGGTGACGCACGTGCTCACGGTGGACATCGAAGGCGCCTCGTTTCCGAACCAGGAGGGCACGCAGCAGAAGCGGCAGTATACGCTCGCCGGCGACGTACTGAGCTACAAGGTGCCGCCGCGTCCCGACGGGAACACGCCCATCTCGGTATGGCGGCGCATCTCGCCTTGACGCGATGGCTGGGGACGAGCACGGGCGTGCGCATCATGGCGGCGGACGCCCGGCATCCGTAGCTTCGGGCATGGGGCGACCTTGCGTTCGCGTGGCGGAAATGACCTTCATTATGGAATAGATCGATGCGCAAGAACCCTGAGTGGCTGACGGAAGAAGAGGCGCACCGTGTCCTTGCCCGCGCCGTGGAGCTCGATGAGGGTCGCGCGTCGGATGTCTCGCTCGTCAAGCTCCGCGAGATCGCGGAAGAAGCTGGCATCGCGAGGGACGCCCTCGATCGCGCCTTGGGTGAGCTAAGCGAGGTGCGCGTACCGAAGCGATTCCCCCTCTCGCAGAAGCTCGCGCGATACCGCTGGCACGCCGCCGGCGCGAGCTTCGTCGCCGGAGCGATGCTCACACCGGCCGACGTCGTCGTGCAGACGACGCTCCTGGCGCTTCCAATCATGGCGGCGTACGAGCTCGCCATCGCGATCGTTCGGCGTCGTGAGCGGAAATCTGGCGGAGGTGGCGAGTCGTCCAGTCCTGTCGTTGCGGTGACGGCGCCGAGGGCAGCGCCGCGGCGCGGCGATGATGCACCACGCAGCCTGCGCCTGGGAATTGCTTGAGCTGGGTATCGCGGCGAGCGACGATTGTCGTAATTGCCACGATTGCATGCGCAACGCCGCTTTTCGCACAGCAAGCTCTTGGTCGCGTCGTCGTCACGGCCCAACGGCAGCGATGCCCGGTGACACCAGCCGCAGCGGCGCGCGATCTGTGGAAGGCGGCGAGTAGCCACTACGCCCCAGGACTTTCCCTCCTGCCGAATACCGCGGTCGTGACGCGTCACGGTGGCTGGGCGCGAGGCACGGTGGATTTCGACGGCTTGGGTACATTCGCGCGCGCCGAGCGTGCCGTCGTCCTGACCAATGGCGTGGCCAATGCCGAGGCGTCGGTCGTCATCGGGAATGGACGCCCGATCCCCGCTCGTGAGCGTTTCGCGCGCGATGGCTATGCGACCCGCATCGGTACCGACGAGCCGCGTCCGCTCTACCAGCCGGATTATTTCAACTGGTACTACGCGCGGCTCGACGGACTACTGGTCGACCACTGGATCGATGCGTCCTTTCTCGCGAACAATGACCTTGGCATCGGAAGCGATGGCAACGGGCTCACCATCACGTTCTGCGGTCGCGACCATCGACGTCCGTTCATCGAGGGAACGATGGAGCTCTCGGCGGATACCCTTTTCTCGCACGTGGCATTCCGCTACGTGACGCCGCCACCGCGGGAAGAGGCGGCGAGCGAGGTCTGGTTTTCCGCGACGCGCGACCGTGTGCTGTGGCCCGTCCGATCGATCTTCTATCGCCAGTCGTCGCCAGCCGGCGCCTGGTTCCAGGAGGCGTGGATCAACCTGGACTGGTGCGCGTGGGATACGTATGCCGTCGCCCTCGCGCGGGGAGTACCGGAGCTTGCAACCGATGCGAAGAAGTGTTTCGTCCGTCATTGACGTCGCTGGTGCCCGCAGCGGTGAGAGGCAGCTTCGGGTCGCACCACAGTTCTGTGCCCCTCCTCTTCACTGGGACTTCTATCCAACGCGTGATTTATGCAAACGGTCGTGAGCGTGCTGACGTGGGCCGATGCCGTCAAGCTTGCAGTGCCCGTTTTCGCCGGGTTCACCCTTGTATGGTTCAAGGCTTGGGTCGAGCGACGCGCTGAGCGCGCTTCGCTTGAACAGGCGCTCGCTCGCGGCTTTGCCGAGGAGCCCCTAACGGCTGAAGAGGTCGTGGCATACCTAAGTCGGGCCGCTGCGGCCATTGATCGGCATGAACCCGTTGTTATTCACGTCCTGCTTCCGTCGGCGATGCTTCGGCATGCACAGCGCCTTGCAGAGTTGGATCCGGGCAACTCGCATGCGTACACCGACTATCTCGCGTATGCCGAGTCACTCGCATCGGCGAACGCGTGGCTTCGCGATAGCCTCTTTTGCTATAATATGGCGATGGGCGACGAGAGGGATGTTGCAGCTAAGGCCGCGAAGGTGGCGCTTGGAAAAGTCGGCGACACAGTTCGCCGAATCGAGAGTGTCAAAGCGGAGATCGCGCAAGTAATCCTTACCGAGGGCGTGGCGAAGCCAACGCCTGAAGTCGTGCGTAGGCTGCGTCAGGCAGCAGCAATTAGCAGGAAAAACGTTCGCGCACCCGGTGTCGAACACAGTCCTCCGCTTCGTACCAATGTGCCTCGCTCATCGGAGTGATGGTTAGGAATTGCTCTTGCTCAGATGCCATTTCCCGTTTCCCAGCGGCTGCGAGCGCTCGCCTTACGCAGAACGGACGATATGCGTCGTGCGCTCGATTAGTGCGATTGTTCAATGAGCGATCTCGCGCACGTTGTCCGCCCGCTCCACCTCGATCCGCCGCTCGAACGCGTCGACCGCGATGAACGCCGCCTTCCCCTTCACCATGACGTCGATCGTCGTCGCGCCGCTCTTTAGCCGGAACTTTCCGGCGTACAACGGCTGGACGTTCCCACTCGCCGGATGCTCGGCGTATACCGCGACGTCGACCAGCTCGTCCATCGGGCCTTCCGTCACCGGTGCGCCGCCACCGGGCTCGAAGGTCTTCCGCGATCGTATCACCGCGGTGACACGCTGGCTGCCGTCCGGCAACGCGACCGCGCGCGCCGACTCGACCCGGAAGTCGTACAACGTCACGCGCGTGATCCACTCGTCGATCAGCGCGTGATTCTCCGACGACGACTCGGCATGTAGCGCGTCGAGCAGGGCATACGTGGTCGCTGGTCTGGCCTGGCTTCCGCCATGGCTGTTCAGCACGCGCCGCAGCGCGCGGTCCAGTGCCTCCTCACCCATCAGGTCGCGCAGCGCCTCCATCACGATCGCGCCCTTGGCGTAGTAGACGAAGTCGAACTGGTTCGCGCGCAGCAGCGTCGGCTCGGGGAAGGGCATGTTCGCGCGCGACAGCACGTAGAGCTCCCGCTCATAGCGCAGCATGGGCGGGATGCTCGCCTTTCCCTGCACCGCCTCGAGGACAAGCATCTCGGAGTACTTCGCGAGTGTCTCCACGAGCATGGATGCGCCCTCCACCTGCGCGGGATACAGCGTGTGTCCCCACCACTGGTGCGAAACCTCGTGCGCGACGCGGCGCGTGACGAGATCGACGTCCTCCGCCCGGTACTGCGTGATGAAGCCACGGTCTTCAGGGTAGACGATGACACCGGGCATCGCATACGCGCCGAATCCCCAGTGCGCCGGCAGCTCCACGATGCGCAGGTGCTTCAGCGGATACGCGCCGAAGCGCGCGCTGAACACGTCGAGCGAGCGCGTGGCCGAGGCCAGCATCCGGTCGATGTTGTAGTCGTGATCCTCGTGGTAGTACACCTCCACCATCACGCCATTGTGCTCGACCCTCCGCACCTCATACCGCGCCGACATGAACCCGAACACCGGCGTGCTCGCCGCCGCCGTCCGATAGTGGAAGTATCGGCGCCCGTTGTCGCGCCACTCCCGCACCAGGTCGCCGGTGCCGACGGCAATCTGGTCGTCTTCGGTAGACACCGTCGCATCCACCGTCTGCCAGCTCTCGCGCCGCTCGCGGCCCTCCAGCGCAACCTCGAGTGAGTCCGGGCTCGGGCGCGGCGCACCAAGCCCACGCTCGCGGCGATCGTTGACGTCATCGATCTCGTAGCCGCGGACATACCCGACGCGCGGAAACGCGGCATTCCGCGTGACGTAGCTCCCGTTGTGCACGACGTCGAAGTCGAACGACTCGGCAACCACATGCCGGCTCTGCGACTGCACCCGGAAGCGCAGCTCGGTGCTCGCGCCCGGTGCGAGTGGCGTGACGAGCGCGAAGACATACATGCCCGACGGCTCGTCCACGCGCACCAGCCGGCTGCTTGCGAGCTCGATGCTTCGCGCCGGCATGTCGCGCGGCTGCGAGACGACCACGGTGTCGATCACCCGCGTGGTGCGATTCTCCATGCGATAGCTACCCGCGATGACGAACCGCTTCGACGACGGATAGAGTTCCACGTTCGTCCTCACCGCGACGATGGACGGCATGGGCATGGTGTCGTAATGGCGATAGCTGCGCTCGTACGACGCGCGCCACGCCAGGCCCTGCGCCGCCGTCTCGTATCGATGCGCGACGTTCGTGTCGTTGAATATGAAGCCCCCCACGCCGGCGAATACGACGAACGAGCCCGCCGCACCGAGCGCACCGGGCTTTCCCAACCTGCTCGGCAACGCGCGCATCCTGGCGCGCAACGTCGCCCCTCGGCCACGCCGCCACAGGCCGAGCGTGAGAAAGGCGAGCACGCCGGCAAGCCCCGCCCAGTACAGCATGTACCACGCGAACACGCCTGCGCCGAGCACACCGTTCATCTCCGTGAAGGGCGCACGTGGCGGACGGCCGAACCGCAGCAGCGCGTGCCGAAGTCCGAGCTGGTCGGGACTCAGCATCGCGATGCCGAGGATCATTCCCAGCAGCACGCCCACCCAGCGATTGGGCGTGAGCGTCTGCACGAGGAGGATGACCACCGTGAAGAGCGCCATGGGCACGCCGACGAAATAGAACAGCCACAGGTACTGGGCCGGATGTATGTGCGTGAACCCGATGCTCAGCTGATACCCGATCGCGAACACGATCGGCAGTGCGGTCATGAGCCAGGTGAGCAGTAGCAGCGCGATCCCCTTGGCGACATAGAACACGCCGCTCGGCGCAGGTGTGGCGTCGACGATCTCGTCCGCCTTCGCGATGCGCTCGCGCCATACGACCTCCGCCGCGAAATAGACGAGCATCATGGTGCCGAGCACGCCGAGCGTGGCCTGGATGTCGTTCAGCATCATGCGCGTGGTCGGATAGGCGTGCGTGTGATACTCCCACACGCCGTTGTCCGTGATGTCGATGCCGGACACGAAGAGCCACAGCACCATGAGCGCGAGGAATGGCTTGCTCATCGCCGTCGTGCGGAACTCGCGCAGCGTGGTCATGCGAAGCGCGCTCCAACGCGCACCCCAGCTCTCCGGACGCACGGCAACCGGGCGATACTGCGCCGCACCTGTGCGCGCTTCTTCCCTGGCTGGCGACGCGACCTTCGCGCCTGCCGACAGACGGAACGAGAAGAGACGATACGTGAGCGCGAGCACGCCGAGCGCCACGATCACGACGAGCATGCGGTTGAGGAGGAAGTAGCCGCTGAGCGCGACCAGCTCCGTGTTCCGCTGCGCCGGCGTCCAGTACCAGGTCTGCTGGAAGAACGCCGAGATGCCGAAGGGATCGATGATGGCGGCGCGCGCCATGGCGCCGGGCGTCTGCGGCTTCGAGCCCGCGAGCAGCGGCGAGCCGATCATCATGCCGACGACCAGGTACATCATGTAGAGGAAGACGCTGCCCACGTAGCTTGCCAGCACGCTGCGCGTGAGGACAGCGACCGCGAAGATCACTGCCGCCGCGAAGAGGATGTTCGGCAGCGCGAGCACGAGTAGCGCCCACAGGTACGCCAGCGGTGCCGTGTCGCCGATGCGCGCCGGGTCCACCTTCGATACCAACGGCGACACGAAGAGGCCGACGATCGTCGTCGAGAACACGGCGACGGACGCGAGCAGCGCGCCGAGGAAGCGTGCCGCGAGGTAGCGGAACTTCCCCACCGGCGTCGCATACACGATCTCGCGCATGCCGTGCTCCGCGTCGCGGCTCACCGCGTTCGCGCAGAACACCGTGAGCACGAAGATGACGATGAGCGACAGCAGCCCCACCGACTGCATCACGGCGAATGGTGAGTTGATGTTCGCGCCGGTGGGGCCGTAGCCGATGGCGGGAAGGAGGAAGCCGATCCCGAGGAAGAACAGTGCGCCCACGGGAAAGGCGATCTGCCGCGTGTGATAGCGCCACTCGAAGCGGATCACGTCACGCAGCATCGTG
Source organism: Gemmatimonadaceae bacterium (assembly GCA_039928475.1). Taxonomy (GTDB): domain Bacteria; phylum Gemmatimonadota; class Gemmatimonadetes; order Gemmatimonadales; family Gemmatimonadaceae; genus AG11. The sequence continues at coordinate 3,945 of JBDSTA010000436.1, read as the reverse complement.
CGTCTCCGCCGGTACTTCGCGCGCGCGCAGGATGGAGAAGTACACGTCCTCGAGGTTCGGCTCGACCATCGCGAAACCGTCGCCCGGCGACCCGTCGTGCAGCACGTGCACCACCGTGCGCCCCTCGAACAGCTGTGTGGAGATCACTTCCCGCGATGCTCGGCAAGCTTCAACGGCGGACTTGTCCATCGTCTGCTGCCATACCCGTCCCTCGAGCTCCGCGATCAGCGTGCGTGGCGCACCCGCGCGCAACACCCGGCCCTGCGCCATGATCGCCATGCGCGGACACAATTGGCGGACGTCCTCCACGATGTGCGTGGAGAGGATCACGACGATGTTCTCGCTCACTTCGCTGAGCAGGTTGTGAAAGCGGTTGCGCTCTTCCGGATCGAGGCCGGCCGTCGGCTCGTCGACGATGATGAGGCGCGGGTCGCCGAGCAGTGCCTGCGCGATACCGAAGCGTTGGCGCATGCCGCCGGAGAAGCTGCTCACCGCCTTCCTGCGATGCGACCAGAGATTCGTCTGCTCGAGCAGCGCTTCCACCTGGTCGCGCCGCGGCTTCCTGTCGGCGAGCCCCTTGAGCACCGCGAGGTGCTCGAGCAGGTCATACGCTGACACGCCCGGGTACACACCGAAATCCTGCGGCAGGTAGCCGAGATGCCGGCGATGGAGCTCGGGCTGTGCGACCACGTCGAGGCCGTCGAAGTCGATCGTCCCCGCGTCCGGCGCCTGGAGGGTGGCAAGCGTCCGCATGAGCGTGGACTTCCCGGCGCCGTTGGGGCCGAGGAGCCCGAACAGGCCGCGGTCGATCGCGAGGGAGATGCCGTCGAGCGCGCGCACCCCGTTGGGGTAGGTCTTCGACAGGCTGGTTATCGTGAGCATTGGTGGGTGTCTGTTGTCGCCCAGAACGAAGTGACGGGCACTTCCTGCACTACGGAGGCCGAACCATTAGTTTCGCCAATGGAAACCTGTCACTTACCTTAAGCTGCACCTTGACACTCTCCAGCAGCGACCTCGAATTCTTCGCCATCGTGGCGCGGGCCGGCTCGCTCGCGGCCGCGGCGCGGACCCTCGACGTCACGCTCTCCGCCGTCTCCCAGCGCCTCAAGCAGCTCGAGCTCCGGCTCGGCGTGCGACTGGTGACCCGAAGCGCGCGACGACTCACCCTTACGGACGAAGGCCAGCTCCTCGCGCACCGGGGTCAGGCGCTCGTGGACGAACTGGACGCGCTGGCCGAAAGCATCTCGGCGAGGCGAGGCGTCGTCTCGGGTCACCTGCGCGTGATCGCGCCCCTGGGATTCGGCCGCGCGCACGTGGGTGAGGCAGTGGCGTCATTCGCCGAATCGCATCCGGAGATCAGCCTGGACCTGCACGTGTCGGATCGGCTGGGCCGAGTTCCGGAGGAGGCCTGGGACGTGGCGGTGCACATCGGCGTGCTGCACGACTCCGCGATGGTCGCACAGCCGCTCGCCCCGAACGATCGCTTTGTGTGCGCGTCCCCTTCATATGTAGAGCGCTTCGGCGCGCCGTCCACGCCCGCGGACCTCCCGAACTTCTCGTGCATGGCATTGCGCGAGAACGACGAGGACGTGACGATGTGGCGCTTCACGTCGCCGGACGGCGCCGTCGCTGGGCTGCGCATCGAGCCGCTGCTCGCGACGAACGATGGCGACATCCTCCGAGACTGGGCCATCGCGGGTCGCGGGATCATGGTGCGTTCCGAGTGGTCCGTGGCGGACGACCTGCGCGCGGGACGGCTGGTGCGGTTGCTGGCGGAGTACGCGTTACCGTCGGCGGATGTGGTGGCGCTCGTTGCGCCGAGGCGCGGGCGATCCGCGCGGACGGCTCGGTTTCTCGAGCACCTGAGGGAGCGCTTGACGCCGGCGCCGTGGCGCCGACCATAGAATGGATCAACTGGAGATGCCACCGGCGACATGAAGACTCAATACTTCACCGCGTGCACGCTCGACGGCTTCATCGCCGACCCCGACGACTCGCTCGACTGGCTCTTCCCGCTCGGCGACGTGAACGAGACGAGCTACACGGACTTCATCAAGGACATCGGTGCGATCGCGATGGGCTCCTCCACATACGAGTGGATGCTGCGCGAGCTCGGCAAGTCCGCCGGCGAGCTGGCCCAGGCGTGGCCGTACGAGCAACCGGTGTGGGTGTTCACGTCGCGCGAGCTGCCGGTCTTCCCCGGTGCGGACATTCGCTTCGCGCGCGGCGACGTCCAGCCTGTGCATGCGGTCATGGCGGAGGCCGCGAACGGGAAGAATGTGTGGGTGTGTGGCGGCGGCGACCTCGCGGGGCAGTTCCACGACGCCGGCCTCCTCGACGAGATGCACATCCAGGTCTGCTCCGTCACGCTGGGCGCGGGCAAGCCGGTGTTCCCGAGAAAGCTGACGTCCCCGCCGCTGGTGCTGCAGTCGGTGCGCCAGGTCGGCACCGGCTTCGCCGAGTTGGTCTACTCCGTTCCGAAGGGTACCTGACATGAAAGTCTCTCATTTGTTGTCGCTGTCGATCGCTGCGCTCGTCGCGAGCACGCCTGCGGGAGCGCAGGTCACCAGGCCCGATGCCGAGCAGGCGCTGGCGCGCGCGATCTACAAGGAGTTCATCGAGATCAACTCCGGGTTCACCACCGGTGCGACGACACCCGTCGCGCAGGCCGCGGCAGCGCGCCTTCGCGCGGCCGGCTTTGCGGACGCTGACATCCATGTGGATGGGCCCGACCCGCGCAAGTTGAACCTCGTCGTGCGCTATCGCGGATCGGGCGCGCGGAAGCCGGTGCTGCTCGTCGCGCACACGGATGTCGTGGAGGCGAAGCGGGAGGACTGGACCATGGATCCGTTCCAGCTCACCGAGAAGGACGGCTACTTCTATGGAAGGGGCACGGGCGACGACAAGGCGCAGGCCGCGGTGTGGATCGCGAACCTGATCCAGTACCGCAAGGAAGGATTCACGCCGGATCGCGACATCATCGTCGCGCTCACGGCGGACGAGGAAGGAGGCGGGCCATTCAACGGTGTCGATTGGCTCATCAGGAATCATCGTGACTGGATCGACGCGGAGTTCGCGCTCAACGAGGGCGGCTGGGGCGAATCCGAGCATGGGAAGCCGATCGCGAACGACGTGCAGGTGAGCGAGAAGTATGTGCTCACGTTCAAGCTCGAGGTGCGCAACAAGGGCGGCCACAGCTCGCTCCCCGTCGCCGACAACGCCATCTATCACCTCGCCGGCGCGCTCGAGCGCCTGTCGCACTTCTCCTTTCCGCTGAGGACGAACGAGGTCACCGCGGCGTACTTCAAGCAGATCGCGAAGACCGAGAGAGGCGCGACGAAAGCCGACCTCGATGCGGTCGCCGCGGGATCGAGCGCGGCAATGCAGCGCATCGCGAAGTCGTCGACACAGTGGAACGCAACGCTGCGCACGACGTGCATCCCGACGATGCTCGAGGGCGGTCATGCGACGAACGCACTGCCGCAGCTCGCTACCGCGACCGTGAATTGCCGGGTGCTGCCGGAGGACAAGATCGAGTACGTGCATGCCGCATTGCGGAAGGTCGTCGCCGACACGCAGGTCTCGGTCAACATGGTCGGCACCCCGAACCCTGGTCCCGCGTCGCCGCTGCGTGCCGACGTCGTGCAGGGTGTCACGGACCTCACGAGCCGGATGTGGCCCGGCACGATCACGGTGCCCATCATGGTGATGGGAGCCACGGACGGCCGTTCGCTGCGCGCAGCGGGTATCCCGACGTATGGCGTTCAGGGCTTCTTCTTCGATCGCGACGACATCCGCTTCCACGGCCGCGACGAGCGCTTGCGCGTACGGTCGTTCTACGAAGGACACGCGTTTCTTTACGAGCTTGTCAAGCGCCTCGCGCGCGGCACAACGCCCTGACCACGCGCTGTTCGTTCGTGCTCGTGTGGGTCAGACCAGCGTTGG
>JBDSTA010000435.1:0-12423 GCA_039928475.1 Gemmatimonadaceae bacterium | reverse complement strand
ATTCCCGCCGAGATCGTTCCCGTTCCGCTTCCGCCAAGGTTCGAGAGGGTGCAAAGCTCCGACAACGGTATTCGCCCCGATTCGTCGTATGAGCAGCTGGCGGCGCTCAAGCCCGTGTTCGACAAACAGTACGGCACCGTCACGGCGGGAAACGCATCGCCGCTCACCGACGGCGCGAGCGCAGTGCTGCTCATGAGCGAGGAGCGCGCGAGGTCGCTCGGCTACACCCCGCTCGCCTACATCCGCAGCTACAGCTACGCCGCCCTCGACCCGGGGGAGCAGCTGCTGATGGGCCCCGTCCTCGCCGCCCCGGTGGCGCTCGAGCGCGCGGGGCTCGACCTGAACGACATCGATCTCATCGAGATGCACGAGGCCTTCGCCGCGCAGGTGCTCTGCAACCTGCACGGCTTCGAGTCGAAGGCGTGGGCCGAACGGGCGGGATACAGCCGGCCGGTGGGCGAAGTGGATCGCTCGAAGCTCAACGTGATGGGTGGCTCGGTCTCCATTGGACATCCCTTTGGCGCCACGGGCGGCCGCATCCTCACCACGCTCTGCAACGAGCTCGCGCGCCGCGGTGGACAGTTCGGCCTGATGACCGTCTGCGCTGCAGGCGGGATGGGTCACGCCATGGTCGTGGAGCGCGCCTGATGCCGGCACTCACGCTGAAGCACGCCGATGGCGTCGCGATCGTCACGATCGACCTGCCGAACGAGCCGGTGAACAAGGTCACCGCCGGCCTCCGCGCGGAATTCGCGTCGCTGTTCGCGCAGATCGAGGGCGACTCGACCACGCGCGCGGTCGTCATCGCCACCGCGAAGCCGGACACGTGGCTCGCGGGCGCGGATATCGACGAGTTCCTCACGCTCGAGACGGCTGACGACGCCGCGGCGCTCAGCCGCGGCGGGCAGGCGCTGCTCGCGCGCCTGGAGTCGCTGAGCAAGCCGGTCGTTGCCGCGATCCACGGCGCATGTCTCGGCGGTGGACTCGAGACGGCCCTCGCGTGCCGCTACCGCATCGCAAGCGATCATCCGAAGACGATCCTCGCCCTGCCCGAAGTGCAGCTCGGGCTCGTCCCTGGGGCCGGCGGCACGCAGCGGCTCCCCCGGCTCATCGGTCTTCAGCGCGCGCTCGACATGATCCTCACCGGCCGTAATGTGCGCGCGAAGAAGGCGTGGCAGATGGGGCTCGTCGATGAGCTCGTGCATCCTGCCATCCTGCTCGATGTCGCCACGCGGCGCGCGCGCGAGCTCGCCGACGGAAAGCTCGACGGACGCCATTCGCCGAAGGACCGCGGCGCCGCCGGCGTACTGCTCGAGGACAACCCGATCGGCCGCTCCATCGTGTTCCGCAAGGCGCGCGAGGGCGTGATGGAGAAGACGCAGGGCCACTACCCGGCGCCGCTCGCCGCGATCGCCGTGGTGCAGCACGGCTACGACAAGGGCGCCGAGGCGGGCTACCGCGAGGAGGCGCGCGCCTTCGGCGAGATGGCCGTGTCCGACGTGGCGAAGGAGCTGATCTTCCTGTTCTTCGCGACGAGCGCGCTCAAGAAGGACAGCGGCGTGGAAGGCGCCGCGCCGCCGCCGGCGCCCGTGGAGACGCTCGGCGTCATCGGCGCGGGCTTCATGGGTGCGGGCATCGCGTCCATCGCGGTGCAGCAGGGCACGCCCGTCCGGCTCAAGGACACCGACGTCGCCCGGGTGGGCCACGGCATCGCGGCCGTGAATGACGTGCTCCGCGAGCGCCTGAAGAAGAAGCAGGTCACGCGCGTGCAGTACGACGACCAGCTCGCGCTCGCCGGCGGCACCACGGACTACTCTGGCTTCGGCCGCGCGACGCTCGTCATCGAGGCGGTGTTCGAGGATCTCGCGCTCAAGCATCGCGTGCTCCGCGAAGTCGAGCCCATGCTGCACGCCGACGCGATCTACGCGTCGAACACGAGCACCATTCCCATCGGGCGCATCGCCGAGGCGGCGGCGCGCCCCAATCGGGTGCTCGGGCTGCATTTCTTCTCGCCCGTGCACAAGATGCCGTTGCTCGAGGTGATCGTGACGCCGCAGACAGACGCGGACGCCACGGTCACGTCCGTTGCGTACGGCAAGAAGCTCGGGAAGACGGTCATCGTCGTGAACGACGCGCCCGGCTTCTACACGACGCGCACGCTCTCGGCGTACATGAACGAGGCCGGCCGCCTGCTCGACGAGGGAGCGCCCATCGAGGCGATCGACGCGGCGTTGCTCGACTTCGGATTTCCGGTGGGTCCCATCACGCTGCTCGACGAGGTGGGCATCGACGTCGGCGGAAAGGTTGGCCAGACGCTGTTCGACGCCTTCGGCGCGCGCATGACGCCGAGCGAGTCGATGCGCCGCGTGGTGGAATCCGGGCGCAGTGGCCGGAAGGGCAAGCTCGGCTTCTACCTTTACGATGATGAGGGCAGGAAGGGCCAGGTGGACGCGACCGTCTATGCATTGCTTCCGCATGGTGCGCAGCGTCGCCCCATCGACGCCGAGGAAATCCGCCAGCGCTGCGTGCTCGCCATGGTGAACGAGGCGGCACGATGTCTCGAGGAAGGGGTACTGAGGTCGCCGAGAGACGGCGACGTGGGCGCCGTGTTCGGCATTGGCTTCCCTCCCTTTCGCGGGGGCCCCTTCCGCTACGTGGATGCCCTGAGTGCTGTGCAGGTCGTGGAGGAGCTGGATCAGCTAAACGGCCGTTTCCCGGGCCGGTTCGAGGCGGCGGAACTGCTCAGGAACAACGCCCGGGCGCGTCGGCCCTTCTACCCCTAGATTTCCAGTGTCCGGGCCGTGAGGTGTCTCCGGCCGGTGACTGTCGGGCTGTCTGGCTGTCCGACTGCTGTTCATGTGACTGAAGGTGTGAATGTCGGGTCTAGATGGCATGGAGAGCTCGGATGCGGAGCTCGTCACGCGAGTATTGCGCGGCGATGTAGACGCGTACGGCGCACTGGTCTCGAGATATCGTGACCGGTACGCGCGCTACGCGGTTCATATGCTGGGCAATCGGGAGGATGCGGAGGAGGCGCTGCAGGACGCCTTCACGCGGGCCTACCGGTCCCTCGCCCGCTGCGAGGAGCCGGAGCGCTTCGGGGCGTGGTTGTTCCGTATCCTGGTCAACCGCTGCCGGACAAGTGGGGCACGGCGTGTGCGTCGAGGACAGACGTTCGTTCACGACGAGGGTGCGCTGCTCAATGCCTCGCAGGAGCATCCGGCGGAACAGACGATGTGGCGGGAGGAGATCGAGCGCGCCGTTGGCGAGCTCAGCGCAGACCAGCGAGAAGCGTTTCTCCTGAAGTACGTGGAAGAGCTGGGGTACGACGAGATGTCGGAGATCACCGGAGTCGGTGTCTCGGCGCTCAAGATGCGCGTGATGCGCGCATGTGATCGACTACGGATTCTGCTGAAAGAGGTCCACAGTGCCTGAGTGGGGACGGACGACGCTCGAGATGATCGTCGATGAGCTGCAGCGGCCCGTGAAGCTCGACGATCGATTCGAGCGTCGCGTGATGGTGAGCGTGCGCAGGCTCTATCGTGAGGCGCGTCCGCGCCGTCGCGGTGGCGTCTTCGCGATCGCCACCGCCGTGACGCAGCGCCCCGCGTGGGCCGCCGCCCTCGCCGCGTCCGTCGTCGCCATCGTCACCTTTGGCGTCGTCCGCTCGCGGCCTGCCACGGAACGCCTTGTCGTCAACGGAGCCGCCGAGCCCGTGACCTTCGTATACGTCGCTCCCTCCGCGCAAAGCGTGGCGGTCGTGGGCGACTTCAACAACTGGGGCCTCAATGATGCGGCCCTCGTCGCCAAGAACAATCGCGGTGTGTGGAGCATCACAGCCGCCATCCCCGCGGGCGTTCATCGTTACGCGTTCGTGGTAGACGGCAAGACCTGGGTCGCCGACCCAACTGCGCCGCGGTCGTCCGGTGACGACTTCGGCCTGCCCAGCAGTGCGCGGGTCGTGGAGGACAGCACCAAGTGAGCAAGCGTATCACTCGCAGTTTCCTCATGCTCGTCGCGTTGGCCGCCTCGGTCGTCTCGGCCGGTGCGCAGGATCCCCGGACGGGCAGCAAGCTGGATGAGCCGAGCAAGGCGGCGCTCCGCTCCGTCATCGACTCCGCGCGCGCGCAGGGTCTCCCCACCGATCCCCTCATGGAGAAGATCTATGAGGGACAGGGCAAGGGAGCCGACGGTCCGCGCATCGTCGCCGCCGTTCGCCAGCTTGCCTTCGAGATGGCCGTGATGCATCGCGCCCTCGGTGCCATCGCCACCACGGACGAGCTCAAGGCCGCCGCCTCCGCGCTGCACGCCGGCGTGCCGGCCGTGGAGCTCGGGAAGATGAAGAAGGAGAGCGGCCTGCGTCGCAAGCTCACGCTGCCGTTCACCGTGATCACCGACATCGTGTCGCGCGGCGTGCCCGTCGGCGCGGCGGTCAACGCCGTGAAGGCGCTCGTCGGCGCCGGCGCGAAGGACAAGGACATCAACGACTTTCAGCGGAACGTGAAGGAGGACATCCAGCAGGGTGCCCCACCCGCCGCGGCCGCGGAAACGCGAGCCAAGTCGAAGCCGGACAAGGAAAACCCTGATCAGCAACAGAACGATCAGTAATCCGAACGCGTACACAAAGGGCCGCTCTCCGGAGCGGCCCTTTTCATTTGTCGCCGGGCGGATACACTACCACTCTCCTCGAGCACAGTCATTCATGCGCGTATCTCCGTCGTTCGTCGCAGCGCTTGCCGTCCTCGCCGGTTGTGCCGGCACCCAGGGCGGTGCTGGCACCGCTCCCACGTCGGCACGGCCGCTCACGCATGCCGAGCGAACGAACTACCTCGAGACGTCGAAGTACACCGACGTCATCGCATTCCTCGACAGCCTGAAGGCGATGAATGCACCGCTCGCCTACGGCTCCATCGGGCGGACGACAGAGAATCGCGACCTACCGTTCGTCATCGCGAGCCGCCCCCTCGTGCACACCGCTGCCGAGGCGAAAGCGACGGGAAAGCTCATCGTCTACGTGCAGGGCAACATCCACGCGGGTGAAGTGGAGGGGAAGGAAGCACTCCAGGCGCTGATCCGTGACCTCGCCTTTGCGCGCGGTGCGAACGTGCTCGACTCCATCATCCTCGTTGCGGTGCCCATCTACAACGCGGATGGCAACGAGCGTTTCCTCCCGCAGGAGCGCTCGCGCGGATCGCAGAATGGCCCGGAGATGGTCGGCCAGCGCCCCAATGCGCAGAGCTTCGACCTCAATCGCGACTACATCAAGGCCGAGGCGCCGGAGACGCGTGCGTCGCTCAGGATGTTCAATGAGTGGAACCCGGACGTCTTCGTCGACCTGCATACGACGGACGGCAGCTTTCACGGCTACGCGCTCACCTACTCGCCCTCCCTGCATCCCTCCGCGCCGCTCGGCGACTTCTCGCGCATCCTGCTCAACGAGCTGCGCCAGCGCGTTCGCTCGCGTGACGGCTACGAGACCTTCGACTACGGCAACTTCAACGACGGCGGCGGCCGCGAGGTCAGCACCGACACGTTGCACGGCGGCTGGTACACGTACGAGCACCTGCCGCGCTACGGCACGAACTACTACGGGCTGCGCGGCCGCATCTCCGTCCTCAGCGAGGCCTACTCGCACGATCCGTTCGAGCGGCGCGTGAAGTCGACGTACTCGTTCGTGCGCCAGCTCCTGTCGCTGGTGGCCGAGCGAAGCGCCGAGATCCACAACATGGAGCGCATGGCCGATGCGGAGCTCGCGGGTGCATCACGCCCGGCCATCGCGCTCAAGTCCGGCTTCCCGAAGCAGGCATCGTCGGCGCCGGTGATCTACGAGTTGCTCGAGCGCACGGGCGACACGCTGCGCACGCAGCCCGGCGTGCCGAAGGGCATGCGACGCACGGGCCGGTACCTCACGAAACCCATGCCGGTGTTCGACCGCTTCGTGCCCACGCTCGTGCGTCCCATGCCGGCGATGTATCTGGTCGCCGACACGGCGGCGCTCGCGCGGCTTCGCCTGCACGGCGTCGTCGCGGAGCCGGCTGGGTCCAGCGTCCGTGGTACGGTCGAGCATTTCGCCATCGACTCCATTGCCCGCTCGCCTCGCCCCTTCCAGGGGCACAGCGAGGTCCGTCTCCAGGGGCACTGGGAAGGGGGAGGCGCGCCGCAGAGTTGGCAGGGATGGTACGTCGTGCGCACGAGCCAGCCATTGGGCCGCGTTGCCATGTACCTGCTCGACCCCGAGTCCGATGATGGCCTGTTCGCCTGGAACCTCTTCGATGCGGACCTCGCACAGCGCAGGTCGCCTGTGCTTCGCGTCATGGCGCCCTGACCCCGATCGTGGACCCGATTAGCTTTCACATGTCTCGCGACGTCCCGATTTCCCGCTTCCCGACTTCCTGAAGTACATGCTTCGCAACACCCTGCTGTACCTCTCCAATCAGCCGCGCGTCTTCAAGTTCGTCCGCAACAACAAGCTCGCGAAGTCGTTCGCCAGCCGCTTCGTTGCCGGGGAGACCGCGGCCGAGGCGCTCGCTGCGGTGAAGGAACTGAACGCCAGGGGCATCACGGCCTCGCTCGACCTGCTCGGCGAGAGCGTGTACACGGAGGGCGAGGCGCGCGCTGCGCGGGACGCATACCTCCAGCTGCTCGACAGCATCCAGTCCGCGAAGCTGGACGCCAACGTGTCGGTGAAGCTCACGGCGATGGGGCTCGACATCGACCACGAGCTCTGCGTCGTGATCATGCAGGACATCCTCGCGCGCGCGCAGAAGTACGACACGTTCGTCCGCCTGGACATGGAGTCGAGCGCGTACACGGACGTGACGCTCAAGCTCTTCGAGGAGCGCCTCTTCCCGACGTACAAGGCGAATGTCGGTGTCGTGCTCCAGAGTTGCCTCTATCGCGCGTTCGCCGACGTGGAGCACATGGACACGCTCCGCGCGCGCGTGCGCATCTGCAAGGGCGCGTACAAGGAGCCGGCGACGGTCGCGTATCCGGTCAAGAAGGACGTGGACCAGAACTACATCAAGTGCATGCGCGAGCTCATGTCGAAGGGCAACTATCCCGGCATCGCGACGCATGACCCGAACATGATCAACGAGGCGAAGCGCTACGCGAAGGAGCAGGGCATCGCGAACGACCGCTACGAGTTCCAGATGCTCTACGGCGTGCGCCGCGACCTCCAGGAGTCACTCGTGAAGGAGGGCTATCGCGTGCGCTGCTACGTGCCCTTCGGCACGCAGTGGTATCCGTACCTCATGCGCCGGCTCGCCGAACGTCCCGCCAACGTCGCCTTCATAACGGGCAACGTCATCAAGGAAGCGTTGCACGGCAAGCGATAGCGGACGGCCCGTGTCCGGGCAGCACATCCCCGCCGACCATTCGCGCGGCGACGCCAATACCATCGGCGGCTATGCCGCCGTGCATGCACGGCCCGCGGCCTTCGAGGGGAGCGACGGACTCTCCTACAGCGTGGAGATCGTCACCGCGCCCACGGGACACGAGGACCACCCATGGGGAGCATACCTGCTCTTCGTGCAGTGGGCACGCGTGGGCGCCGCATCGCCAAGCGGTCACGTCGAGACGGATTTCCTGGCGGAGTCGGATACGGAAGGCGACGCGCGCGCGATCGTGGGGGCCCTCTCCCTCGCGCAGGTGCGCGGCGTGCTGCACACGCTCATCGCGGATCGCCTCGGTGGCGCACCCTCACGGAAGTGGTATGAAGCCATGAACGACGAAGCGGAGTCCGCGTGAGCACGCCTGCAGGGGACGATGGCATCGTGCTGAGTGGCACGGGCGGCATCTGGCGTGTGCGGCGCGATGACGGCGACATCGTCGAGGCATCGCTGCGCGGCCGCGTGAAGAAGAGCAACTCCGGCAAGCGCGCCGACGGCTCGCTGCGGCGCGACACGATCTCCGCTGCCGCGGACACGCTCAAGCTCACCGTTGGCGATCGCGTGCGACTGGAGGCCGACGAAGGCGGCGCCTTCGCCATCGGCGAGATCCTGCCGCGGCGCTCGCGCCTCGCCCGCCGCGCACCAGGTGGCGGGCAGGGTGAGCGCATCGTCGCCGCGAACGTGGACCAGGTCGTGGTGGTGTTCGCCGCCGCGAACCCGGAGCCCCACCCGCGCATGCTCGATCGCTTTCTCGTCATCGCGGAAGCCAACGAGCTCAAGGCGCGCATCGTCATCAACAAGGTCGAGCTGGTTGGCGGTGCCGACGAGGCGCGCCAGCGCTGGCTCACGTACGAGAAGGCCGGTTATCCGGTGCACTATACGAGCGTGAAGCAGCGGCAGGGCCTCGAGCCACTGCACGACGCGCTCGCCGGTGTGGTGAGCGTGCTCACGGGTCCGTCCGGTGTGGGCAAGTCGTCGCTCCTGAACGCGATGTTCACCGGGTTGAACCTCCGCGTGGGCGAGATCAGCGAATCGGTGAACAAGGGCCGGCACACTACGGTGGGTGGCTTCGCGCATCCGTTGCCGGGCGCCGAGGGCGGCTACGTCGTCGACACGCCGGGCCTGCGCGAGGTGGGCATGTGGGCACTGTCGCCCACGGAGCTCGACATGTGCTTCCCCGAGCTGCGACCCTTCCTGCACGCGTGCCGCTTCGCGGATTGCCGGCACAGCGTCGAGCCGGATTGCGCGGTGCGCGACGCGGTGTCGCGCGGTGACGTGGACCGCGGGCGCTACGAGAGCTTCATCAAGTTGCGCGAGGAGCTCGAGGGCGTGAAGCCGTCCAGGTAAACCTTGATGTGAAACGGCGCTGCATGTCGAGCCGCGACTACCAGCTCCCGCGCTCACCCGCGACCTCGATCACCTTGGCGATACGATCCGCCGCGTGACGCCAGTTCGTCTGCACCGCATGCTGCGCCGCATCCGCCTCGCCCGCGTCGATCGCATCGATGATCGCGTCGTGCTCGGCCACTGACGCCTTGATGTCGCTCGTCAGCATGCTGATGTACATCCGGATGTAGCGCTCCGCCTGCGGCTTAACGCTGTCGTGCAGCGCGATGAGGCGCGGGCCCGCGCACGCTTCCACGATCGTGCGATGCAGCCGCTCGTCCGCTTCGTACACGCGACCGTGATCGATGGGCGCCGCGCGCCCCGTCTTGTGGAAGTCGGCGTTCAGCGCCTTGAGGTCCTTCGCGAGCTGGCGTCGCTCCGTGACCTGCTGCCCCGCCGCCCAGCGCGCCCCCAACCCCTCGAGCTCACCGACGATGTTGAGCAGCTCGTGGACGTCCGCGCGCGTGAGCGGCGCCACCGTCAGCCGCGCCTGCTGCGCACCGGGGGCGCCGACGACGAACCCCTCCTGCTGGAGACGCTGCAACGCCTCGCGCACCGGCGTGCGACTCACGCCGAGGCGCGCCGCGACTTCCGTCTCCACCACGCGACTCCCCGGGGCCAGCAGCCCCTGCACGATCAGGTCGCGCAGCCGCTGGTAGACCTGCTCCGGACGCGACCCATGCGGTGCCTCCGCCGCGGAGTCCTCAACTGCGCGCGCGCCACGGGCTCCGCGTGCAACGGCAGGACGAGAAGCAGTGGGAGTGCGGCGGGCTGGCATGACAGGGCGGGGGTGAGCGGTTCGTCAAATATACATCGCACGCCCTTTCCTGCACCCGCACGCCATGATTTGTACGGTTCTCGTACGAATTTGCACTCCTTCCGTCATCCGACGTACCGCCGCACGCCGCACGCAGTCCGTCCCCTTTCGGCCCGAATAGCCGACGTCATCAGATAGCGATGTGCAAGCCCGCAACGCACCGGCGTCTCCCTCCGAGCACTCAAACCCGGAGGTCCCGATGCGCTTGACTCGCCTGCTGGCCGCCACCGTCGTCCCCACGATGATGGCCGCCACCACCTTCATGCTGTTCCCCGCCACCCTCGCCAACGCGCGCCGCGCCGAGCAGACCGTCGTCGTCGGTCGCGTCACCGACGCCGGTGGCAATGCCCTCGCCGCCACGAACATCCAGGTGCGCGAGCGCAACGCGTCCGCCTCCACGGGATCGGACGGCCGCTACGCCATCACGCTCGGCCGCTCGGGCACGCGCGAGCGCGTCACGCTCGTCGCACGACGGATCGGCTATGGCGCGGCCACGCTCACCGTCGCGCTCACCGCAGATACCGTCCGTGCCGACATCGTGATGCAGGTGCAGGCGGCGCTGCTCGAATCCGTGGTCGCCACCGGCGTCGCCCAAACGCGCGATGCAGCGAGCTATGCGCCGATGCTGCGCGCAGGCGCGCCGGCCGTGATGGTCGGTGGAATCGCGAAGGCGCAGGCCAACACACGCTACGACGCGCGCGACCCCTCGCGTCGTCGCTACCCCGCCGACAGCGGTGGCAACACGGAGGCGTACGACCACATCGACGAGAATCCATTCCGCTCGCCCACGGTGGCCCCGCTCTCCACGTTCTCCGTCGACGTCGATCGCGCCTCGTACAGCAACGTCCGCCGCTTCCTCATGCAGGGGCAGCTGCCGCCGAAGGACGCCGTCCGCATCGAGGAGCTGATCAACTACTTCCCGTACGACGACCCGTCACCCGGCCGCTCCGGCGCCCCGTTGCGCGTGAGCACCGAGCTCGCCGCTGCGCCGTGGAACGAAAGCCACGACCTCCTGCGCGTCGCCGTGCGCGCGCGTGACATCGACATGCGCAATGCGCCGCCGAGCAACCTCGTGTTCCTCGTCGACGTCTCGGGCTCGATGCAGGGACCCGGCCGCCTGCCGCTCGTGAAGCAGGCACTCGCGCTGCTCGTGAACGAGTTGCGCGAGGACGACCACGTCGCCATCGCGGTCTACGCGGGCAACGCGGGCCTCGTGCTGCCATCCACGCCGGGCTCGGACAAGCGCCGCATCCTCGAGGCGCTCGAGGGGCTCGAGGCGGGTGGGTCCACCGCGGGCGGCGCGGGCATTCGCCTCGCGTACGACGTCGCGCGCAAGAACTTCATCGCGGGCGGCAGTAACCGCGTCATCCTCTGCACCGACGGTGACTTCAACGTCGGCGCATCGAGCGACGGCGATCTCGTGCGCCTCATCGAGCAGCGTCGCGCCGAAGGATCGTTCCTCACCATCCTCGGCTTCGGGATGGGCAACTACAAGGACGCGAAGATGGAGAAGCTCGCCGGCGCCGGCAACGGCAACTACGGCTACATCGACGACCTGCTCGAGGCCCGCAAGATGCTCGTGAAGGAGATGGGCGGCACGCTCGTCACCGTGGCGAAGGACGTGAAGCTCCAGGTGGAGTTCAACCCTGCGCGCGTGCAGGCCTATCGCCTCCTGGGCTACGAAGACCGCCTGCTGCGCGACGAGGATTTCGCGAACGACAGGAAGGATGCGGGCGACGTCGGCGCGGGCCACACGGTCACCGCGCTCTACGAGATCGTGCCCGCCGGCGTGAAGCTCGACGTCGACCTCCCCGGCGTTTCACCGCTGCGTTACCAGCGCGTGACCGGAGCCTCCTCCCCACGCGACGAGTTGCTCCACGTCGCCCTGCGCTACAAGGCGCCGGACGGCGACGAGAGCAAGCTGATGACGACGCCGGTGCGCGCCGAGCGCTCGTCCGCATCGGAGTCGATGCGCTTCTCGAGCGCCGTGGCGGGCTTCGGCATGCTGCTGCGCGAATCGAAAAACGCGGGAACGCTCACGTGGACGCAGATGCTCTCGCTCGCGCGCGGCGCGAAGGGCAGGGACGAGGACGGCTATCGCGCCGACTTCATTCGCATGAGCGAAAAGGCCGCTCAGCTCGCGCAGCGCCGGGTCGGCATACGCGACTGACAAGCGGAGTTGTCGTCCTGAGCGCAGCGAAGGGCCTGCACTTCCGCAGTCAGCAAGTTCCTCGCATGATATGAAATGCAAGATTACGCCCATCTTCAAACCGATACCACCGACGCCGGCGTCCGGACGATCACCATCGATCGTCCGGACCGGCTCAACGCCGTCAACGGCGACCTCGCCTTCGCACTCGGCGACGCCCTCGCTGACGCGGCCGCCGAAGACGCCGTCCGCGTCGTCGTCATCACCGGCGCCGGCCGCGCTTTCTGCGCCGGCCTCGATCTCTCCGAGCCGCCCACGCTGCCCAGTGTCACCCGCGCCGATCGCCTCGATCCCTATGCGTGGGTCGGGACGTGGGTGCAGCGCGTGGTCGCGTGCGAGAAGCCCGTCATCGCCGCGGTGAACGGTCCGGCGGCTGGCGCCGGCTTCGGACTCGCGCTCGCCTGCGATATCCGCCTCGTCGCCGCGTCCGCGAAGATGACCGCCGGCTACGTCCGCCGTGGCCTCAGCCCGGATGCCGGCGTGAGCTACTTCCTCCCGCGGCATGTGGGACTCGCGCGCGCACTCGACATCCTGTTGAGCGGCCGCGACGTGGACGCCACCGAGGCCATGCTGATCGGCCTCGCGACCATGGCCATCCCCGACGACGAGTTCTCCTCGGC
>JBDSTA010000434.1:0-4370 GCA_039928475.1 Gemmatimonadaceae bacterium | reverse complement strand
CGATCGACGATCGATACGCGCCCGCGCGTGTACTGCACCGCGCCCGCATCGCGCAGCGCGCGCATCGCCACTGTCGCGCCAGCGCGGCGCACGCCAAGGGACGACGCGAGGTTCTGGTGCGTGAGCGGGAAGGGCGTGGAGCCCGCGGTGTCGTGCACCGACAGCATCCATCGCGCGCAGCGTTCATCGAGCGAGTGGAGCCCGAGGCACGCCGCACTCTGCGTTGCGCCGACGAGGCTGGCGAGCGCATAGCGCTTGAGCAGTCGCTCGAGGTGCGTGCCTCCGCTCGCATGGCGCATGAGCCACGACGTGGGGAGCCGCCATGCGCTGCCGGGGACGAGGCAGGTGATGCGGAGCGGCTCGGCATCGGCGCCCAGGAAGGCGGCGATGCCCACCATGCCTTCGCGGCCCACGGTGCTGACGTCGACCCCGCGCGGCGCCTGCATGCTCGCGATGGCGAACGTCGCCGTCTCCGGAAACCACACGTGCGCCGGTGGCTGGTCCGGCTCTGCCATGACGGCGCCGGCTTCGGCGGTGACGAGCTCGAGATGCGCTTCCAGGCGCGATCGCTCGAGCTCTGGAAGGGCGGCGAGGATGAGGTTTCGGTCGGCTGCGTCAGCCGACGTTTCGAATACGGATGTTTGGGTCACCACCCAACCTGTAAAGCGGTTCATTCATCAAGCATCGGGAGAAACGTTAGTAGTTCCGGGAAAACCCCTAGATGAGCTCGTCAGCAGCATTCTGCTATCTGCCGTTAGGGCCCGCCGGCATATTCGACTGAGCTGAACTGACGGATCCCTGACAGTACCCGGGGCCCCTGACACTGACGGGCGCGAGGGTGGCGGGGTCCTGTTCACGCCGGCAACAGCAACGTCATCCTCCGGCGCCTCCCACCAGGGCGCCGGAACGAGAGGTCATCATGGTCAGCATCCGGATGCTTCGTGCAGCATGTGCCGGGCTTCTCGTCGGCGGCGCCCTCCTGGCAGGCACCGCGAGCAGCGCGCGCGCGCAGGCGTCAGTTACGCAGGCGGGAAAGCCGCACTCGACGCTCGTCGGGATGATCCGCGACTCGGCGGGTCGCGCCATCCCGGGGGTCGAGGTGTGGCTGCGCGGGTCCGACCTGTACACCATCACGAACGACGGCGGCGGCTTCCGCATTCCCACCACGCCCGTTGGTGCGGTGAAGCTCACCGTGCGGCGCCTCGGCTACGAGCAGGCCACGGTGGACCTCACGCTGCGCGAGGGTCAGACGGACTCGCTCGTCGTCGCACTCACGTCCGTGGCCGCGAACCTGCCGGGCGTGGTGGTGGAGGACGAGGCCATCTCGCGCTCGAAGCGGTTGCTCGCCGGCTTCTGGGAGCGCCGCGCCCGCGGCTTCGGCCACTACTACACGCGCGAGGAGATCGAGAAGCGCGACGCTCACGAGTTCGTGGAGATCGTGCGGATGACGCCGAGCCTCAGCATCGTGAGCCAGAACGGGCGGAAGGTGATTCGCTTCTCGCGCACGATGGGGACGCGCGGCGACTGCCCGCCGCAGTACTGGGTGGACGGCATGCGCCTGGAGAACGCGAGCCCGGACGAGTTTCCGCCGCAGGACATCGAGGCCATCGAGATCTACGCCGGCGCGGCGACCATGCCCGCGCAGTTCGCGCCGAAGGTGCAGTCGTTCAAGACGCAGACCTGCGGGGCGATCGTGATCTGGACGAGGCTGCCCGGCACCTGAGCCCAGGCGAATGGGGTCGGAGGCGAGTCGCCTCCGACCCTTCTGTGCTCTGACCCCGAGGGGTTACTGTGGTAGCGCGCCCCAACGTCTACCACACTCCAGCACTCCCAATGCGCCAGCTCGCATTCGCATCACTCCTGCTCGCCGCGCCGCTCGGCGCGCAGGCGCCGAAGCCCGCCGACCTCATCGTCACCAACGCGCGCATCTACACCGTGGACGACTCGCGGCCCGTCGTCAGCGCGCTCGCCGTGCGTGACGGCCGCATCGCCTTCGCCGGGTCCGTGCGCGAGGCGATGGCGCTCAAGGGTGCGGCGACGAAGGTCGTCGACCTAGCCGGACGCACGATCATCCCCGGCATGGTGGACGCGCACGGCCACCTGCTCGGGCTCGGCGAGTCGCTGCGCAGCGTGAGCCTTGTGGGCGCGAAGTCGTACGACGAGGTCATCGCGCGCGTGGTGGAGCGCGCGAAGGGCGTGCCGGCGGGACAGTGGATCGAGGGACGCGGGTGGGACCAGAACGACTGGGGCGATACGCGCTTCCCCACGCACGAGGCCCTCACGCGCGCCCTGCCGAACAACCCGGTGTACCTCACCCGCGTGGACGGACACGCGGGACTCGCGAACGCCGCGGCGATGAAGGCGGCGAACGTGACCGCGGCGTCGAAGGACCCGAGCGGCGGCAAGATCGAGCGCACGGCGAGCGGCGAGCCCACGGGCGTGTTCGTGGACAACGCGCAGGGACTCGTCGAGCGCGTGATCCCGCGCAGCACGCGCGAGCAGAACCGCGACGCGCTACGCGCCGCCATCAGTGAGTCGCATCGCTATGGCCTCGTCGGCATGCACGACGCGGGCGAGTCGCGCGCCACGATCGACCTCATGGAGGACATGGCGAAGGCGGGCGAGATTCCCTTCCGCCTCTACGTGATGATCGGCGACGACAGCGCCGCCGTCGCGCACTACCTCGCGCGCGGTCCGCAGAGCGGCCTGTACGACAACCACCTCTGGATCCGCTCGATCAAGCTCTACGCCGACGGCGCGCTCGGATCGCGCGGCGCCGCGCTCCTCGAGCCGTACACCGACGACCCGAACAACAAGGGACTCCTCGTCTCCGCGCCCGCGCACATCCAGGAGGTCGCGACGCGCGCGCTCAAGGCGGGCTTCCAGGTGAACACGCACGCCATCGGCGACCGCGGCAACCGCCTCGTGCTCGACGCGTACGAGGCGGCGCTCAAGGCGCATCCCACGGCGGACCATCGCTTCCGCGTGGAGCACGCACAGATCCTCAACCACGAGGACATTCCCCGCTTCGCCGAGCTCGGCGTGATTCCATCCATGCAGGCGGTCCACCAGACGAGCGACATGTACTGGGCCGGCACGCGGCTCGGCGCAGGCCGCCTGCTCGGCGCGTACGCATGGCGCTCGCTCCTCGAGACCGGCGCGATCATCCCGAACGGCAGCGACGTGCCGGTGGAGAACGTGAACCCGCTGCTGAGCTTTCACAGCGCAGTCTCGCGCCAGGATGCCGACAACTGGCCGACGGGCGGCTGGATGTCCGAGCAGCGCATGACGCGCGAGGAAGCGCTCAAGAGCATGACCATCTGGCCCGCGTTCTCGGCGTTCCAGGAGACGACGATGGGTTCACTATCCATTGGAAAGCTCGCCGACTTCGTCGTGCTGGACCGTGACATCATGACGGTGGCGGAGCGCGACATCCTCGGCACGGCGGTGATAGCGACATACATCGGCGGAAAGGCCGTGTACGAACGGGGCGCTCAGCCGTAGAGGAACCACCGCTGCACCGCTCGTATATTGTCGGGAGGCCTTCCCGAGGTGCCGATGGTGTTCCACCCTCCCGCAGATGCAGACCGGCGCGCCGCGAGCGCGCCGGCTCGGTACATGTGGCTCACGCCCGAGCGACAGGGCCAGCTGCGCGGCGTGCTCCTCGCCATCACGCTGTTCTTCGGGCTCGTGGTGTGGGTGTGGCACTCGTTCGGCGCGGCGTCGGCACATCCGTCGCCGCTCGTGCACAAGCTGCGCATCGTCGGCATCATGACGTGGCTCTATGCGCTGGTGCAGCTCGCGGACATCCGCTTCCTGCACAGCGCGGTGGCGCGACGGCGTCGCGAGGCGGCGGGCATTCCCGAGAGCCTCATCGCGTGGCTCTTCGCCCAGATGCTCGCGTGGTTCGGCATCATCTACTACGCGTTGAGTGAGGACGCGCGGCCGTTCGTCGCCGGGGTGATGGTGCTGCTGCTGGCGTTCGCGGCGTTTCCGGTGCGGGGGGACGACTGACGCGTCGAGTACGGATTCCTCGACGTCGCCCGGAATGACAAGGGTACTCTCGCTGCTCCCCGGCGCCACGGAGATCGTCGCCGCGCTGGGCGCGATGGACCAGCTCGTGGGCATCTCGCACGAGTGCGACTACCCGCCCGAGGTCGCACGGCTTCCGCGCGTGACGACGAGTGCGGTGGACCGCGACGCGAGCTCCGCGGACATCGACGCGTCGGTGCGCGCGCTGTACGCCTCCGGGCGTCCCCTGTTCGCCATCGACGCTGACGTGCTGCGCCGCCTCGCGCCGGACGTCATCCTCACGCAGTCGCTCTGCGACGTCTGCGCCGTGAGCGACGGCGACGTGCGCGACCTCGCGT
>JBDSTA010000433.1:0-14851 GCA_039928475.1 Gemmatimonadaceae bacterium | reverse complement strand
ATGGTGCCCTTAGGAGTTTCTAAGCGCGTATCTCCAGATGGGAAATGACGAATTGTAAACACGCGAGTGCACACCGAACCCGCGCCGAACGCACGATGAGAATTCCAGAAGGTTGCAAAGATTCGTTGCCCTTTCCGTGCTTGAAGGGCAGGGAGTCAGGGCGTGCGCTGAGCGGGTGGAACTTCACTCACCATGCCGACGACCCGCACACCAGCGCGCGCGGCGATGTCCAGGGCGTCCTGCACGCGCGAGAAGAGCACGTCCTTGTCGGCACGCAAGTACGCGACATGCTTGTCGTCGCTCCCGCGGAAGTGTGTCGTCAGCGCGCTCACGAGCGCGGCCTCCGACACGAGTCGCTTGTTGAAATAGTACCTGCCCTGGCGATCCAGCCCGATGACCGCATCACTCTCCTGATCGGGATGTTCTGCCAGGTGCACTCCCTTGGGCGGCTCGGCGGGAAACCCCGCGGCGAGCATCGGCCCCACGGTCATGAAGATGATCAGGAGCACCAGCATCACGTCGATCATCGGCGTGACGTTCGGTTCTGCGCGGACGCTGCTCATGCATGCCTCCAGGAGGATGGATGGCATCGAACATTGCAGCGTGACGTGAAACGGCGGTGAGCGGCGCGTTACGAAGTGATGAATGCCGGGTGATGATTCGAAAACGTCAGCCGGTCCGCCGCTCCATGCTCGTCACGTAGCCGGCTGTATTCGCGCCTGCGAGCACGACCGCGACCATGAGCACGCCGACCGGCGATCGCGCTCCGAGCAGCAGTGCGACGACGGCAGCAAGCGCCGTGGCAAGGGCGAGCACCAGCAGCGCGCCGCGCCTCTGCGGGCGGATGACCTTCCACACGACAATGGTTCCGGCGAGCGCAGCGGCGGCCATGGCGAGGATGCGATAGTCGCCGCGCCCGCTGATGAAACGCATCCCCCCGGCGACGAATGGCGCAGCGAAGCAGAGCAGGGCAAAGGCACGCAGCACGACTACCTCTCCGGTTGAAGGAGCAGGTCGGAGAATGCAAAACGTTCGTCGCGAAGCACAGTCTCACCCTGCACGACAGGCAGGGCGCGCGCGAAGATCGGACCCGCAGACACGAACGTGTGGAACTCGCCGCCCTCGCCGCACGGATCTGCGGAGTCGGGCAGTGCGCCGACCAGCGAGGCGTCGTAACGTCGTCCGGCAAATGCCGCGGGAAGCTGCTGCGTGTCGATGCACACCAGGTGCGCGACGTATCCGGCGGTGATGAACTCCGCGGCGAGGGCGCGCGTGTCCTTCCCCCACAGCGGGAACACTGGCGTCATGCCCATGGCGAGCACGAGACGCTCGCGATAGGCGCGAACGTCGGCGAGGTAGAGATCACCGAACGCGACGTGCCGTACCGCGGGCATCTCCAGACGAAGGCGTGCGAGCGCATCCGTGAACGCCGCCTCGTATGCGTCGTTGGACGATTGCTGTGCGAGCGCGACCTCGAACAGCGGGAGGCCGAGCGATGCGGCCTGCGCCTCGACGAGCTCGCGACGGACGCCGTGGATGCTCACGCGGTCGTAGCCCGAGGTGATGCTCGTCAGGAGGGCGACGACGTCGAAGTCGTCGCTATCGCGCAATGCGGCGAGGGCAAGGCTGCTGTCCTTGCCCCCGCTCCAGCTCAATACGACTGGCGTGCGCGTGGGTCGGCTCGCGCTAGAACGTGATGCCGACGGAGAGCGGAACGAACTGCGTGGCGCTCCTTGTTCCGGCCGTGGTCGCGTCGGTGCCGCCGGGCACGTAGTGGTAGCGCGCCTCCGCGAACACCGCGAGCCCGGCGAGCCCGATCTTGAAGCCCGCGCCACCGTTGAAGCCGACCTTGGTGTCGGACGACGAGCATCCGCTGCACTGCGCGGACGCGTTGTACACGCCGATGCCGCCGATGAGGTACGGGCCGAGGATGCCCGGCGTGGAAAGGATCGCGTTGGCCACGCCGGAGATGACGCGCGCCTTGGCATCCGTGGTGGAGAGGCCGCTCTTGTAGTCGAACTCGCTGAAGGAGCCTTCGAAGCGCAGGCCGACGGGCAACAGGGGAATGCCGAGGTTGGCGATGCCGGTGATGTGGTACCCACCGTCGACGGCTTTCTTGAAGTCGCCCATGGGGAAGGATGGTCCGCCGGCGACGCCGAAGCCGATCTGGGCGTGCGCGGCCGAAGCAGGAAGCGCGAGCAGGGCGAGCGAAGCGGCCGTGAGCAGCGTGCGTTTCATGAACTCTCCTCGGGAAGGGTGCTTGCCGAAACGTAGCAGGCTGTCGGGCCGGGGAGAGCGTCGCCCCGAGCAGAGCGAGGGGCATGTACTTCGTTTTTAGGCAGGTACATGCCCCTCACTGCGTTCGGGGCGACAAAACGCGACAGAGAGCACGCCTTGACCCCGCGCCATGACGCAGTATAGTTAAGTAAATGATTAACCATTCCCTCGACCTCGTCTTCCACGCACTCTCCGACCCCACGCGCCGCGCCATGGTCGCCAGGCTCGACCGCGGACCCGCGTCCGTCAGCGAGCTCGCACGGCCCCTCGCCATCTCGCTCCCGGCGGTCATGCAGCACCTCGACGTCCTCACCAAGTCGGGACTCGTGCGCTCGGAGAAGCAGGGACGCGTGCGGATGTGCCGCGCCGAGCCGAAGGCGCTCAGGCACGCCGAGGCGTGGATCGCAAAGCGGCGGTCGGCATGGGAGAAGAAGTTCGACCGGCTCGGCGAATACCTCGCCAGGACCAACGACGATCCAGACGACGGAGGAACGGTATGAGCAGCATCACGAGTGGCGCCTTCACCATCGAGCGCGACTATCCCGCCTCACCCTCGCGCGTCTTCCGCGCGTTCGCCTCGGCGGACGCGAAGGTGCAATGGTTTGCATGCGTGGACGGATGGACGGTGCTCGAGCATACGCTCGACTTCCGAGTGGGCGGGCGTGAACTGTGGCGAGGCGGGCCGCCGGGCGGGCAGGTCCATCGCAACGACACGTACTATCACGACATCGTCCCGAACGAGCGCATCGTCTGGTCGTATGCGATGAGCCTCGATGCCACGCGCATCTCCGTATCGCTGTCGTGCATCGAGCTCACGGCCGTCGCGGGTGGGACGCGCATGACGTTCACCGAGCAGGGCGTCTTCCTCGACGGCTACGAGGGCGACGACCAGCGCGTCGCCGGAACGCAGCAGCTGCTCGATTCACTCGGCGCCGCGCTCACGCGCGAGCGCGAGCTCAACTGAGGCACGTCACAATGAAGACGCTCATCGCCCTCGCCCTCGCCATCACCACGCTTGGCGCAACGACCAATGCCAACGCACAGGGCCAGTACGCGAACGTGAATGGCATTCGCATGTACTACGAGATCCATGGCAGCGGACGTCCACTCGTCCTCATTCACGGCGGCGGCTCGACCATCCACACCAACTTCGGCGTCGTGATGCCGATGTTCGCGAGGGGCCATCGCGTCATCGCGGTCGAGCTCCAGGCGCACGGCCACACGTCCGATCGTGGCGTGCCCTCGAGCTTTCAGCAGGACGCGGACGACGTCGCCGAGCTGCTGAAGCAGCTGAACATCGCGAGCGCCGACGTGTTCGGCTTCAGCAATGGTGGACAGACGGCGATGGAGCTCGCGATGCGGCATCCCGATCGTGTGCGCAAGCTCGTGCTCGCGTCCACGTTCACGAAGAAGTCCGGGGTGCCCGCCGCATTCTGGGGCATGATGAACGGCGCGAAGTTCAGCGACATGCCGCAGGTCTACAAGGACGAGTTTCGCAGGATCAACAGGGACCCCGCAGCGCTCATGACGATGTTCACGCGCGACTCGCATCGCATGGAGACGTTCACGGGCTGGAGCGACGATGCCATTCGCTCCATCACTGCGCCGTCGCTCGTGGTGGCCGGCGACCGCGACGTGCTCACTCCCGAGCACGCGGTCGAAATGTCGCACCTGCTCCCGCATGCGCGACTGGTGATCCTGCCGAGCGCACATGGCACGTACCTCGGCGAGATCGCGACTGCGGTGCCCGGCAGCAAGCTGCCGGCGCTGTTCGTCGACGTCGTCAACGAGTTCCTCGCGGCCCCGTGAGGGCCGCGAGGCAGGCGCGCTACGCCGCGGGCGCCTGCGCGGCCTTGCGCAGCATCCAGCCGTAGAGCCAGACGATCACGCCGATGAACCCGGCGACGCCGAGCCACGGCGCGAGCGCAAAGGTTTCCGGCACGAGCGCTATGGGCGCATCCTTCGAGAAGCCCACGATGAGCCCCGCGTTGAGCACGCCCCAGAGGCTCTCGCCGACGATGAGTCCCGACGCCACCAGCGTGCCCAGACGCTCGGCGCGCTCGGGGTTCGCCGCCTTCCGCGCGCGCTTGTCGTACCAGTTGGAGATCACCGCGCCGACGACCACCGCAAACGTCGCCGACATGGGCAGGTAGATGCCGATGCCGACCGCGAGGGGCGGGATGCGCAGCTTCTTCATCGCGGCCAGAATGGCGTCGAGCAGGATGAGTCCGACACCGACCAGCGCGCCGATGCCGATCATCTTCCAATCGAGCTTGCCACCGATAACGCCCTGCGCGAGCGCGGAGATGAGCGTCGCCTGCGGAGCGGGCAGCGGGTTCGGCGCGAGCGCACCCACGTTCGCCGCGCCGGCAAAGCCGTAGGCCTTCGCGAGCAGGTTGAGAACGGGCGGGATCACGGCGGAGCCAGCCGCGACACCAACGATGAGCGCGATCTGCTGTCGCATCGGCGATGCGCCGACGAGCTGGCCCGTCTTGAGGTCCTGAAGGTTGTCGTTGGAGATCGTGGCGCACGCGAACACGATGGCCGTGATGAACAGCGCGAAGGCGACGAGCGCAGGCCGCGTGGTCTCGGTGGGCGTCACGGCCAGCACGATGATCGATGCGCTGAGCACGATGGAGAGGATGCCAACGCCGGAGATCGGGCTGTTCGAGGCGCCGATGAGGCCCGCCATGTAGCCGCACACGCCCGCGATGAGGAAGCCCGCGAGCAACACGAACGGCACCGCGATGAGCGTCAGCGTCAGTGCGCTCGGCGCGAGCACGGTGGACTTGGCGAACGTGTAGGCGAGGTACGCGGCGATCGCGAGGCACGCCGCCGTGAGCGCGAGGATCCAGGAGGGCGGAAGGTCGCGATCGAGGTCGTTCCCGTCGCGCGTCGTGCGCGCGGCGGCGAGCGTGCTCACGAGGCCGCCGACGACCGGCTTCGCCAGCTTGCCGAGGGTATAGATGGAGGCCACGCCGATGGCGCCGGCGCCGATGAAGCGGACCTGGGTGCGCCAGATCGTGAGGGTGTGCTGCGCGAGCTCCATGCCCGCCGGCAGCGGCTGCATCGACGTCAGGATCGGAACGGCGACGACCCACGCGATGATGAGGCCCGTGAGCATTGCCATGCCCACCGAGAGCCCGACCAGATGTCCCGCGCCGAGCAGCGCGAGCGACCAGGCGAAGTTGTATCCGCTCGACGCATTCGCGCCGACACTGAAGAAGCCCGCGAGCTCTGCGGCGGCGATACGCGTCGCGGAGACGATGGCGAGTCCCGCCGAGGCGACGGTGCCGAGGATGACGGCCACGAGTCCTTCGCGGGATTCGCCGGAGTCGTCGTTCGTCTCGCCGCGCGTGCCCGAACCGACCTTGAGCACTTCGGCCGCGGCAACACCTTCAGGGTAGGGCAGGTCCGAGTTGGTGACGAGCGCGCGACGCAGCGGAATGGTGAAGAGGACGCCGAGGACGCCGCCGCTGAGACAGATGAGGAAGGATTGCCAGAAGGGAAACCCGGTCCAGTACCCGACGATGACGAGGCCGGGGAGGACGAAGATGATCGCCGAGAGGGTGCCGGCTGCCGAGGCGACCGTCTGGACGATGTTGTTCTCGAGGATCGACGAGTCCTTCACCGCGCTCAGGATCGCCATCGAGATCACCGCCGCGGGGATCGACGAGGCGAAGGTGAGCCCGACCTTGAGGCCGAGGTAGACGTTGGCGGCCGTGAAGACCGTCGTGAGGAGGGCGCCGAGGACCAGCCCGCGGAGAGTGAGTTCCCTGGGTTTCATGGGGTCAATGCTGCATGACGGGACGTCCGGAGTAAATGGCTCGCGGCCGGGCGGCGTGTTGGGTATCGTCGTCGCATGTCGAAACTCCGGTACCTGCCCGTCGTCGCCCTGCTCGGCTGCGCCACCCATGGTGCGGGCCGGACGGTGTCGCCACCGCCCATCGTGCCGCATTCGCAGTGGCAGTCGCAGCCGCCCCTCGGGTATTCCGCCGATGCGACACGGCGGAACAAGAAGGCGGGCGACTCGCTGTCATTTCGGGAGCTGGTGGTGGCGGTGCTGAGCACGTCGATCGACTCGAGCGGTGCGAAGCCGGTGGACGTCGTACGCTTGCGGCTCGCGCAGGGCGGCGCGAGCGAGGAGCGCGTGGCGCGCGAGGGCGCCGCGTTCAACTGGAAGGAGTTCCACGTTGCCGTCGTCGCGATCTATGGCCCGGGCGAGCTCGGGGCGGGTCTCGTCGCGCTGGAGGTGGCGACGATCGCGTCGCTGCCGCCGCGGGTTGCGTCGTCGCCGGTGGCGGGTGGCGCCGACATGCGCCTGCGCATTCCGCACAGCATCACGCACGTGACGCTGCATCACACCGGCAGCCCCGAGCCGCTGCGGCCAGAGGAGGATCCGGTCGCGAAGCTGCGCGGGCTACAGTCGTGGGGCGCGGCGGAGCGGAACTGGTGGGATGTGCCGTATCACTTCCTCATGGATCTCGACGGGAGGATCTACGAGGGGCGCGACTACCACTTCATGGGTGAGACGAACACGGCGTACGATCCCGGTGGGCACTTCCTCATCAGCATCATCGGCAACTACGACAAGCAGGAGCCGACGCAGGCGCAGCTGGAGGCGATCGCGGACATGATGGCGTGGGCGCTGAAGAAGTTCGACCTGCCCATGGAGCGCATTGGCGGGCACTACAACTATGCTGATTCCGGATGCCCGGGGAAGAACCTGAAGAAGTACCTCGAGGACGGGACGTTCAAGCGAATGGTTGCGGCCCGGCTTTGACGAACGAGTGCTAGGAGCGACGACGCTGCCGTAGCACCTCGTACAACGCGATGCCAACCGCCGTCGAGAGGTTGAGCGACCGAACGTGCTCCGAGTGGATCGGCATCTTCACCATGCGGTCCGCGTAGCGCTCGTGGATCGGCGCGTCGAAGCCGCTCGTCTCGCGACCGAACACCAGCACCACATCGCGCGATGCGCCGAGTGGCGCGTCCCACAGGTCCGTGGTGGCCTTCGTCGAGAAGAACCACGGCTCGCCGAGCGACCGAAGCCCGGCCTCGAACGCATCCCAGCTCGGCCACACGCGCAGGTCCACGTGCTCCCAGTAGTCCAGGCCCGCGCGCTTGAGCTGACGCTCGTCCAGCGAAAAGCCGAGCGGCTCGATCAAGTGCAGCGCCGCGCCCGCGGCGAGGCAGGAGCGGCCGGCGTTGCCAGTGTTCCAGTGAATCTCCGGCTGGACGAGGACGACGTGAATCATGCCGACCTCAGGGGAAACGCGTTCCTGGCGCAGCCCTGAACGGCGGCGCGCGATGCACGACACCTCCCTTCATGACGAATGCCACGCGCTGGAATGCCATCGGGTCCACACGCGGATCGCCGTCGAACGCCACGAGGTCCGCCTGGTAACCGGGCGCGACACGGCCGATCTCCTTGCCGAGCCCGAGTGATTCCGCCGACCGCGACGTCGCCGACGTGAGGACGTCGATCGCCTTCTCGCCGTTCTCGCGCACGCGGCATGTCATGTCGCGTGCATTCTGCCCGTGCGCGCCCGCAACCGCATCGGTTCCATAGATGACCTTGAGGCCCTTCGTCACCATCACCTTCTGCATCAGCGCCTTCCGCAGCACGAGGGCGCGATCCATCGCCGCGAAGCCCTCGTCGTTGTAGTTGCCGATACCGCGGAACCACTCCTTGTTGTCGAGGTAGTTCCGGTTCACGAGCTCGCACTGCGGCTCGAACCATGTGCCCGACTCGGCCATCATGCGCAGCGCCTCCTCGTCGACGAGGACGCCGTGATCCACCTGCGTGCAGCCGGCCTTCACCGCCGCCTTCACGGCAGACGCCGCATGTGCGTGCACGACGGAGCGCAGCCCCACCGCCTTCGCCTCACCGCACGCGGCGTCGAACTGTTCCTGCGTCATGGTCTGCACACCGCCGTCGCGAATGCTGGCCGACGCAAAGATCTTGATGACGTCCGCACCGCGTGCCTTGAAGCCGCGCACGACGGCGCGAATGGAATCCGGCGTGCCAGCGCGCTCGTTGAGGGAGCCGAGCGACGTGAGGATGCGCGGTCCGGCGAGGACGCCGCGATTCACGGCGTCGCGCACCGCCCTGTCCTCGATGCCGCCGACGCTCTGGATCGTCGTGAAGCCCGCCTGGAGCATGCGCTGCGCGTTGCCGGCGGTGTTGAGCATTGCGGTGGCGTCGTCGTCACCGTCGTTGCGCTGGTGCAGCCGACCCTTCGCGGTGACGTACCAGCCGAGGTGCACATGCGTGTCGATGAGCCCGGGCGCGAGCACGCGCGCGCCGAGATCGATATCGGCCTTTCCCGCCGAAGGGCGAATGGTGACGATCCTTCCATCCTGCACGACGACGTCGACGTTGCGGCGCGCGGCGCCGGTGCCGTCGAGGAGCGCGGCGGCGCGGATCGTCGTCGTGGTTGACTGGCCATGTGCCGGGGCGGCGATGCCGGCGAACGCCAGGATC
The DNA here is from genome assembly GCA_039928475.1 of Gemmatimonadaceae bacterium. GTDB lineage: Bacteria > Gemmatimonadota > Gemmatimonadetes > Gemmatimonadales > Gemmatimonadaceae > AG11. Next base: position 6,087 of record JBDSTA010000433.1, on the reverse strand, counting down.
GCCGCGACATGAATCGGAGTGCGCATGTCGCGATCTTATGGGCGGCGGGCGTCACCGCAACCCCGCCACGCGCGGCGTCACTTGCCGTCGTTGCCGCGCGGTCGCATGCTAACCCGATGTCCAGCTCCTTCCGCCGATCCGCCGAGGCAATAGCGAAATGACACTCGTGACGATGGTCCGCACCACGCTCCTTCGCGATCTCGGCGCCATGCGCCGCACGGTGGAGGCCTATCCCGACGACGCCTCACTCTGGAAGCCGCTCGGCGGCGCGCCCAACGCCGGTGGGACGCTCGTCCAGCACTGCTGCGGCAACGTTCAGGCTTATATCGGCGCCGCGCTGGGCAACACGGGATACGTGCGTGACCGCGATGCGGAGTTCTCGCAGCGCGAAGCGACGCGCGCACAGCTGGTGAAGAAGCTCGGCGCGACGATGGTCGCCGTCGAGCGCGCGCTCGACACGTATCCGGCCGACGACGCATCGATGAGTGCCGCCTTCCCGCAGAAGGTCGGCGGACACTCATTGAAGGTCGAGACCTTCCTCGTCCATCTCACCGCGCATCTCGCCTACCACCTCGGCCAGCTCGACTACCATCGTCGCGGGGTGACGGGCTCGAGCGAGGGCGTGAAGGCGATGTCGATCGACGAGCTGCCGGAGCTATGACCAGAGTGTCCGGCGATCGATTGCCTTGATGGACGTGCGGCCCGTGAGCGCCATCGCCATCTCGAGCTCGGTGCGCAGGATGTCGACGACATGCTTCACGCCGTTCGAGCCATCGACGGCGAGCCCATAGAGGTACGGTCGTCCGATGCCGACGACCGTCGCCCCGAGTGCCAGGGCCTTCAGCACGTCGGTGCCGCGCCGGATGCCGCCGTCCATCATGATCGGCACGCGTCCCGCGACGGCCTCGGCGACGCGCGGCAGCGCCGTGATCGTCGCCGGTACGGTGTCGAGATTGCGGGCGCCATGATTCGAGACGATCAGCCCGGAGACGCCCGCATCGACGGCGTGCTTCGCGTCGTCGGGGTCCAGCACGCCCTTCAATAGCACGGGCACCTTGGCGAAGCCGCGCAGCCAGCTCACTTCCTTCCAGGTGAGTCGCGGGTCGAGCACCGAGCTGTAGATCTGTCCCTCGGTAGGGCGATGCGACGCCTGCGCCTCGGTCTTGCCGAGTGCCTCGAGGTTCACGCGGGTGACGCCGTCTGGGAGCTTGAAGCCGATGCGCGTCTCGCGATTGCGCGCGCCAAGCACGGGTGTGTCCACCGTGAGGCAGATCGCCTTGCAGCCCGCCGCCTCGGCGCGCTCGACCCATGCCTTCGTGAAGCCGCGGTCCGGCTGTGCGTAGAGCTGGAGCCACAGCGGCCCGGTGGCAGCTCGTGCGATGTCCTCGATGCTCGTGGTGGCAAACGAGCTCACGACGAGGGCGGCATTCGCCGCGCCGGCGCCGCGCGCCGTGGCAACCTCTCCTTCGGGGTGGACGAGCTTGTGATATGCGGTTGGCGACAGCACAATCGGGTGCGCGAGCTTCTGCCCGAAGATCGTGACGGAGGTATCGATGTGCGAGACGTCCACGAGGATGCGCGAGCGCAGCTTGATGTCGCTGTACGCGCTCTGGTTCCAGCCGAGGGTGACCTCGTCGCCGGCGCCGCCGGAGATGTAGTCGTACGCCATGGGCGTCATGACCGCGTGCGCAGCGCGCTCGAAGTCTCCGAGGCTCGCGAGGGGCTGGTCGGCCTTGGGCGGAAGTGCTTCGCGCGTGATGCGCGGCGAGAACTGGGCGCTCGCCGTTGTGGCGGGGGTGGCGAGTGCGGCTGCCGCGACGCCGGTGGCGGCGGTGCGCAGCATGTCCCGGCGTGAGGTCGGCGGTCCGTCGTCGTGCATGGTCGTCACCCGTGTGGGAGGTGCGCCAAGATGCACCAACATTGCGACGACGGCCATGCCGTCGCCCCTCAGTAGAAGCTCTGCCCCACGAGCTGGTCGAGCGCGGTGAGGAACGCGCGGAACTCCGTGGTCATCTCGCCCTTGTGCGCTGCCCCCGAGTTGTCGGGGTATGCGTTGCTGCCCCACGACGTGATCTCGCGGTTCCCCGTGGCGAGGCGAAGGTTCCAGCCAAGTCCGTCCATGATCTCGTCCGCGCGGTATTCGCTGTGCCAGCGATTGACGCCGGCGGTGTTCGCGGCGGCCCAGAATGCGCGCCATGCCTCGGCCGTCGGGACGACGCGCACGGTGTCGATGACGCGACCCGGCACGTAGTCCCAGGGGACGCGATACATGACGATCGTGTCGCCGCGGAGTGCGAGCGCGCTGCTGTGGCCACCGAATCCGCCGATGGAGAGCTCGAGCGCGGCGGGAACTCCCGAGTCGGGAAGCGGTGCCGTGGTGTCGAGGCAGGCGGTGAGCGCGACCGTCGTGATGACGAGCGCGAAGTGGCGAACGGCGCGGGCAGGCATCCGATTCCGGGCGAGAGGTGATCTTCGTCGCTCAACCCGCACGCCGCCGTGCCGGTCACTTCACACGATCAGGGCTCGTCGCCGCTCGGCCCGTAGATCTGGGGTACCGTCGAGCCCATCGGCCGCAGGTACGTGGTGATCTGTCCGCGATGATGGACGATGTCGAAAAGGAAGCTCCACGCCATTGGCGACGACGGGCGCTCGGTGCCGAAGAACGTGAGGTTGCCGTTCCACTTGTCATCGGGAAGGGCGGCCCAGCGCGTCGCGACCGCCGCGGACTGCGTCTCGTACGCCGCGAGCACTTCCTTCACCGTCGCGGGCATCGGCGGCGGCGCCCACTCGGCTTCACCGTTCTCGAGCGCCTCGATGATCATCTTCTCCTCGCAGACGATCTGCCATGCGATCTGCTTCGCCGTACGGGACTTGGGGTCGGGGCGATAATCGGAGTCCTCGGGGATGCGCGCGATGACGTTGCGCGTCGTCTTCGATTCCTTCGTCCAGAAGTCGGTGAAAAGCGCCTTCTCGTTCACGTGCGCATCTCCTGATGAAAACGGGGGAGTGGAAGGTGTTCCGGCGCTGCCGCAAAGACAACCTGCCGAGGCCGGATCAACAAGGCTGTTCGTCCTCGAGCGGCCGTACCTCGCACGCGCCCTCGAAGTCGGGCCAGTGCTCGAGGTGGAGCTGCATGAACTTCTGCGCGAGCTCGCGCGCCTCGGCCATCGTCTTCAGGTCCGCGAGCGCGTAGCCGCCGACGATCTCCTTCGACTCGGCGAAGGGTCCGTCGACGACGGTGAGCTTTCGTCCGCCCATCTTCACCGACCACGCGGCCGACGTCGGCTTGAGGCCGGCCGTGTCGATGATCTTGCCGCTCTGCATGGCCTCGGTGACGAATTCCCCCATGGCTGCGTAGAGGCTTTCCGGGACGGTGGCGGAGCGCAGGCTCTCCTCGTGCTTGATCAGCATCAGGTACTTCATGGTCATTTTCTCCAGTGTGAAGTTCGAGTTCCTGTCACTGCGACGAACGGCCTCCGGGGAAATCGACACGCAATTCAGGTCAAACCTGCCGCCGTCAGGGTGCTTCCGCTCCACAGTGTCTCGAGACTGGCGTCCCACAGTCGCTCGGCTGCCTCGGCATCGAGGGCGTGAGGCGCCACGCCGGTGCGCGTGCCGGGGACGTTGGGCAGCGCCTCGTTGCAGTCCTCGAAGTAGCGTCCGCCAATGCCCTCGAGCAGCGGTGAGGTCGCGAGCAGCACCGACGTCGCAGCGCCCTGCTCGACGGTCTTCCATGCGACGGCCGTTCCGCCACTCGCGGCGCGCAGGCGGTTGAGCTCCTCGTCGCTGACGTGGCGCTGGAGCGCGGTGCGGATGGCGCCGGGCATCAGCGCGTTGATCGTGATGCCCTTGCCGGCGAAGCGCCTCGAGCCGTCCACGGCGAACAACACGTTCGCGGACTTCGACTGCCCGTAGGCGACCCACGGATCGTACGCGCGACGCGTGAAGTGCGTGTCGTCGAAATCGATGCCGGCGCGCAGGTGCGCGGCCGAGCTCACCGAGACCACGCGCGCGCCACCGGCGTCGAGCATCGCGTGCTTGAGGCCGAGCGTGAGTGCCATGTGGCCGAGGTGGTTGGTGGCGAACTGCATCTCCCATCCCTCGTTGGTGCGCGAGAGCGGCGACGCCATGACGCCGGCGTTGTTGACGAGGATGTGCAGCGGCCCGTTCCACCGGCCGATGAGTGCGGAGACGGACTCGCGGATGGAGAGGTCGAGCGGCGACACCTCGATGCGGTCGTTGCCTGTCGTCTTCGTGATGTCGGCGGCAACGCGCTCGCCTGCGGCGACGTCGCGCACCGCGAGGACGACGTCGGCGCCTGCGCTGGCGAACGCGCGCGCCGTCTCGACGCCGATGCCCGATGCGCCGCCGGTGACGAGGGCACGCTTGCCGGAGAGATCGATGCCGCTGATGACGTCGGCCGCAGTGGATGTGGCGCTGAATGGTGTGGTGATTCGCATTGTCGGACCTCGGTGTCGGTGCTAGCTTCCGTAAGTGGAGGGCCCTCCGGTTAGCAAATACTAAGCGGAGCCTCCTCCGTTTCGCAAGCCCACGAGGAATCCGTTGCCGAAGAAGACCGTTGAGCGGCCCGTCAGGCGCGACGCCAAGGAGAACCGCGAGAAGCTGCTCTCGGTGGCCGTGGCGGCGTTCACGAAGGACGCGAATGCATCACTGGACGGCATCGCGAAGACGGCCGGCGTCGGGATCGGCACGCTGTATCGGCACTTCCCCACGCGTGAGGCGCTCATCGAGGCGTCGTATCGCAACGAGGTCGAGAAGCTGTGCGCCTCGGCGCCGCTCCTCCTGAAGAAGCACGCGCCGGACGTGGCGCTCAACATGCTGCTGGACCGCTTCATCGACTACATGTCGATCAAGCGCGGGATGGCGGAGGCGCTGAAGGCGGTCGTCGCGACCGGCGGCAATCCGTTCCACCAGAGTCGCGCATTGCTCACGCAGGCGGTGTCGCTGATCCTCGACGCGGGCAAGAAGGCGGGCGTGCTGCGACAGGACGTCGAAGCCGCCGACGTCCTCAGCATGAGCGGCGCATTCCTCACGCTCGGCGACAATGCCGCGCAGGCGCGGCGACTCGCGGCGCTGCTCGTGGACGGACTACGGTACCGCGCCGCAGGCATGTGATTGCGAGGGTGGTCGCGGGCGAACATCTTCTTCGCGACCATCAACACGGGATTCCAATGTTCGCACCATCATCCATTCGCCGAGCATTGTGCGCGGCGACGATCGGGGTTGTCGCCATTCCCGCGCTCGTGGCGGCGCAGCGCGGAGGCCCGGCCGTTCCGCGCGACCCCATGCAGGAGCTCCTCCAGCTCAAGCCGACGCGCACGCTCACCTTCACGACGAAGGTGGGCAACTGGATGTCGAGCGACGTCAGCCCCGACGGGAAGACGATCGCCTTCGACCTCCTCGGCGACATCTACACGATGCCGATCGCTGGCGGCAAGGCGACGGCCTTCACGCGCGGCATGGGCTTCGACGGCCAGCCGCGCTTCTCGCCGGATGGGAAGAAGATCGTCTACGTGAGCGATCGCACGGGCGGGTACAATCTCTGGACGATCTCCGTCGACAAGAAGGACACCGTCCAGATCACGACGGGCAACACGAACACGTACGAGTCGCCCGTGTGGACGCCTGACGGCAAGTACATCGTGGCGTCGCGTGGCAACAAGCTGTGGCTCTTCCCCGCGACGGGTGGAAGCGGCATCCAGCTCATTCGCGACACGGCGTCGGCGGGTGGCCCTGGTGGACGCGGTGGGGCGGTCGCCGACGTCACGCGCGAGAATGGCGCGGCGTTCGGCAAGGATCCGCGCTACGTCTACTTCTCCCAGCGTCGCGGCAGCTGGGTCTACAACACGCCGCTGGGCGATTACGACCTGATGCAGTACGATCGCGAGACGGGGCGCGTCGTCACGAAGGAGAATCGCTGGGGCTCCGCGTTCCGGCCCACGCTGTCGCCGGACGGCAAGTGGCTCGTGTACGGGACGCGTTACGTGGACCACACGCGCCTGCGCATCCGCAACCTCGCGACGAGCGAGGAGGATTGGCTCACGGGACCCGTGCAGCGCGACGACC
>JBDSTA010000432.1:0-25724 GCA_039928475.1 Gemmatimonadaceae bacterium | reverse complement strand
CCGAGCGCGTGGAGGCTCTCGAGCGCCGCGAAGACCTCGCTCTGGAAGATCACGTAGTCGAGCGCCCGGTCGACCGTCTCCGTGTCGGTACGCGCATCGAGGAGCTCGCGCGCCCTGTCGAGCTTGGCGACGCTCATGTCCAGGTTCTTCCGCGCCAGCGCCGGCTCGGCGACGTGACGCGTGGTGGTTTTTCTGGCCATGATCGCTCCGGCTGATGGTACAGAAAGATTACCCATCCAATCTGTACCACACGCCCGCGAATTTCAAGGGACCTGCGGTGGTTCAGCTGTCAGCGGCGCATCAATGATACGGATCCGTTGATCGTCTCCACACGGATCGGCGCCCCGCCACCGTTGAGCGGCAGCGTCATCTGCCGGCCGATCCGGCCCTGGAGGGTCACGGGAAAGTCCGTGTTCATGCGGCCGTTGATGGTGCCCGTCTCCACCGTGGCGGCATATGCCGCGGGGATGCCGAGGCGCACCGAGCCGTTCTGCGTCTCTGCATCGAGGCCGCGGCCATCCCACTTGCTGCCGGAGAGCTCGACGTTCACGGAGCCATTCTGGGTGCGTGCGCGGACATCGCCGCCGACTTCGTCCAGGCTCACCGAGCCATTCTCGGTGGTGAGCTCGAGACGACCCGTCACTCCGGTGACGCCGACGCCACCGTTGTGCGCGTCGAGCCGCAGGTCGAAGCGCCGCGGCACGTACACGACGTAACTCACCGCCCAGGATTCATTGCGGCCATACGAGCGCGCACCCTCCGCCGCGATGCGACGGCCATCGGCGGTGATGCGGACTTCCTTGAGGAGGTCGTTCGCCGCGCCGTCGGTGCGCGCGTTCGCCTGCACGCGCGCGGTCACGCGCACGGAGTCACCCTCCCAGCCCACGACGCGAATGCCGCCGTTGTCGCGTCCGTCGATCTCGAGCATGCGGCCGGCGAGGCGCACCGGCACCGCGCGAATCTCGCACGCGCGCCCGCGATCGTCGTTGCCGTTCCAGCCGTTGCGGCAGTTGTCGAGCCAGCGGTCGTTGTCGAGGTCAGTGGAGCGCTGCGCGACGAGCGGCGCGGCGGCGCCGGCGATCAGCGAGAGGCTCAGGAGGATTCTGGCAGAGGCGCGCATGGCGTGTGGCTCCGGTGGGTCGGTTTGCCAATGGGACAGCCGGTCCGGCAGGAACGTTGGAACGCTTCACAACGCGGCCGTCATCTCCCCTCCACCCAGCTCACCGCGACCGACACCGCGTCGTCCAGCACATCCGCCGCGACCGCCGCAAGCGCCTCGTCGCCGAGGAACACGCCGGCGTCCTGCAGCCGCGCCCGGATCCGCACCGAGAGCAGCTCGAGCTCCACCGTCATGCGCGCGTCGTAGCCGGATTCGACGCTCATGAGACATACCTCGCGACGGACATGCCCGCCGCGGCGAGCATCAGGAGCGTCACCGCCACAGTGGACGCGATGCCACCGATCCGGCGCACCCGTGCCGCGCGGCGAGCGAGCGCCGCGCGGTCGTCCTCGGGGGCGGCCACCGCCTGCGCCGCGAGGGCCGCGGAGCGCACCGCCGCCGGCCGTCCGACGAGCAGGGACAGCAGGAAGGCCAGCACCGCACATGCGCCGCTCGAGGCGAACGCCTGCCCGGAGGCCGAGCCCATGTAGGTCGGGCCGAACCCGCCCGAGACGAGGTACATGAGCCGGGCGCCGGAGCCGATCGTGAGCAGCGCAGCGACGGGCAGCACGACGAAGAGTTTCCGTCGCCCGAGCGCCGCGAAGACCTGACCCGCATTCGCGCCGGACGACGCGAGCGCCGGCGCCAGGAAGAGCGCGGTGAACAGGCCGCTCCCCGCCCAGAAGATTCCGCAGACAATGTGGATGAGGCGCAGGGCGAGCAGTTCGGTGGGCATGCGTAGGTCGAGGTGGGGGTATGGAATGACGCATCCTAAGACTTCAACCATGGTTGAAGTCAAGGCGTCACACGACCTACCTTGGTGACCATGATCCCCGGCAAGCCGGTTCCCTTCTTCACCGTGGGTGAGCTCGCCGAGCGAAGTGGCGTGGCGACGTCCGCACTGCGCTTCTACGAGGAGCGCGGACTCATCTTCTCCATCCGGACGTCGTCGGGGCACCGGCGCTTTCCGCGACCCATGGCGCGCATCGTCGCCTTCATCCTCTTCGCCCAGCGCGTGGGCCTCACGCTCGAGGAGATTCGCGTCGAGCTGGCGAAGCTGCCACGCGGTCGCGCACCGACGGGCGACGAATGGGCACGCCTCTCCTCCATGTGGGCGACGCGCATCGACGAGCGCATGGCCGAGCTCCAGCGCCTGAAGCGCGGCCTCTCCGACTGCATCGGCTGCGGCTGCCTCTCCCTGGAGCGCTGCGTCATCCTCAACCCCGGCGACGCCGCGGCCGCGCGCGGTGCCGGACCCCGCTTCTGGATGGACGACGACGCACCCTGATTCTCGATCTACGGAAAAAGCAGTTGACAGAATCGCGGGATGGGTCTAACCTACTGGAAGACCAGTAGACGAGACCATGAACGACATCTACTTCCCCCCGCGTGAGCTCGAAGTCATGAGCATCCTCTGGCGACTCGGCTCGGCCACCGTCGCCGAGGTACGCGACGCGCTCGACGAGAAGCTCGCGTACACCTCCGTCCTCTCCGCGCTCCAGACGCTCGAGGAAAAGGGCTTCGTCACGCACGAAGCGGAGGGCCGCGCCTACCGCTACCTGCCCACCGTGGGCGCCGAGCGCGCGGGTGGCAGCGCCATCGCGCGAATCCGCGACGCCATCTTCCACGGCTCCGCCGAACGGATGTTCGCGCAGTTCGTGTCCGATCGCGATCTGAGCCGCGAGGAACTGGAGCGCATGCGCAGCCTGCTCGCCGAGCGGCTCGGGGAGGACGAATAGCCATGGCGTGGATCCTCTATGTGCTCGGCACGGGCACACTGCTCGCCGTCGCGGCGCTCGCGCTCGACGCCATGCTGCGGAAGACGAAGCTGCCGACGCGCTGGGTGTGGGTCGCGGCGCTGGCAGGGATGGCCGCGCTGGCCGCTGTCGCGCCGCAACGCGACGCGCCGTTCGCCCCGCGCTTCACGGAGATGAAGGTGTCGTCGGCTCCCGCGGCGGCCATGCGAGAATATCGACCCAGCGTGATGCAGCGCATCGCTCGCGCGCAGGCGCTGGTGTCGCGCACGATCGACGGTGCGATGGCGGACGCGGACCGGCGCGCGAGTGCGGTGGTCGCGCCGCTCGCGATTGCCTGGCTGGCGGCGACGGCCCTCATGCTGTCGCTGCTCGCCATCGTAACGCACCGCGCCGGCGTTGCGCGTCGTCGCTGGCCACGCGCCGACGTGCGCGGCGTGGCGGTCCGTGTAGCGCCGGAGCTGGGGCCAGCCGTGATCGGGCTCGCGAAGCCGGACATCGTGCTCCCCAGCTGGCTCATGGCGCGGCCGGAGGTCGAGCAGCACCTCGTCGTCGTGCACGAGGCCGAGCATGTGGCCGCGCGCGACCAGTTGCTCCCGGTCGGTGCCTGGGTCGTCGCGGCGCTGCTCCCCTGGCATCCCGCGGTGTGGTTCGCGATGTCGCGGCTGCGGCTCGCGATCGAGCTCGATTGCGACGCGCGCGTGCTGCACCGCGGGGTGGCGGCGCGCTCGTACGGAACGCTGTTGATCGACATCGCCGGCCAGTGTGCCGGCCACCGCATCGGCGCGCTCGCGCTGGCGGACCGCCCCTCTCACCTCGAACGGAGATTGCTTGCGATGAAGAAGAACGGACGCGCACGAATCGGGATTGCCCGCGGCGGCATGCTCACGGCGATTGCGGGGCTCGCCATCGTGATGGCGTGCGAAGCACGCATGCCCACCTCGTCGGAGCTGGACAGGATGGACGTCGCCGCCATCGAGAAGACGGCGACGAAGGCGATGCAGGTGCAGGGCAGCAGGATCGACACGCTGCGCCTCTACACGATCAACGACCGCGCGGCGAGCGAGGCGGAAGTGAAGGCGCTCAACGCGAACCAGATCGCGACGGTGAACATCTCCAAGGCGAACGCCGGCAAGTTGAGTGAGGTCCGCATCACGACGGATCACTTCCGCACGACTCGCGACACGGCGGGCATGAAGGTAATGGGCACGAACCTGCGCGAGGTGCCCGTGCAGCAAGGCCTGCGCATGAGCGACAAGAAGTTCGACGGGCTCGTCTACATCGACGGCGTGCTGTCCTCGGAAGCCGGCCTCGCCGCGCTGTCGCGCGACAGGATCCTCAGCATCGACGTCACCAAGGGTGAAGCCGCCAGCCGTATCTCGAGCGATCCGGCGGCGATCAACGGCATCATCAGTGTGAAGACCAGGCAGCCCTGATCAGCCCAGCGCCTCCGCGTGGTCGTCGATCGTCGCGAAGCCGCTGATGTTGTCCACCAGGCCGATGAGGTGCCGCACGCTGCGGTGCATGCTCGCGAGCTCCGACCGCAGGTCGGAGCTCGCGCTCGTTGTGAGCTGCGCGTCCACCTGCGCGAGATGCTCGTCGAGCGCCCCGAGCGGCAGGCGAAGCTCGCGTGACATCTCGATGAGCATCTCGCTCTTCGCGCGGTTCGCCGTCTCGGCCGCAACGCGGCCCAGGCGCTCCGCCACCTCCGCCGCGTAGCGCTCGCTCACGTCGGTGAACGTCAGCACGGTGCCCGAGACCGCGCCGCGCGTGAACAGCGGCGTCATCAACGAGTCCACGGTCACCGCCGTTCCATCGTTCTTCCAGAAGGTGTCGTTCGTCGCACGCAGCGAATGCCCCTCCTGCCGAGCGATGTAGTTCGGGCACTCGCTTTCGTTGTAGCGCGAGCCGTCCGCGTGCGAATGATGAATCAGCGCATGCTGGTCGTGTCCCACGAGCTCCTCTGCCGAGTAGCCCAGGAGCTTGACGGCGGCGGGATTGGCGTAGGTCGTCACGCCCTGTGCATCGGTCGTCAGCACGGGCACCCCGAGGTTCTCGAGCACGCGCGCGGCCTGCCGGGCGGCGTTGCCCTTTTCCGCCTTGAGCTGCATGCGATGCTCCAGCTCTTCGGAGACGGCGTCCGCGAGGTCGAGCAGCACCTCGACGTCGCGCGACGTCCATTGCCGCGGCACGTGATCGATGACGCACAGCGAGCCCACGACGTGGCCCGGTTCGTCCCCGTCGGAGGGCGCGCGAATGGGCACACCGAGGTACGCGCCGATGGACAGCTCGCGCGTCGCGTTGCCATGCCGCACGAGATTGTGTGCGCGCGCATCCTCCACGACGAACGGCTGCTTCGTCCAGATGACGTACTTGCAGTACGAGCTGCCCGCCTGGCGCGGTGCGCGCCACATGTCGGCGTCGCCGGGCCGATCCGCATGCACCGCGAGCGGCAGCTGCGTGTCGTCGGAGAGGAGGTTCACCTGCGATACCGGCGCGGCGAGCGCACTCGCGGCGATCCGCGCCGCGCGCTCGAACGCGGGGTGTCGCTGCGCCGCAGACTCGGCGAGCCCGGTGCGGCGGAGTGCCTCGATGCGAGCGCGCGTCCTGAGCGCCCGCTTCACCTTGTCCCGAAGTGCCTCGGTATTCTCCGTGTCCGGGCGTGCCTCGTTGCTCACTTCAGCATGGCCTTCGCGATGGTGTTGAGCTGCATGTTGCTCGTCCCCTCGTAGATAGCGCCAATCTTCGCGTCGCGATAGAACTTCTCGGCGGGATAGTCGGTGGTGTAGCCGTAGCCACCGAACAACTCGAGCGACACGGACGTCACGCGCTCGGCGACCTGGCTCGAGAGCAGCTTCGCCATCGCGCCTTCCATGGCGATGTCGTGTCCCGCGTCCTTGAGTCGCGCGGCGTTGTAGACCATGAGGCGTGCGGCCTCCGTTTCCGTGCGCGCCTGCGCAAGCTGGAACTGGATGGCCTGGAAGTCGGCGAGCGGCTTCCCGAACTGGTGGCGCTCCTTCACGTACGCCGTGGCTGCGGCGAGCGCTCCCTGGCTCACGCCGATCATCTGCGCGCCGATGCCGATGCGTCCCTCGTTCAGCGTCTCGATCGCGACCTTGTAGCCCTGGCCGACGGGGCCGAGCACGTTCTCCTCGGGCACCTCGACGCCGTCGAGTATGAGCTCGGTGGTGCTCGACGCGCGAATGCCGAGCTTGTCCTCCTTCTTGCCCACCGCGAAGCCCGCGAACTCGCGCTCGACGATGAACGCCGTGATGCCCTTGTAGCCCTTGGAGGGATCCGTGTTCGCGAACACGACGTAGATGCCCGCCTCGGCGCCGTTGGTGATCCACAGCTTGCGGCCCGTGAGCACCCACGTGTTGCCCTTTTTCTCCGCACGCGTGGCCATGCCGAAGGCGTCGGAGCCGGAGCCGGGCTCGCTCAGCGCATACGCGCCGATGGTGTCGCTGGTGAGGCGGGGCAGGTACTTCGCCTTGAGCGCATCGCTGCCGTAGCGCGCGATGGGATAGTTGACGAGCGTGTTCTGCACGTCCACGACGATGGCGGCCGCCGCGTCGTACTTGCTGATCTCCTCGACGGCGATGGCGACCATCGTGAGCGAGCCGCCGGCGCCGCCGTACTCGTCGGCGACCTCGATGCCCATGAGTCCCATCTCGAAGTATTTCGCGATGAGCGCGGGGTCGAGCTTCCCGGCCTTCTCCATGGCGGAGACGCGGGGCTTCACTTCCTCCATCGCGAGCTCGGCGACGGCGTCGCGGAAGGCGACTTCGTCGTCGGAGAAGATGGTCAGCGGTGCGTGTGTCATTCCGAGCGAGCGAAGCGAGTCGAGGAATCTGCGCTCTCGCCCGAGACGGGCAGGCAGCGACAGGCGTCGCCGCAGGCAGTGCCACTGTGTGACGTATGCCAGCAGTGACTGGCGTCGTCGGAGCCGAGCGGGTGCACGACCGGCAGGCCCGCGCGCTCGAGGATCAGCTCCGCGAGCTTCTCGTGGACGCCGAAGGCGTTCGTCACGCGGATGGCCACATGCGGCCACTCCGTTGCGGCGGCGGAGACCATGCGCGGGATGTCGCCGGTGGAGTGCTTCCCTGGCGAGAGCATGTATGGGAAGACGACGATGTCGGTCGCCCCGGCCTCGACGCAGGAGCGCAGCCCCGCCTCGATGGACGGTTCGGCGAGCTCCATGTGTGCGTAGCGCGCGATGACGTCCGGGCCCGCGAGCGCCTGGACGAGGTTGGCCATGCAATCCATCATCTCGTTCGCGGCCTCGCGGCGCGAACCGTGGTCGATCAACAGGATGCCTTTCGTCATCATCCAAAGCTACAATCGGCGCGACGGGCGCGCAGTGCGCTTGCGCGTTTCGTCGCCAGGCGAGAAGCTCTCCGCGTGTATTCCGCGTGCCTTTTCTGCTCGGCGCCGCTCGGCGCGAACGAGGCGATCGAGCATTTCCCCATCGGCCGGCGCCTGGCGTTCGACGCCGCGAAGGGGCGTCTCTGGGTGGTGTGCCCGCGGTGCGAGCGCTGGAACCTCACGCCGCTCGAGGAGCGCTGGGAAGCCATCGAGGAATGCGAGCGCCTCTTTCGCGAGACCCGCCTCCGCGTGTCCACGGCGCACATCGGGCTCGCGCGCCTGCGCGAGGGACTCGAGCTGGTGCGCATCGGGGAGCCCCAGCGCCCCGAGATCGCGGCGTGGCGCTACGGCGACCAGTTCGGCCGCCGGCGCCGCCGGCAGATCATGGGCATGGGCGCGTTCGTCGCCGCGGGAGGCGTCGTCGTCGGCGGCGGGCTCGCGATGGGCCTTGGCGTGGTCGTCGCCTGGAAGGTGGGCGAGACGTGGTGGCAGTTCGCGAAGCATGGGAACCCGTCCCAGGTGGCCGGCCGCATCCGCGATGCGAACGGGACGGTCCATCGCATCCTCCGGCGCGACCTCCTCAAGTCGCGCCTTCGCGAGGGCTCCGACGGGCGACTCGCGATCAACATCGCGCACAATACCGGCGTCATGGGCCGGGAAGGCGTCATCAAGCTCGAGGGCGATGCCGCCCGGCAGGCCGCCGCGGTGCTCATGCCCGCCGTGAACCGGGCACGAGGCACGAGCGACGACGTGCAGCAGGCGGCTGGACGCCTCGACCGCGCGGGAAGTGCCGAGCAGTTCCTCAAGGACCAGGCGCGTCGCGGCGCGAAGCTCACGCGTTTCGTGAGCCGCGAGGAGGCGAGCACGTATGCAGACCAGGGCGATGTCGCCTGGACCGCGGGTCTGCTCGCCCTGTCGGCGCCCGCGAGCCTCGCACTCGAAATGGCGCTCCACGAGGAGCAGGAACGCCGTGCGCTCGACGGCGAGCTTGCGGAGCTGGAGCGCGCGTGGCGCGATGCGGAGGAAATCGGCGCGATTGCCGATTCGCTCCTGCTGCCGGCCGGGATCGAGTCGGCCCTCGCGCGCATCCGCACGAGGGTACGACCCGACGCTCCCTGACGACGGTCAGCGCCTCGCGGGAATCTGTCCGAGCAGCACCTTCACCGCGGCGTCGAGCTGCGAGTCGCGGCCCGAGTACCACTCGCCCACCGGACGCACCACGAGCTGGTCCACCGGCCGCGGCGCGAGCTCCATGTCCTTGCCATCCGCGCCGGTGATGCGCGTGCCTGGCAGGCGTACCGTGGTCCCGTCGAGCAGCGTGCGGTTGGATGTATAGATGATCCATCCCGCCGTTGGCTCGCCCACCACGCTGCCGAGCTTCATCGCGCGATACCCTTCCGTGAAGTCCTCGGCGTCGCTCAACGAATGCTGGTTCGTGACGAGCACCGTGGGCTTCTCCAGCGAACGCTGTCCGAGCGCCGTGCGCGCGCCCGTCGCGGGATCGCCGCGGCCCTGCATGCCGAGGTACGGCTTCCGCGCGAAGACGTCGAGCGCATACGCGTTGACGAAGCCGCCGTTGTTGTTGCGCACGTCGATGACGACGCCGTCACGGTCGTGCTGCTCCGCATCGAGATCCGTGTAAAGCTGGCGGAGCGCGACGTCGCTCATGTCCACCATGTGCACGTAACCGAGGCGACCGCCACTCACCTTCGCGACGTAGTCGCGGCGCGACTCCACCCACGCGCGATACAGCAGTCCTTTCTCCGTGCCCGTCGACACGGGTCGCACGGTCACCTGCCGCTGGGCGCCGATGCGCGGCGCGATCGTGAGCACCGTCTGCTTGCCGGTGCGGTACGCAAGCAGCTCGTCGAGGTTGGCCGATGCGCCCACCGGCTTTCCGTCCACGGCGACGAGCGCATCACCCGGCGCGATGTTCCCCGCGAGCGCCGCGGGCGACAGCGCGATCACCTCCGTGATGCGAAGCCGGCCGTCCCGCTCGTACTCCGCACGGTCGAAGCGAAGGCCGAGCTTGCCGGTGTACGGCTGCTGCGCATTGGGGCCGCCGATGCCGAGGTGCGACGCGTTGAGCTCACCGATCATGAGGCTCATGAGGCGGCGCATCTCGTCGGGCGTACGGGCCAGCGCCACGCGCGCGCCGTACTCGTCGTGCAGCGCGTTCCAGTCCGCGCCGTGCATTTTCTCGTCGAAGAAGTTGTCGCGCAGGTACGACCACGCGCTCTGGAACACGGCCATCTTCTCGCGCGAGAAGTCGACGTCGAGCTCCGCCGAGACGTTCACGGGGCGCGACACGCGCGTGTCCGCGTTGATGACGTTGATGCGGCCGCCCTCGAGGTAATAGATCTCCTTGCCGTCGGGTGCCCACTGTGCCGCGCTCTTGAAGCCGGTCGTGCTGGTGAGCTGGCGCGCGACGCCGTCGCCGGACGCGAGGTCGTCCACGCCATAGCTGTAGAGGTTCGTCTGGCCGGCCGCACTCGCCGTGAGCAACAGTGACTTGCCGTCGGGGCTGAGCACGGCGCTGTTGACGTCGACGCCAAGCGGCAGGGCGGCGGCGCGACGACGGATGTCCTCGAAGACGATCGTCGTGCTGCGCCGCGCCGCCGCCGCGCTGTCGCGCCGCGCCGCGGTGTCGGTCGTCGTGGACGGCGCGGGCATCTCCGCCGGCACGCCCGGGCCGGGCTGCTGCGTCTGTCGCGCGGGTCCCCGACCCGGAGTCGTGAAGAGGTCGCGGAACTGGTCCTCACGGAAGCGCGGCGCGCGCGGCACGAGGTCCACGCGGATCACCTGTCCATCCTCCGTGCGCTGCCCGGACGAGAAGGTGAGGAAGGTGCCGTCCGCGCTCCACGAGATCCCGCCGCCGTTCGCATTCGAGATCCAGCTCGCCTGCCGCGGTGTGCCGCCGTCGGCAGGCACGATGAACACGTTGTTGAACTGCTTCTCCCCCGCGCTCGTCACGTACGCCAGCCACCGGCCATCGGGCGACCACGCGATGCCGCGCTCGTCGATGAAGGGAGGGCGCGAGAGCGATACGTCGGCGACGACCTGCTTCTCCGTGCCCGCGGCGACATCCACCACGTGGATGGATCGCGCGCCGCGCACGAAGGCGATGCGCCGGCCGTCCGGCGACCAGCGCGGCGCGACGTCGTTCGCCGGCCCATGCGTGAGCTGCGTCTCGGCGCGCGTGCCGAAGTCATGGAGATACAGGTGCCATGCGCCGTCGCGATCGCTCGCGTACACGAGGCGCCGGCTGTCCGGTGCCCATGCGAGCTGGCCTTCGTCGCCCGGCGTCGTCGTGACGCGCGTGGCTTCACCGCCGTCCTTCGCCGACGCGGCGAACACCTCGCCACGCACCGTGAACGCGAGCTTTCTCGCGTCGGGCGAGAGCGCGAGCTGCTGGATGCCGTTCGTCAGCGTCACGTGCTCGGCGACCGGCCCAGCCGATGCGCCGTGCAACGTGATGGGCACCTGCTTCGCCTGCCGGCTCGCGACGTCGTACGTCCACACGCCGAAGTCGCGCTCGAACGTGATGGCCTGGCCATCCGCCGCAATGGCGGGGAAGAGCAGGCGGCCATTGGTGAAGCGCGTGAGTTGCGTGGCGTCGCCGCCCTTTGCCGCGCGGCTCCACAGGTTCTCGCTGCCCGAGCGGTCGCTCGAGAAGTAGATCGTCGCACCGTCGGGCGACCACATCGGCCACAGGCTCTTCGCGCCGCCCCCAGTCACGGGCTCGTAGCGCGGCGTCGAGGCACTCGACGGCGCGACATCGTGCACGAGCCAGATCTCGCTCTCGTCGATGTGGCTGCGACCATGCCGCCACCACTGGCCGAAGGGCACGCCGCGCGCGGTGATCGCGAGCGTGGACCCGTCGGGCGCAGGCGCCGCGAAGTACTCGGCGGCATAGCGGTCCGCGGCAACCTGCATCGGGGTCCCGCCGTCGGCGCGCACGCGCCAGATGTCGCTCATGCCGGCGATGTCGCGGCTCGTGGAGGAGAAGTAGATCCACTTCCCGTCGCGCGACCAGTTGTCGAGTACATCGTTGACGTCATCGAACGTGATGCGCTTCAGCTCGCCCGTCGCGAGCGTGAGGACGTAGACGTCGCCGTTCCCGGAGCGGGTGGACACGAAGGCCAGGCGCGTGCCGTCTGGCGACCACATCGGGCGCCCTTCCGTGGCCGGGTGCGACACGAGCAGTCGCGCCTCGCCACCGGCGAAGGGTACGGTCCAGATGTCGCCGCCGGAGACGAACGCGATCTCGCGATGGTCCGGCGACAGGCTCGGCTCGGCCAATGCAGGTGTGACCGACGGCGCCGAGCCGGTGTTGAGCGAGTTGGTGGCAGCGAAGAGGGCGGCGCAGGCGAGGGCCGGCACGCGGAGGATGTGCAGCATGTCGTTTCGATGGAGAGGAAAGCCAGCGGTCGCGGGAAGATGCGGCGGGTATCGCGGGCTGGCGAGAGACCGCGGAGTCTCAGGTCAGGGACGCCGCGGAGCGCAGCAGCGCCTCGAGCTCGGCGTCCGTGAGGGACTGCCAGTCCGCGGGGCAGGGAAACACGCGCCGGCGGCCGAGCGAGGAGTCAAAGAGGAGGCCGGGGTTCTCGGACTGGGGCGGATATTCCCAGTCGAGCGCCCATGCGATCGTCCAGCGGCTCTCGTCGTAGACTTCCCACTCGACGCCATTGGAATCGACGAAGAGGCGGCCGTGCTCCATCGAGTCACCTCCGTGGTGATGGACGCCCCGGGGGTACCTTACGTATCATCCCTGCAACCGTTTACGCGCCGCGTGTCGCGGACGTTTACGATGGACGGCAGTGCCGCTCTGGATTCGACGACGGACCACCAGCTCGCTTGGCACTGACCAACACCTCGAGATACGAGCGTATCATGCAACGAGTCTTGTCCCTGCCCAGGTGGTTCCGCCCGGCCGCTGCGGCCGCGTCGCTGATCTTCCTCGCGACCTACTGCAGTGACTCCGTCACCGCGCCCGACAACACGGTGGTGAGCGTCACGCTCACGCCCACCACGGCAACGCTGCGCGTTGGCGAGACCACGCAGCTCACCGCATCAGGGAGCAACGCGGCCGGTGTGCCGATCACCAATGGCGTGCAGTTCGCGTCGAGCGACGCGGCCATCGCGAGCGTGTCGTCGGACGGCATCGTGCGCGGGCTCAAGCCCGGCACCGCGACGATCACCGCAACGGGCGGGACCGTGCAGAAGACCGCCGTGATCACCGTGACGCCGGGCATCGCCGCGTCGATCACGAAGGTGGCGGGCGACGCGCAGACGGCGCAGGTGCAGACGGCGGTCACGATCGCGCCATCGGTGGTGGTGAAGGACTCGGCCGGCAATAACGTCGCGGGCGCTGTCGTCACGTTCACGGTGCAGTCGGGGGGCGGCCTCGTCGCCGGCTCCACTGTAACGACGAACGCGGCGGGCGTCGCAACGCTCGGCGCATGGGTGCTCGGCGCGCAGGTCGGCGCGAACTCCGTCGTCGCGACGGTGCTGCCGTCGGTGACGCCGCTCTCCGTGACGTTCCTCGCGAACGCGACGCCGCGCGTGGCGGGCCCGCCGGCGTCCATCATCATCAATGCGGGTGATGCGCAGACGGGCATCATCGGCACAGCCGTCGCCGTTGCGCCGTCGGTCCTCGTGCGCGATGCGGTCGGGCTGGTGGTGCCCAACGCCGCCGTGACCTTCGCCGTCGCGACGGGCGGTGGCACGCTCACCGGTGCGCCGGTGTTCACGAACGTGAGCGGCGTCGCGACGATCGGCAGCTGGGTGCTTGGCCCCACGGTCGGCACGCAGTCGATCACGGCGACGGCGGGCGCGCTCCCGCCCGTCACGTTCACGGCGACCGCGACCCCGGTGCCGCAGCCGCCGGCGAGCCTCGCCGTCACTGTCGCTCCCGGCGGTGCCATCGCTGGTGTGCCGTTCGGCGTGCAGCCCGTCGTCGAGATTCGCGACATCGGCGGCAACCTCGCCTTCCAGGCGACCAACACGGTGACCGCGAACATCTCCTTCGGTGGACGGCTCACCGGAACGTTCACGGTAGACGCCGTCGGTGGCATCGCGACGTTCACGGACCTGACGCCACTCGATCTCGGCAACTACGTGATCAACTTCACGTCGCCGGGGCTCATCGGGGCGACGACGAACGTGCTCGTCACCACGGGCGCGGTGATCGCGCTGGGCACGCCGACACAATTCGCCGCGGTGGCGACGGGTGCCGACCCGGCGTCGCAGACGATCGCCATCACGAACAGCGGTTCAGGCGGCGTGATCACGGGCTTGAGCATTGCCCCGATCGACTACCAGGGTCCGCCCGGACCGGCGTGGCTCACGGCATCGCTGTCGGCCGGCGCCACGCCGTCCACGGTGATCCTCCAGCCGCACACGGCCGGACTCCAGCCCGGCACCTACTCGGCCATCGTGACGGTCAATGGCACGGGCGCGACGCCGGCGAGCGTGACGGTGAGCTTCGTGGTCGCAGCGCAGGTACCGGCGCAGATCGGCATCCTGACGCAGCCGAACGGCGGCACGTCCACGACGCCGATCGCGACGCAGCCGGTGGTCGAGGTGCGCGACGCGGCGGGCCAGCGCGTGCTGGGCAGCACGATGGTGGTGGGCGTGTCGGTGGCGAGCGGACCGGGCACCATCAGCGGTCCCACACAGGTGCAGGCCATCAACGGGGTCGTGACGTTCGCCGGGCTCCGCCTGACGACGCCGGGCACATACTCGTTGGTCTTCGGCGCGGCCGGCCTGGCGCCGGCAACGTCGGTGACCTTCACTGTCACGCCGTAAGGCGTGGGATTCGCGCGGATCGTGAACGGCGATCTTCGCTGATCGCCCTGCTGTAGAAAAAAAACAACGCACCGGAGAACATCCCGGTGCGTTGTCTTTTCAACTGGGGACCAATCCGCGTGGCTCGGCTGTTACGAGCGCGATTTATCTCGCGCGCCCTAGGGCGCGCTGAGTGTATCCCCGAACACCTCGAGCGCGAGCTCCACCTTCCCGAACGGCGCCGACACCTGCACGCCCTGCACGGAGTCACGCACCCGCGACAGCATCTCGCGCGCGATGGCGATGCCCTCGGCCACCGCGTGCTCCTTCGACTTGTCGCTCGCGCGCCGCATGCGCGCGATCACCTCGTCCGGCACGCTGATGCCCGGCACCTCGTTCGCGAGGAATTCCGCATTGCGTACGCTCACGAGCGGCCAGATGCCCGCGACGATCGGGATGCGCGCGCCTTCCGTGCGCCTGAGGAATCGCTCGAGCTGCGCGGGATCGAACACCGGCTGCGTGACGGCGAACTCCGCGCCCGCCTCCACCTTCCACGCGAAGCGCTTGAGCTCGTGGTCGAGATCGATCGCCGCCGGGTTCGTCCCCACGCCGATCACGAAGCGCGTGCCCGTGCCGATAGAGTTGTCACCCGGGTCGCGCCCGTGGTTCAGGTTGCGCACGAGGTTCGTGAGCCCGATGGCGTCGATGTCGAACACGGCCGTGGCGCTCGGATAGGGCCCCATCTTCGGCGGGTCACCGGTGATGAGCAGCAGGTTGCGCAGCCCCACGGCCGAGGCGCCGAGCAGGTCCGAGAGCATGCCGAGCAGGTTGCGGTCGCGGCAGGCGTAGTGCGTGACGGTCTCGATGCCGACCTGCTGCTCGATGAGCAGCGACGTGAGCAGCGCGCCCATGCGGCTCTGCGCGCGCGGACCATCGGGGACGTTCACCGCATCGACGCCAGCCGCCTTCAGCTGCCCGACGTCGGAGAGCATGCGCGTGGCGTCCACGCCGCGCGGCGGAACGATCTCCACCGACGTGACGAACTTTCCCTGCGCGATCTTCGCGCCCCAGCGCGAGCGGTCCACGAGCGGCACCGCCGGCACGTCGGGCGTCTTCGGATGATCCGCCACGAGCGCACCGGAGTGCGACGCGGCGGCCTTCGCGAAGCGCGGGCTCAGGGGCCTGATGCCGACGCACATCGCGTTGATGTGCTCCGGCGTCGTGCCGCAACAACCGCCCACGACCTTCGCGCCCGCCTGCACCAGGTGGCGCGCGTACTCCGCCATGTATTCGGCGCTCGCCATGTACATGCTGCGGCCGCCCACGTCGCGGGGCATGCCGGCATTGGGCTGCGCGGCGATCTTGCGGCGCGTCACGGGCACCATCTTCTCGACGGCCTCGAGGATCGTCTGCGGCCCGACGGAGCAGTTGAGGCCCACGACGTCGGCGCCGTAGCGGTCGAGCGCGCGCGCGACGTCCTCGGGGGTCGCGCCGTACGGCGTGAGCCCGTCCACGCCGATGGTCATCTGTGCGATCACGGGCATCGCCGGGTCGACGCTGCGCGCCGCGGCGATGGCCTGCCCGATCTCGTGCAGGTCGCTGAACGTCTCGAGGATGAAGCAGTCCGCGCCGCCCGCCTTGAGCCCTTCCATCTGCTCGCGGAAGATGCCGCGCGCTTCCTCCGCGGACGTGGGTCCGTACGGCTCGAGGCGCACGCCGAGGGGCCCGACGGCGCCGGCGACGAGCACATCGTGCCCTTCGTCGGCCGCCTCGCGCGCGAGCTCGGCGGCGCGCTTGTTCAGGTCGTGCACCTGCGTGGCGAGGCCGAACTGCGTGAGCTTGAGGCGGTTCGCGCCGAAGCTGTTCGTCTCGAGCACTTCCGCGCCGGCCTTCACGTATGCGCGATGCAGGTCGCGCACGAGGTCCGGCGAGCGGACGTTGAGCTCGTCGTAGCACTGGTTGATGAACACGCCGCGCGCGTAGAGCATCGTGCCCATCGCGCCATCGAACAGGATGAGGGCGTCGGGATCGACGAGTCGTGCGATCGCTGGACTTGTCATATGGTCATTCCGAGCGAAGCGGCGCTGCCGCGAAGTCGAGGAGCCTGCAGGTCATGCGTTTTCAGCTGCCGTCCGTACCGCGTAGTACTTCGCCGCCGGATGGTGCACGAGGATCGCCGCCGTGGACTGTTCCGGGATCAGCTGGAACGCCGACGTCAGCTCCATGCCGAGCTCCTTCTCCGCCGGGAGCAGCGCGAAGAGCTGTGCATGATCCTCGAGGTCCGGGCAGGCGCCGTAGCCCCACGAGTAGCGCTTGCCACGGCCGCCCGGAATGCCGAGCTCGCGGCGCACGCGACGATGCATCCACTCCGCCACCGCCTCCGCCGCTTCCACCGCGAGCCCGTGCGAATAGAACGCCTCGCTGTACTCGCCCGCCGCCTGGAGCTCCTCGAAGCGGCGCGTCGCCTCGTCGCCCACCGTCACCACCTGGAGCGCGACGACGTCCACGTCACCGCTCGTCGTCGAGCGGAAGTAGTCCGCGATGCACAGCCGCTCGCGCCCCTCCTGCCGCGGGAAGTGGAAGCGCGTGCGCTCGACGAGTGACCCGTCCTTCGCGTACGCATCGGGCTCGTAGACGACCACGTCGTTGCCCGCGCTCTGCACGGGGAAATAGCCGTACACCGCGCGCGGCTGCACCCATCCCCCCGTGCGCGCTTCTTCCTTCAAGCGCGCGAGCGTGGGCTCGAACTGCTCCTTCACCACGGCGTCGAACTCCGGTCCCGACCCTCGGCCGCCCCACTGGAGACGAAAGAGCTCGTCCTTGTCCAGCAGTGCGAAGACTTCGTCGAGCGGAATGTCGTTGAGCACCTTCGCGCCCCAGAACGGCGCCGCAGGCACGGCATGATCGTGCGCGACGTCGCTCTTCTCGCCACCGGACACGCCCTGCGCCTTGTCCTTCCCCACGTTGCCGTGCAGGAACGCATCCTTCCGCGCGTCGTCGATGAGCTTCGCGGTGATCTCGGCGCGCTTCGCCGGAGAGTCCTGGAGGGCGTCCATCGTCTCGAGGCCCTCGAACGCATCCTTGCAGTAGAACACGCCCGACTCGTACGCCCGATCGCCCTCCACGAACATCGCGCGGCGGCCGAAGCGGCGATTGATCGCCGCTCCGCCGATGAGCACCGGCACCTGGATGCCGCGCTTGTCGAGCTCCTGCACGCACAGGGGCATCTGCTTGCTCGTGCTCACGAGCAGCGCTGACAACCCGATCGCATCGGCGTTCACCTCGAGCGCCTTCTCGATGATCGTGTTCACCGGCACCTGCTTGCCGAGGTCGAACACGGTGTAGCCGTTGTTGGACAGGATGGTGTTGACGAGCGACTTCCCGATGTCGTGCACGTCGCCGTACACCGTCGCCAGCACGACCTTGCCCTTGGTGTAGCCCTCGGCCTTCTCGAGGAACTGCTCGAGATGCTTCACGGCCTTCTTCATCACCTCGGCGCTCTGGAGCACGAAGGGGAGAATGAGCTCGCCGGCGCCGAACTTGTCGCCGACCTCCTTCATCGCCGGGAGCAGCACCTCGTTGAGCACGCGCACCGGCTCCTCGCGCACGCGCGCGGCGTCGAGCGCGTCCTCCACGCCCTCCTTCTTCCGGTGCAGCACCATCCAGTGGACCTTCTGCTCCGGCGTCATCCCCTCGGTGGGATCGGCCTTCTCCACCGCGCCGTCGTCGGCTGTCTTCTCCGAGAAGCCTTCGATGAACTTCTGCAGCGCGTCGGGCCGGCGGTTGAACACGAGGTCGTCCGCGAGGCCGCGCTCTTCCGCGCTGATCTCGGCGTACGGCTTGATGTGCGCCGGGTTGACGATGGCCGCGTCGAGCCCCGCTTCCACGCAATGGTGCAGGAAGACCGAGTTGAGCACGTGGCGCGCGACGGGGTCGAGGCCGAACGACACGTTCGACACGCCGAGGATGGTGAACACGCCGGGCAGCTCGCGCTTGATGAGGCGAATGCCCTCGATGGTCTCGTGCGCGCTGTCGATCCACTCCGCGTCGCCCGTGGCGAGCGTGAAGGTGAGCGCATCATAGATGAGGTCCTCGGCGCGCAGCCCGTACTCGCCGACGACGATGTCGTAGATGGCCTTCGCCACCTCGAGCTTCCGCTCACGCGTCTTCGCCATGCCGACCGGGTCGATCGTCAGCGCGACGAGCGCCGCACCGTGCTTCTTCGCGAGGGGCACGATGTCGTCGATGCGCTTGCGGCCATTCTCCATGTTGATGGAGTTGATGATCGCGCGGCCCGGCACGTGCTCGAGTGCCGCCTCGATGACGTTCCGCTCCGTGGAGTCGATCATCAGCGGCAGCTCCACGCTCATCGAGAGGAGCTTCACCACCTTCGACATCTGCTCCGCCTCGTCGCCGCGCTCCGTGAGCGCAACGCAGACGTCGAGCACGTGCGCGCCCGAGTCCTGCTGGTCGCGCGCCACTTCGAGGATGCCCTCGTAGTCGTCGGCCAGCAGGAGGCGCTTCACCTTGCGCGAGCCCTGGGCGTTCACGCGCTCGCCCACGAGCAGCGGCGCGGGCTCCTGGCGCAGCGTAGTCGCGCGCATGGCGGACGACACCACGGCCTCGCGGGCATGGCCGGCGCGCGCGGGCGTCGTGGCGTGCACCGCCTTCACGATCGCCTCGAGGTGCTCCGGCGTCGTCCCGCAGCAGCCGCCGACGACACGCACGCCGAACTGCCCCACGAATTCCGAGAGCATCTTCGCCATCGGGAGCGGCTCGAGCGGATAGATGGCCTCGCCGGTACCCGTATTGAGCGGCAATCCCGCGTTGGGGATCACGGAAATCGGCAGCGACGCGTGCTCCGTCATGAAACGGATGGGCTCGCGCATGTGCTCGGGGCCGGTGGAGCAGTTGAGCCCGATCACGTCCACGCGCATCGCCTCGAGCGTGGCGATCGCGCTCGCGATGTCGGTGCCGAGCAGCATGCGGCCGCTCGTGTCGAGCGTGACCTGCGCCTGGATGGGCACGCGGCGGCCGATCTCGGTGAAGAGCCGCTCGAAGCCCGTGAGTGCCGCCTTCACCTCGAGGATGTCCTGCGCCGTTTCCACGAGGAGGACGTCGACTCCTCCCTCCACCAGGTACTTCGCCTGGAGATAGAACGTCTCGGCGAGCGCGGCAAAGGTGATGTTCCCGAGCGCCGGATCGCTGCTGGAGGGCAGCATGCCCGTGGGGCCGATGGACCCCGCGACGAAGCGCGGGCGCTCCGGCGTGGAGAACTTATTGCAAGCCGCGCGTGCCAGCTGGGCCGCCTGGACGTTGAGCTCTCGCGCCTTGTCCTCCAGGCCCCATTCGCGCAGCCGGTGTGGCGTGCTCTGGAACGTGCAGGTCTCCACCACGTCGCAACCGACCGCGAGGAACGACTCATGGATGGACTGAATGATGTCCGGTCGCGTCAGCACGAGGTTGTCGTTGCAACCCTCGAGTGCCTTTCCGCCGAAGTCCTCAGGCGTCGGGTCGTGACGCTGGATATTCGTGCCCATCGCGCCGTCGAACACCAGGACGCGGTCCTTCAGCGCCGAGAGGTAGGCGTTCGGCTGGCTTGCGGGAGTGTCGCTCATGCGTGCACCAACAAAAAAAGGAGCCCCAACGCGACGGCGTGCGGGCTCGCGCTTTAGCAGGGATTAACGTGGCCGCAATTTGCTGGAAATCGCCACGACGAACGGTTGTGCTTACCTTGAATAGATAAGTGCGGACTCGACGCGGAGCAAGCACGATGCACGAACCGCGGCCGGTTTCCGATACTGTCGCCATGACTGCCGACGATCGCCCGGCCCTGCCCGGGCACCTGACCACCGTGTTCGGGGAGGGGGCGAGGCAACTCGCGCCCCTCATCGAGCACGTCCGGGACGGGTGCATCTTCATCGACTACGAGTATCGCGTCGGCTTCCTGAACCTGGCGGCCCGGCGGGACATGGCGTCGCGCGGCGCGGACCCGGATCGGGTTCCCGGCAGCGCCATCTGGGACGTCCTGCAGTATCCCGAGGGCACCCCCGCCCGGAGCGCCGTCGAAGGTGCCGTCCGCGACCGCGTGCCCACGTACTTCACCACACGCGGCACGCACGGCCCCTACTGGGTGGAGGTGGACGTCGTCCCCCTCGACCAGGGCTGCCTCCTCTACTACCGCGACGCGACGTCCATGAGCTCCGCGGAGGAAGCGCGCGCGGCGTCGGAGCGGGCGGCGGAGTTCTCCAACGAGCGCCTGCGCGTGGTCATCGACGATGCGCCGCTCGCGGTGCTCGTCGTGGACAACGATGGGGTCGTGGAGCACTGGAATCCCGCCACGGAAACGATGTTCCAGTGGACGGCCGCGGAAGTCGTGGGCCACCGGCTGCCGCACATCCCGGAGGACGAGCGCGAGACGTTCGATGCGAACCTCGTGCGCGCCCGCCAGGGTGAATCGTTCAAGGCCATGCCCGCGCGCCGCATCCGGAAGGACGGCGTCATGCTGGACGTGCAGGTGTCGTCATCGCCGCTCCGCGACCGCGCCGGTGCGGTGACGGGCTCCATCGTGATGATCTCCGACGTCACGGCACACCGGAAGCTCGAGGAACAGCTGCGCATGGCGCAGAAGATGGAGGCCGTGGGCCTCCTCGCGGGCGGCGTGGCGCACGACTTCAACAACCTCCTCACCGCCATCAAGGGCTTCACGTCGCTCCTCGAGATGAGCATCGGCCGGGACGACCAGTCGGGCGAATTCCTGGCGGAGATCAGCAAGGCGGCCGATCGTGCCGCGGCGCTCACGGCGCAGCTGCTCGCCTTCAGCCGCAAGCAGCTGCTCCGCCCGGAGTCGCTCGACCTCAACGTGCGCATCCGCGAGCTGGAGCGCATGCTGCGCCTGCTGCTCCGTGAATACGGACAGCTCGAGCTCGCGCTCGACCCGTCACTGGGTCACGTGCTGGCCGACCCCGGCCAGGTCGAGCAGGTGCTGCTGAACCTCGTCGTCAACGCGCGCGACGCGATCCATGGACGCGAGGGATCGTCAGTCACCATCCGCACCTCGAACGTCGAGCTGCACCACGAGTTCGACGACTGGGGCGTGGAGCCGCGGCCGGGTGCGTACGTCCGCCTCGACGTCATCGACAACGGGTGCGGCATGGACCGCGCGACGCTCGCGCGCATCTTCGATCCGTTCTTCACCACCAAGGAGCCCGGGCACGGCACGGGGCTCGGTCTCGCGACCGTGTTCGGCATCGTGAAGCAGAGCGATGGCTACGTGTGGGTGGACAGTCGCCCGTCGCAGGGCGCGACGTTCAGCGTTTACCTCCCGCGTACCCACGTTGCCATGCGCACGAGTGGCGCACATGCGGTCACGGCGCGCGGGGGCACCGAGTGCATCCTCGTGGTGGAGGACGAGGATGCCGTGCGCCGCGTGGCGAGGCGCGCCCTCGAGCTGCAGGGCTACTCCGTGCTCGACGCCCCCGATGGCGAGTCCGCGCTCGAGATGGCGCGGGGGCACCACATCGACCTCGTCGTCAGCGACGTGATGATGCCCGGCATGCTGGGACCGGCGTTCGCCGCGAAGCTGCGCGCGACCCATCCCAACCTCCCCGTGATGTTCATGTCGGGCCACAGCGACGACATCGTGCGCCAGGGGCTGCTCGATCCGGACACCCCATTCCTCGCGAAGCCCTTCACGCCCGCGCAGCTGGCGGGAAAGGTTCGCGAGGAGCTGGACCGGTCAGCCGCCCTGCGCCGCCCGTCGTGACGACGCCCGCCAGAACAGGAAGACGGGGACACCGGCGGCAAGCAGCAGCAGCCCGTACGCGGCATTCTTCGGGTTCGACGCGACCGATCCGAGCATCACGTACGCCGCGGCACTCACGAACAGGATCACGCTGAGCGGATAGAACGGCGCGCGATAGCCCGAATCCGTCACGCCATCGCGCGCGTCGCGCCGGCGAAACACCACGAGCGTGAGCGCCGTCGCCCCGAAGAAGATCCAGTCGGCGAACACCACCCAGTCGAGCAGCTGGCCGTAACTGCCCGTGAGGATCAGGGCCATCGCCACGGCCGCCTGGAACACGATCGCCATCACGGGTGTGCGAAACGTCGGGTGCAGCTTCGCGAAGCCCGCGAAGAACAACCCGTCGCGCGCCATCGCCTGGTACACGCGCGGCGACACGAGGATGACGAGGTTGAGGAAGCCGAACGTGGACGCCGCAATACCCGCCGCGATGAGCCGGCGTCCACCTTCGCCCGCGAGCATCGCCATCATGTCCGCCGCGGGCGCAGGACTCGCCGCCAGTCCGTCCACGCCCAGCGCACGCAGGTACGCCATGTTCGCACCGAGGTACACGGCGACGACGATCAGCACGCCCAGCACGAGCGCGCGCGGCAACGTCTTCTCGGCGTCGCGCATCTCCTCCGCGACGAAATTCGTCTGCTGCCAACCGCCGTACGAGAACAGCACCGGCACGAGCGCGGTGCTCAGCACGAGGAAGACCTCCCGGAAGCCGGACGGATGCGGCAGCGGCACGCTGGCGATCGGTGGCGGGAGCGTGATCGCCGTCGCTGGATGCAACAGCACCGCGGCGATGAGCAGCGCCGCGAGCGCGCCGAGCTTGAGGAGCGTGAACACGTTCTGCGTCGCCGCACCCGGCTTCACGCCGAGGATGTTGACGACCGACAGCAGCGCGATGCTGCCGAGCGCGATGGGCTTCACGAGCTCGGGCGGGATGCCGACGAGGCGCGTGAAGTAGTTCGCGAACGTCACCGCCACCGCGGCGATGGCACCCGTGGCGATGGCGAGCAGCAGCGCCCATCCATAGAGGAAGGCGGGCAGGGGGCCGAACGCATCGCGCAGGTATGCATACCCGCCGCCCACCTGCGGGCGTCGTCGCCCCAGCTCGGCGAAGATGAACGCACCCAGCAACGCGATCACGGCGCCGAGCGCCCACGTGCCGATCGTTAGTCCGGCCGAACCGGTGCGCGCCGCGACGATGGACGGATTGATGAAGATGCCAGAGCCGATGATCCCACCGACCACGAGCATCGTGCCGGAGAAGAGGCCGAGCGACCGCGCGTAGGTGGGCTGCTGCTGTGCGGGCTCGCTCACAGCTTGCAGATGCCGGTGTACGTCTCGGGCCGCCGGTCGCGGAAGAACTGCCACGTGTTGCGCACCGTCCTGATGACGTCGAGGTCGATGTCCGCAATCACCAGCTCGTCCGTGTCGCGCTTCGCCTCCGCGAGCATCTTGCCGCGCGGGTCGCAGACGTAACTCTGCCCGTAGAACTCGCCGATGTTCCAGGGCGCTTCATGGCCGACCCGGTTGATGGCGCCCACGAAGTAGCCGTTCGCCACGGCGTGCGCCGGCTGCTCGAGCTTCCACAGGTATTCGGACAGGCCCGCCACCGTGGCGGACGGATTGAACACGATTTCCGCGCCGTTGAGCCCGAGCTCGCGCGCGCCCTCGGGAAAGTGCCGGTCGTAGCAGATGTAGACGCCGACCTTTGCGTAGCGCGTCTGGAACACGGGATAGCCCAGGTTGCCGGGCTTGAAGTAGTACTTCTCCCAGAAGCCCGGTGAGACCTGCGGAATGTGATTCTTGCGATACTTGCCGAGATACGTGCCGTCGGCGTCGATCACGGCCGCCGTGTTGTAGTAGACGCCGGTGTTCTCGACCTCGTAGAGCGGGACGACGATCACCATCTGGTACTTCTTCGCGACCTCCTGCATCAGGCGCGTCGTGGGGCCGTCGGGAATACCTTCCGTGGCCTCGTACCAGCGCGGCGTCTGCTCGGCGCAGAAGTACGGGCCCGTGAAGATCTCCTGCATGCAGAGGATCTGGACGCCCTCGCTGCCGGCCTTGTCGATCAGCTTCATGTGCTTCTCGATGTTGGCGACGCGAATGGTCTCGATTTTCTCGTTGGTGTCGCAGGCGTGGGAGGCCTGGATCAGGCCGACCTTGATCGTCATCGTGTCTCCGGCGGTATATGGGCTGGGTATCCGAATCAGCGTGATTCACTCGAGTTCGTCCGCTACACCTATCGACCCACGCGGGTCTCCCAGTCGCGCTTGTCCGAGTACAGGCTCGCCGACTCGCCGCGCATCAGCACGAGGTAGATCGCGAAGCTCAGCGAGAACGTCACGAACCACGCGTACTGGTACAGGTGATCCAGCAGCGTCGGGTTTGCGACGTTGCCACCCGGCGTCGCCGCCGCATGCAGGAAGCCGGGGAGCACCGGCAGCACGGCGACGACCAGCGCGATCATCGCCTTCATGTTGACGCCGCCACCGTACGTGTACCGGCCCTGCACCTTGAACAGGTCGGGCAGCGAGAGCTGCTGCCTGCGGATCACCCAGTAGTCCGCGATCAGGACCCCGCCCAGCGCGCCCATCAGGCTCGAGTACCCGATGAGCCACGTGAATATGTAGGCGCCGGCGTCCGAGTAGAGCTTCCACGGCATCATCATGATGCCGACCACCGCCGTGATCACCCCGCCGAGCTTGTAGCTGATGCGCCGCGGGTTGAGGTTCGAGAAGTCGTTCGACGGCGAGACGACGTTCGCCGCCATGTTCGTGTGCAACTGCGCGGCGAGCACGACGAGCGCCGCGAAGATGATCACCCCCGTCCCGCCAATCCTCGTCACGAGCACGACGGGATCCCACTCGGCCTTGCCGAAGATCACGATCGTCGCGCTCGTGACCGCGACGCCGATGAAGGCGAAGGCGGTCATCGTCGTCGGCAGGCCCATCGCCTGGCCGAGCATCTGCGACTTCTGGCTGCGCGCATAGCGCGTGAAGTCGGGAATGTTGAGCGACAGCGTGGCCCAGTAGCCCACCGCGGCCGTGAGGGCGGGCGGGAAGATCGACCAGAACGGCTTCGCATCCGCCCCCTGCAGGCGCGACGACTCGGAGAGGATGTGCCCGAGCCCGCCGCCATTCCTGATGCCCCAGATCAGGAGGATGGTGCTTCCCGAGATGAGCACCGGTGCTGCTGCGCTGCCAAGGTGCTTGATGCTCTCGATGCCGCCGGCGATGATCGCCACCTGGAGCAGCCAGAACAGCGCGAAGGCGATCGCGATGCCGCCGGGCACGCTCGTCCATCCCGGCCACGCCGCCGTGAACAGCGTGTTGAGCGCCAGCGCCGCGATCCAGGTCTGGATGCCGAACCACCCGCACGCGACGATCGCCCGCAGCACTGCGGGGACGTTCGCGCCCTTCGTCCCGAAGGCCGCGCGGCACAGCACGGGAAAGGAGATGCCGTACTTCGTTCCCGCATGTGCGTTGAGCACCATGGGAATCAGCACGATCGTGTTGCCGAGCAGGATGGTGACCATCGCCTGCCACCACGTCATGCCCTGCGTCATCATGCCGGAGGCGAGCGTGTACGTCGTGATGACGACGCTCATGCCGATCCACAGCGCCGCGATGTTGTAGGTGGACCAGGTCCGGCGGTCGAGCGGGGTTGGAGCGAGATCGGGATTCCAGAGCGGGCTGGCGGTGAGGTCCTCCTTCGTCGTGACGAAATCCACCGTGTAGCTCGGCACCTCGATCTCGTTCTCCAATCTCATGCGCGCCCTCCCACGAGCCCGGCCGTCGTGCGCGGCAGCCACTGTCCGCGCCCTTCCTTGCCCACGACCTTGTAGTCGTCCACG
>JBDSTA010000431.1:0-15559 GCA_039928475.1 Gemmatimonadaceae bacterium | reverse complement strand
AGAGCTCGTTCCGGTCCGTCAGCGTGTAGGTCACACGCAATGAGAGGTTGCCGGGGAAGCCACTCTCGCTGCTCTCGCTCGTGTACCGCAGGATCGCGCCGACGGCGCCATCGCGCGTGAAGTGCTCGACATCCCAGAGCGCGCGATTCAGCCCGTGATGACCGCCGTGCAGGAGGTTCGGGCCATCGTTCGGCGCGAGGGCGTATGCCTTGCCGTCGATCTCGAAGCGGCCACCCGCGATTCGGTTCGCATACCGCCCGATGATCGCGCCGAAGTACGAGCCGTCGGCGAGATACTCGTCCAGCGTGTCGTAGCCGGGCGACACGTCGGCGATCACGCCATTGCGATCCGGCACCTTCACCGCGACGATGATGGCGCCGAGGTCGAGGAAGCACACCTCCATGCCGGATGCATTGACGAGCGTGTGCATCTCGACGCGACGCCCGTCGGGCATCACGCCGAACGGCGTCGCGCGCACGGCCGGCGCGACGCTACCAGTGGCCATGCACCGACTCGCGGATCATCGCGTCGTACACGGTGCGCACGGCGCGCATGGCGTCGTCGGTGAGCGGCGACAGCGACGACGCCGCGGCATTGTCCTCGACCTGCCGCACGCTCTTCGCGCCCGGAATCGTGGCGGTGACCGCCGGGAACATCAGGATCCAGCGCAGCGCCCACTGCGCCATCGTCGTCCCTGGCGGCACGTGCGACCGCAGCTGCTCCACGGCCTCGAGCGCCGTCGCGTAGTCCACGCCGCTGAACGTCTCGCCGCGATCGAACGCCTCGCCGTGACGATTGAAGCTCCGGTGATCGGTGGGCGCGAAGGTGCTGTCCTTCCGCAGCTTGCCGCTCAACATCCCGCTCGCGAGTGGAAGGCGCGCAAGGATGCCCACCTTGTGCTCCATCGCCGCGGCGAAGAATGCGTCGGCGGGCTTGAGGCGGAACATGTTGAAGATGATCTGCACTGACTGCACGCCCTCGTACTGGATGGCGCGCATCGCCTCGTCCACCCGCTCGACGCTCACGCCGTAGTGTCGCAGCTTGCCGGCGAGCACCATCTCGTCGAGCAGGTCGAACACCTCCGGCATGTCGTACACTTCCGCCGGCGGGCAATGCAGCTGAAGCAGGTCGATCGTCTCGGCGCCGAGGTTCGCGAGGCTGCGATCGACGAACGCGGTGAGGTTCGCGCGATTGTAGCCGCCGGCGACGTGCGGGCTGAGTCGTCGCCCCGACTTGGTCGCGACGATGACCTCCTCGCGCCGCTCGCGCTTGAGCTGCGCGATGAGGCGCTCGGAGCGGCCGTCGCCGTACACGTCCGCGGTATCGAAGAAGTTCACGCCGAGGTCCACGGCGCGATGCAGCGTGCGCATCGACTCCTGGTCGTCGGTGTCGCCCCAGACGTCGCCGCCGATGCCCCACGCCCCGAAGCTCACCTCGGAGACCTTCCAGCCAGTGCGGCCGAGCATGCGGTAGTTCATGCGCGTGCGCCTCTCATGGGGTTGCGCTGTACGCATACAGCCCGAGCATGGTGCCGACGAAGCCCTGCGCGACCTTCGTGCTGAGGATCGTGCCGTCCGCGCCGCGCGCGACGGACACCCACTCGCCCGGACGCACGGCATACGAGAAGTCGTACGCCGCACCGTGCCCCTCGACGCGCAGCTGGATGGGCGCGCCCGTGCTCACGGGCATGCTCGCGACGACCACGCCAGCGTCGCCCGCGTGCTTCTCGAGCTGCACGACGGTCGCGCCCTTCGTGCGCGTGACGCCGAGGAAGTAGTAGTACCTGTCATTCTGGAGGGCGACGACGCCTGCCTTGTCGCCCTCGGCAGCGGGCGCGTAGGTCATGGACGTTGTCGCGGAGAAGTCGATGTGCTGCTGCCGCCGCGCGACGAACGAGGGTTGCACCGCGGGCTCGAATCCGGCGTTGCGCGCGTGGAGCGTGAGCGTGCCGCCGCCGAGCTGCATCCATGCGGTGCCCGGCCCGCGCAGCGTCTGCCAGTGCATGGGCAGGGTGGCGCCGTCGAACTCGTCGCGCACGGTGAAGTTGCCGGACGTGGGCACGGCCGGCGCGGGCTGCTTCGGCAGGTTCGGCCGCGCATGCATATACGGCACGGTCTCGTTGCCGGTGGCGATCACGGGCCAGTCGTCCACCCATCGCACCGGCATGAGGAACGTCTCGCGGCCCGCGTTGAACAGGTCGTCGCCGTACGGACGCACGCCGAGGAACGCGGCCCACCACTCGCCGTTCGGCGTGTCGACGAAGTCCGCGTGGCCCGTCGTCGTGATCGGGAAGGGGCGAGACCTGTCGAGGTGTCGCTGCGTGAGGATCGGGTTGTTCGCGTACGGTGTCCACGGCCCCGTCGGCGCGTTCGACCGGAACACCACCTCCGAGTGCTGGTACGCCGTGCCACCCTCGGCGCACACCAGATAGTAGAAGCCGTTGCGCTTGAAGATGTGCGGCGCCTCGATCCAGATGGGATTCTTCGCGAGGTCCACGCCGCCGTTCACGATGAGCTTGCGCTCGCCGACCATCTTCTTCGCAGTGACGTCGAACTCCTGGATCCAGATGGCGCGGTGCCCGCTGTAACGCGGCGTGCCGATGGGCGGGCCGTTGTTGATGACGTACGCCTTCCCGTTGTCGTCGAAGAAGAACGACGGGTCGATGCCATCCACGCTCGGCAGCCACACCGGGTCGCTCCATGGCCCGGCGGGGTTCGTCGCCGTGACGAAGAAGTTCCCGCCGCGATCGACGATCGTGGTGATCATGTAAAACGTGCCGTCGTGCTCGCGGATGGCGGGTGCGAAGATGCCGCGCGAGATACCGGCGCTGTCGAGGTTCAGCTGCGACTTGCGGTCGAGGATGCTGCCGACCTGCGTCCAGTTGACGAGATCCCTGCTGTGGAACAGCGGCACGCCGGGGAAGTACGCGAAGCTCGACGTCGCGAGGTAATAGTCGCTGCCGACGCGAATCATGCTCGGGTCGGGATAGAAGCCGGCGAGGATCGGGTTGAGGTAGTCGTTCACGCCGGGCGTGATGGTCTTGTACACGGAGTCGTTGCCGCGGTACTCGAACCAGGCGAAGCTCGGATCGCGTGACGCGGGCGCGGAGGGCTGGAGCGTGGCCGAGGAGCACGCGCACATGGTGGCGAGCAGGAGGATGCAGGTTCCTCGACTCGCGCTTCGCGCTCGCGCGGAATGACTGATCATCGGCGACCTCGGAAGCTTTCCGGCGGGCCGAGATAGCTCGGCTTCAACCCGCCAAGATCCATCACGAATTTCTGCACCACGATTCCCGGATCCACCGCCCAGAACTTGAGCGTGTGCGCGCCAGGCGTCGCGAGCACGTGCTTCGTCGTCATGACGACGATGTTGTCGGCCACCATCGTGTTCCACGCGGCGCCGCTCGTATCGGCGGCGGCATTCACGACCTGCGGCGCCTCGTCGTCGATCGATACGGCGTAGCGCATCCCCGTCGCGGAGCCGCTGAAGTTCAACATCGGGGAGAGGTACGTCTTCACGCTCACCGCGCCCGAGTCGAACACGAAGAGCTTGTACTCGAGGCGCGGCGACGCACCGCCCGGCGCCTGCGCGGGCGACGTCACGGGCATCAGGGTCATGGCGGACGCCGTGCGCCCGAGATCCGGGATGCGCTGCCAGCGCGCGGGTGCGAGTGCCACGGAGCGCGTGAAGTGCTCCGCCTCCATCGAGACGTAGCCATTGCTCTCCACGAAACCGGCGACGTCGTCGCGTCGCGGCGACGCCGGATTGCGCACATTCGCCTGCACGGTGAACCGGCCGCCATCGGATCCAGTGACCGTGACCGGTAACTTCGTCGTGCCCGCGGGCGCCTTCGCCCAGTCCACGCTCACCCATACGCGGACGTCCTTTTCCACCCTGCCCTTCGGCGCGGACACCGTGAGCCACGGCTCCCCGCTCTCGACGCTGTAGTCGAGCGTCGCGGAGCCCTTGTTGTAGATGTCGAGGTAGTACGACTGCCGTGCGTACGCATCGAACTCGGGGAACGCCGGCTCGCGCGAGCGAGACTGTCCTTCATACGACACGCCGAGCTCCGGGCGCGCCGGCACCTGGATCAGGTCCACGCGCGGCATCACGTTGCGCGGCGGCTCCTGCCAGATCGTGTAGCCGATGTGCGTCTGGTCCATCATGTGCGACCACTTCCCGCCCGCGAGCTCGGTGTTGTACGTGCGCGAGATCTCCGCGTCGCGCTCGAACAGCTGGCGCGCCCGCTCCGCGAGGTCATTCGTCGACGCGCGCTGCTGCTGGGCGTAGAGGCGGTTCTTCGCGGTGGTGATGTACAGGTCGTTGAGGTTCGCGGCCGCGAGCACCGGATGGAGCACGAGCTCGTAGTACGCGTCCTTGTGCGACGCCGGCATCCTCGCCGCGAGCGCCTCGGCGCGACGCACGAGCGCCGCGTAGTCCTCGGCGACGCGCTCCGCCTCGCGATAGTTCGCCAGCGAGTACGTCTCCGGTTGGAGCAGCTCCGGCTTCCGGCGTCCTGCGTACTTGAGGTAGGTCGTCGTGATGTCGGCGATCTCCGGCGCGTTCGCTGCCCCGAACTGCTGCGCCGCCCACTGGCGCGTGTACTCGGGCAGGCGCTCGGCGGGGATCTTCGAGGGATCCCACGCGTCGTCGAGGAAGAACTGGATGGGGAATTCCATCGGCTTCAGGTCGCCGACGTTCACGATCCAGATTCGGTTCGCGCCGTACTCGTGCGCGAGGTGCATCTGCTCCCACACGCGCGCGATGGGATTCGTGTTGATCCACTTGTAGTTGCGCGGCCCGCCCACGTAATCGAAGTGGTAGTACACGCCGAAGCCGCCGGAATGATTCCGGTCCGCGGCGGCGGGCAGGCGGCGGATGTTGCCCCAGTTGTCGTCCGCGAACAGGAGCGTGACGTCTTCAGGCGCGCGCATGCCCTTGTCGTAGTAGTCCTGGACTTCCTTGTATAGCGCCCACAGGGTCGGCGTCCTGGAGGCGTCCTTACCCGTGACGTCGCTGAGGATCTTCCGCTGGTCGGCAACGATGCGCTCGAGCAGCGCGATGTTGCTCCCTTGCGTCATCGGCATGTCGCCGTCGCCGCGCATGCCGAGCGTCACGATGTTCTCGCGCGGCTGGCCGCCGTTGACCATGCGCTCGATGCCCTCGCGCCAGAAGTCGCGCAGCGTGGAGTCGTTCTTCTCGTAGTTCCACTCACCCTTGCCGTAGCGCTTCCACTCCTGCTGCGCGCGCGTCATCGGTTCGTGATGCGAGGTGCCCATCACCACGCCGTACTCGTCGGCGAGCTTCGCGTTGAGCGAGTCGTCGTCCGCGAACGCGTTGCCCCACATGGCGGGCCAGAGGTAATTGCCCTTCATGCGGAGGATCAGCTCGAACATCTTCTCGTAGACGCCGTGGTTCACGCCGCCGAACTTCTCGCGCGTCCAGCCGGAGAACGCCGGCGCCTCGTCGTTGATGAAGATCCCGCGATACTTCACGGCGGGCTCGCCGAGCGTGACGCGCGCGGGCGCGATGAGGAGCTCCGGCTGCTTCGGCGCCGGCACGTCGGCCCACCAGTACCACGGTGACACGCCGATGAGCGACGACACGTCGTAGATGCCGTAGATGGTGCCGCGCTTGTCGCTTCCGGCGATGACGAGTGCCTGGTCGACGCCCGGCATCGGATTCGCCACGACCTGCCGCACGTACGACTCCCATTTCCCCGCGACGCCGGCGGTGTTGAGCTTCCCGCCTTGCACGAGGTGGTCGATGAGCGGGCTCTTCCCGATTGTTCCGACGATCACGACGCTGCGCGCGCCCGCGCTCGAGTCCATCGCGACGGCCGGTGCAACGCCGGCGACGCGCTCCACGTCGGCGCTCAGGTCACGCACCGCGCGGATCACTCCCGCGAAATCGTGCGAGCTCACGACGATCGACGCCGCACGCCCGCCGCTCGCGAGCGCGAAGCCGTCGGCGGCCGACACGACGGCGTTTTCCGTCACCGTGCCCGCCGAGATGTCGATGGGCCCGGTCTCCTTCCCGCGCGACCACGACTCCACCTGGATGACGCCGGCGCCGTGGCCGATGCCGTAGCGCGCCTGCGCCTCCACCCCATCCAGGTGACGGAGCACGGACACGGACTGCACCGGGATCGACCGGAGCGTTTCCACCGTGCCCAGCTTCACGTCGTCGAAGTACACGAGCACCACGACCTGCGTATTGCGATCGAGCGACATCGGCCCGCGATCGTGCAGCCAGTTGCCGCGCATCGACTCCACCGCGTCGTACGCGGTGAGGAAGTGCTGCCCCTCCAGTTCCTTGGCCGTGAGCTCCGTGCGATCTGGCCGCGATGTCACGTCGGCTTTGCGATGTGACAGGCAGGCAGTGCTGAAGGCCATCAGGACAACGAGGAGGGGCCGTGGGGTCATGGCGACTTGTTCTTGTTGTATCCGGCCGTCTCGACCATGATCGCGCCGGCGGGGTGACCGCTGCCGTAACGAGCCTGGGCGGCGGCCGCGTCGAAGAAGCGCACCGCGAGGACTTCGCGCGGGTTGATGTCGCGCAGGGCTTCCGTATCGCCGACGCGCACGTTGTCGAGGTAGACCCAGATCTTGTCAGAACCACCACCGCTGAGGCTGGTTGCACCGCGCGGCTTGAGCCACGCCGACTTCAGCGCCTCGACGGCTGCATACACGTTGTCGAAATGCCCTTCCGTGATCTGC
This sequence comes from Gemmatimonadaceae bacterium, assembly GCA_039928475.1. GTDB lineage: Bacteria > Gemmatimonadota > Gemmatimonadetes > Gemmatimonadales > Gemmatimonadaceae > AG11. The sequence continues at coordinate 8,840 of JBDSTA010000431.1, read as the reverse complement.
TGCGCCGAAATCACCGTGCGGCTCGCGCGGACAGGCGCCGGCTTCTCGGCCGCGGCCGTCATGCCCTCGAGCTCCGCGATGTTGGCGACGAGCACGAAGTCGCGGCGAATCGTCTCCTTGTCCCCGACTTCCACCGTCGCGGTGGACAGCTTGTAGCCCGTGCGCTTCACGTCCATGCTGTGCGAGCCAGCCGGGAGGTCGCGCAGGACGTAATGGCCAGAGTCGTCGGTCGTGCTTCCCTTCTCTAAAGCCGGGATCGAGACCTGGGCGCCCGGGAGCGCGCGGCCGGTCGAGTCCTTGACGGTGCCAGACATCTGGCTCTGGGCGGCGGCCGTGGTGGCCAGCAGCACGGTGAGCGCAAACGCCGTAATGGGACGGTGCATCGGGAACCTCCGGTAATTGTGGATAGGGCTGTTACCCCACAGGATGGTGATCAGGGTCCCAACTCTCCACAAGTCTCTGCACCCCCTCCAGGTGAGCCCGCATGCGCTGGATGGCCAGCGCCTCGTCCCGCTGCTCCACCGCCTCCAGGATCGACAGATGCTCAGCGTGGTCGCGCTCGCGGGAGCCGCCGATGCCGAGTATCGTGCGCTGCTCCTCGCGAAACAGCTCGTGCAGCACGCTGAGCAGTTGCGCCAGCACGATGTTGCCGGAGCCACGGGCGATCTGGTGGTGGAAGCCCATGTTGGCGGCGTTGAGCCGCTCGTCGTCGTCGATGCTCCGCGCGGCCTCGTCGAGGAGCCGGCGCATCTCGAGGAGGTGCTCCGGCGTGGCGTTGCGCACGGCGTCCGACACCGACTGCATCTCCAGCGGCGTGCGGGCGCGAATGAGGTCCACGAGGAGCTTCTTCGTCAGCAGCCCCGAGTAATCGGGCGTCGCGAGCACGAGCACCTCGTCGCTGCGCGTGACGAACACGCCCGACCCATGACGAATATCGACGACGCCCATCGCCTCGAGCTTCTTGAGCGCCTCGCGGATGGTCGGATGCCCGACGCCGAAGCGGCGCGCCATCTCCATGATTGGAGGCAGCCGATCGCCGCGACGAAAGTCGCCACCCTGGATGGAGCCGCGAATCTGCCGGGCGAGCCGGTCGGAGAGGCTCTGCCGTTCGAGCGGTGCGAATGCGTGCTTCATTGTAGATACCCTCATTGGGGCCTACGGAACCAGTGTCTGCGCAGCGGTGCTGACCACTGCGGCGAATGCCGGCTTCGGCTTGCGATCGCGATCGAAGAGCAGCGGGTGATTCGTGCGACCACGCACGGGCCAGCCGTTGAGCCAGGAGTAATCGTCAGTCGCGCCCCAGAAGGTGACGCGGTCGAGGATGTCCCGATGCTTCATGTAGACGGTGAACATGTCCTTGTAGCGCGTCGCGAGCTCCGCCTGCACGGCGTCCGGCAGGCCGCCGACATACGGATCGAGCCGGGCCTGCGCCTGCGCACGCAGTGCGACGTCGGCGGTGTTGTCGCGCGTCGCACGCGGAAGCACGTCCACATCGAGCTCCGTGATCGCCACGTGAACGCCGGCGGCGCGGAAGGCCATGAACATCGAGTCCACGAGCGCGGCCGATGGCCAGTCGAGCTTGTGATGATCCTGCGAGCCAATGGCGGTGACGGGAATGCCCGCCGCCTGGATGCGCTTCACGAGCGCCACGGCGCCGTCGCGCTTGGCGGGCGTCGCGAGGTTGTAGTCGTTGTAGTAGAGCTGCGCGCCGGGGTCCGCCGCGTGCGCATACTCGAACGCCTTCACGACGAAGTCGTCACCGATGATCTGCTGCCATGGCGACTTGCGCATGGTGCCGTCTTCCTCGAGCGCCTCGTTCACCACGTCCCATCCCCTGATGCGGCCGCGATAGCGACCCATCACGTTCTGGATGTGGTCCTTCATGCGCGCGAGCAGCGCATCGCGGGTGAGCGGCTTGCCGTTCGCATCCTGGAACACCCAGCGCGGCGTCTGGCTGTGCCACACCAGCGTGTGTCCGACGATGAACATGCCGTTGCGCTCGCCGAAGCTCACGTAGGCGTCCGACAGCTCGTAGGAGAAGATGCCCGGCTGGGGATGCACCACCTCCCATTTCAGGACATTTTCCGGCGTGATGGCATTGAACTGCCGCTTGATGAACGTCACGCTCGCGGTGTCCTCGTTCAGGAACTGTCGCGGCGCCAGCGCGGTGCCGACGACGAACGCGCCCTTGAACAGCTCCTTGAGCGACGGCACGGCCGCCTGCGCGCACAGTGTCGCCGGCGCGACCATCAGCATCGTCGCCACGACCGTTCGCCGTGACGTCATGACGCCACCGGGACGGCGGTTCCGTCGTACGCACTGCGCCGCGACGCGAGCTCGTCCTGGATCTCGAGGTTCAGCTTCTTCGTGATCCTGTAGAAGAACAGGCACGCCACCACGATGCAGAGGAAGATCGCCGGATAGATGCTCACCGTCATGCGGATGCCCTGCAGGGCACTCGGCGACTGCGCCACGTTCGCCTGGTAGCCGTAGCCCGAGAGGAGCCAGCCGGCGATCGCGCCGCCGAGGCTCAGTCCCATCTTCAGGCCGAAGAGGATCGTCGCGAAGACGACGCCCGTGATGCGGCGGTTGAACTTCCATTCGGCGTAGTCGGCCACGTCGGCGAACATCGCCCAGATGAGCGGGATCGTCGGCGCGTACGAGAGCGCGCGGATCCACTCGAGCAGGTACGTCGCTCCGATCGCGTCGGCGGGCAGGAGGATGAAGGCCGCCATGAAGATCGTGGCCAGCGTGAAGCCGACGATCGCGACGATGCGCTTGCCGAAGCGGTAGGACAGGTACGTGGAGAACAGCACGCCCACCACCGTCACGAGCTGGCTCGAGATGTTGAAGAGGCTGAAGCCCACCGACGACACGTTCGAGTGGTCAGGCTTGAGCACGAGCCCGAACGTGTCGAGGAACGAGCCGGAGAGCTGCGCCAGGCCGTGGCTGTTGAGCCACGTGAACAGCGCGTCCTTGTCCACGTAGTACTGGAAGTAGTAGAACGTCGTGCCGCCGCGCATCGCGACGAAGATGAAGTGCGCGATGGTGAGCGTGAACATCGCGATCCACGGCCCGTTCCGGAGCAGGTTCCGGAAGTCGCCCTTCGCGGACGACGTCTGCGTCGGCGCCGGCGTGATGCGCTCCTTCGTCGTCGCGAACGTGATGACGAAGCACACGAGGCAGATCACCGCCCAGAGGGCCATCGTCATCTGCCAGCCCTTCGCGTTGTCCCCGTGCCCGAACTTCGTCACGAGCGGCAGCGTGAACCCGCCGACGATCAGCTGCGCGAGCATCGCGGCGACGAAGCGGTAGCTCGACAGCGACGTCCGCTCGTTCACGTCGCCCGTCATCACGCCGCTCATCGCGGAGTACGGCGTGTTGTTCATCGAGTACAGCGTCATAAGCAGGATGTTCGTCAGGCAGGCCCAGATCACCTTCCCCGTCGTCCCGAAGTCGGGCACGGTGTAGGCGAGCACCATCACGACCGCCCACGGGATGGCCGTCCACAGCACCCACGGCCTGAACTTGCCCCAGCGCGTGTTCGTGCGATCGGCCATCACGCCCATCATGGGATCGAAGAACGCGTCCCACAGCCGCCCCACCAGCAGCATCGACCCCGCCGCCGCGGCGGTGATCCCCAGCGTGTCCGTATAGAAGTTCAGCTGGAACAGGATCATCGTCATGAAGACGAAGTTCGCCGCGGCGTCGCCGAGGCTGTATCCCGCCTTTTCCACGAAGGAGAGTTTCACGAATGCACTCGGAGGGTGACGGTCTGGAGATCCGCGTCGCGTGACGACGTCCCGACCATGATCGCGAACTCGCCCGGCTCGACGACGTACTTCATGTCGATGTCGTGGAAGGCGAGGCAGTCCGCGGAGAGCGGGATCTCCACGGTGCGACGTTCGCCGGGCTCGAGCCGCACCTTGAGGAAGGCCTTGAGCTCCTTCACCGGCCGCGTCACGGAGCTGACGAGGTCGCGCACGTACACTTGAATCACTTCGCTTCCCGCACGTGAACCGGTATTGTGGATATCCGCGTAGATCGCTGTTCCTCCATCCGCGGAGATCACGTCCGCCGTCAGGCGGACCTCACTCAGGACAAAGCTCGTATACGACAACCCGAACCCGAACGGATACAGGGGCGTCGTGTCGTCGAACAGGTAGCCACGGCGCGCCGACGGCTTGTGCGAATAGAACGCCGGGATGTGCCCCACCGAGCGCGGTATCGAGATGGGCAGCTTGCCGCCGGGATTCGCGTCGCCGAAGAGCACTTCGGCCACGGCATGCCCAGACTCCTGCCCGAGGTACCAGCACTCGAGGATGGCCGGCACCTTTGCGCTCACGTCCGTGATCGACAGCGGCCGCCCATTGAACAGCAGCACGACGACCGGCTTCCCCGTCGCCAGCATCGCGTCGACGAGCTCTCCCTGGCGCCCGAGCAGGTCGAGGCTCGTGCGGTCGCCCAGGTGCGTGCGCGACCACGCCTCGCGCGAGGTCTGCTCGTTCCCGCCGATCGCCAGCACGATCACGTCCGCATCCTTCGCCACCGTCACCGCCTCGGCGATCATGCGACGGTCGTCGGCAGGATCGCTCGGCACCACCTCGTCCTGCATCCACGATCCGCCGATCGTGATCCTGCACCCTTCGCTGTGGACGACCTTCGCCGCGTCGCCGACGCGCGACCTGATGCCCTCGAGCACCGACACCGTGTACTTCGGCACGCCGCTGTAGCCGCCGAGCAGCGGACGGTCGGCATTCGGGCCGATGACGGCAATCGTCGCGAGCGCGGCAACGTCCAGTGGAAGCACGCCGCCATCATTCTTGAGCAGCGTGATCGTGTCGCGCGCCGCCTCGAGCGCGAGCGCGAGATTCGGCGGCGACGACACGATGCGCTCGGCGACGTCCGGGTCCACGTACGGGTCGTCGAACAGCTTCATGCAGAACTTCCACAGCAGCATGGGCGCGACGAGGTCGTCGAGCTCCGATTCCTTCAGCACGCCGGACCGGACGAGCTCCACGAGGTGCAGGTAGCAGTCGGGCTCGGGCAGCTCGGAGTTCACGCCAGCGCGCACGGCAAGTACGGCGGACTCGCGACGATCCGCCGCGACGTTGTGGCCGTGCGTATCGGGGCGGCTGCCGAGCTCCCAGATGGCGTAGTAGTCCGAGACGGCGAAGCCGGTGAAGCCCCACTCGCCACGCAGGACGTCGCGCAGGAGCCAGCGGTTCGCGTGCGACGGCACGCCGTCCACTTCATTGTAGGAGGGCATGATGCTGATGGCGCCCGCCTCCTGCACCGCCGCCTTGAACGGCGGGAGGAACACTTCGCGAAGCTCGCGCATCGACACGTTCGCCGGCGCGCAGTTCTGTCCGCCCTCGGGTTGCCCGTGCGCGACGAAGTGCTTGAGCGTCGCCATCACTCGCGTCTTGTCGCGGAACGCGGCGTCGCCCTGGAAGCCGCGCACCGCCGCGACGGCCATGCGCGTGCAGAGATGCACGTCCTCGCCGAACGTCTCCTCGACGCGCCCCCACCGCGGATCGCGCGCGACGTCGACGACGGGCGTGAGCGCCTGGTGCACGCCGCGCGAGCGCGCCTCCTCGGCGGTCATCGCGTACAGCCGCTCGACGAGCGCGGGGTCGAACGTGGCCGCGAGGCCGATGGGCTGCGGGAAGCTCGTCGCACCGATCGCGGCGTGGCCGTGCAGGCATTCGTCGTGGAACACGACGGGGATGCCCAGCCGGCTCTCCTCGATGAAGAATTTCTGGATGGCGTTGGTGAGCTCCGCCTGCTGGCGCGGATTGCGGCCCTTCTCCGGCTCGTGACCGGTGCCGCCCGCGTCAGAGGGGCGCCCGACCTGCCCGATGCCATTGCCGTGGCCGAACGCACGGCGCGCCTTCTCGATGTCGAAGGTGCCGTTCGCGTCGACCAGCGTCTCCGCTTTCTTCTGCCACACGCACATCATCTGTGCGGCCTTCTCCTCGAGCGTCATCCGCGCGAGGAGGTCCTCGACGCGACGCTCGGGAGCGAGATCGGCAGTCTGGTAGGGCAGCATGTCGCTCCGTCGTCTCCAGTAGATGCCAACCTCCGGCTGCGACTTCACAGCCGGAGGTGGCCGGCGGTACCGGCTCGAGCCGCACCGCCACCGACAGGCGATCAGTATCCCGTATTCTGCGGATACTTCGGGCCTGAGACCACTCCGTCGATCTGGGACTGCGGAATCGGGCGAAGGGCGTGCTTTGCCTGCACGTTGGCCTTGGCCTTCGGGTTGTACTTCTGCACGCGCGCGAGGAAGAACGCGCTGCCGGGCCGAACGAGGTCGTACCAGCGATTGAACTCGCCGGCCATCTCGCGCTCACGCTCGTCCATGATGAAGTCGAGCGTGATCTGCGCCGGCGCGACCTGGAAGGCCGCGTCCGTCTTGTGCGCCGGGCTCGCCGCACGCGTGCGCAGCACGTTCACCATCTGCGCCGCTTCCGTCAGGTTGTTGAGGCCGAGATCGGCCTCGGCGGCGATGAGGTAGACCTCGCCGAGACGGAAGATGGCCTGCACCTTGCCCCCGTTCTGGTCGTTGAAGCCGCCCGGGCGCAGGTTGTCCTGGAACTTCTTCAGCACCGGGTAGCGATCCCACCCGATGTAGCCGTTGTTCTCGCCGAAGTTGTCGCCGCAGTACACACTCGGGTCGGCGAGGCCGGCCGGGCACGTCGTGCGGATGGTGTACTTGCTCGCCTGTCGCTTGGCGTTGTCCACCGGATAGTTGGCGTACATGATCGTGGTATCGCCGGCGTTCACGACCGCGTTGCTCGTGCAGGCCACGAGTCCCTGCTGCGGCGTGTTGGCCGTGGGGCACACGCCGATCGGGTTCCGCTGGCCGCCGGCCGTCGCATACCACACGGTCTGGTAGCTGCCGTCGAAGCGCGTGTCGAGGATGTCGCTCGCGCCCGGGACGCCCGCATACCGCTGGTTGAACACCGAGAAGCCGTACTGCGTGGGCTTGATGCGCCGGAAGGGACGGCCGTTGTTGATGTCACGCGGAATGCCGACGCCCGCTGCCGAGTTGTCGTACTGGCTACCGTAGACGAGGTGCAGGTAGTTGTACTGCGGCGTGCCGTCGACGTCGTTGTTCGCCTGGTTGTAATTGAACTGGACGGTGAAGATGAACTCCTTGCGGTCCTGCACGTAGCCCGTGTTGTCGCAGTAACCGCCGCGGCCCGGATCGCCCGCGCGCGCCACGCACCACAGGTCCGCATACACCGGCTCCAGCGCGTAGACGTTCGACGCGATCACCGCCTTCGCATCCGCCAGCGCCGCCGTGAAGTCCGCCGCACCGGCGCCGTACGACTGGTAGGCGCGCGTCAGGTAGACCTTCGACCGCAGCGTCAGCGCGGCGCCACGCGTCGCGCGACCATACTGCGTCGTCGTCGCCGGTAGCTGCGACACCGCCGTGTCGAGGTCGGCGATGATCGCCTTGTACACGTCGGCCGCCGGCTGCCGCGTCGCCTCGAGCACCACACCCGAGTTCTCGTGCAATGAGAGCGTCAGGTCCCCGAAGAACTGCACGAGCGTGAAGTACTCGAGCGCGCGCAGGAAGTGCGCCTCGCCGAGCAATCCGTTCTTCGTCGCCGCCGGAATGCCCGCCGTGCCCGGCCCGCGATCGAGCGCCGCGTTCAGCGTGTTGATCATCTGGTACGCCGGGTTCCACGTGTTCGCGAGCTCGGGCGCCTGGCTGTTCAACTGGCCGTTGTACGCGTCGAAGTTGAGGTTGTTCGAGCCGGACTGGTCGCCCGCCTGCCAGGTGTCGGTGCCCACCTGCGTGATCGAAAGCAGCTGCTCCTTGCCATAGAAGCCGCGGAGCTGCGCATAGCTGGAGATCAGCGCGGAGTTGAGTCCATCGGGCGTCGAGTAGTACTGGCTGCTGACGCCGGTGATCAGCTTCTCGTCGAGGTCGACGCATCCCGCGAACACACCGAGCGCGGCCAGCGTCACCACCGGAAGTATTGAGCGCTTCATAAGAATTCTCATGAGTCGGATGGGAGGCTGGATTACCAGTTGATGTTCGTGCCGATCAACAGCGTGCGGATCGTCGGAGCCGAGCCACCGACTTCCGGATCCGTGCCCGGGTAGTCCGTGTGGATGTACGGATCCTGCGCAGTTGCATAGAGGCGCAGGCTCGCCGCGCCGATGCGTCCGGCCAGGCGCTCACCCGCCGTGTAGCCGAGCGTGACGTTGCGAATGCGCCAGTGCGATCCATCGCGGTAGAGCAGCACGTTCTGGTACTGCCACGCGCCACCCGAGTTCGGGACCTGCGGCGCGGCGTTCTCGTTCGTCGGGTTCGTCGGCGTCCAGTAGTCCATCACGATGTTGCCGTTGCGGCCGTTCATGCCCCGCGGCGTGCCGTCGATGAACGTGTACTTCCACTTCGCCGTGATGAGGCCGGACAGGTCCCAGCCCTTGTACGCGAAGCGGTTGGCGAAGCTGCCCGTCCACTTCGGGTACTGCGTGCCGATGATGCTGCGATCGTTCACGTCGATCTTGCCGTCGCCGTTGATGTCCGCCACGCGCGGCTGGCCGACCTTGAACGTGGAGCCCGTGGAGTTGAGCTGCTTCATCGCCACGGTGTCCGCGTACTGCCATACACCCTGCGACGTGTAGTCGAAGAACACGGCGTGCAGTCCGTCGTTCAGGTTGATCGGCTGGCCGACGAACCACACGTTGAGGAGGTTCTGCTGTGTCCCGCTCTGGAGCGACGTGATCTCGTTGCGCTGCTTGTTCCAGTTGACGTCGCTGCTCCAGCGCAGGCCGTGCCAGTTCTCGACGTTCACCGTGGACAGGGCGACCTCGAT
>JBDSTA010000430.1:0-11058 GCA_039928475.1 Gemmatimonadaceae bacterium | reverse complement strand
AGGACGGGACGTACCTGACGACGACGGCGAGCGATGCGCAGTGCTCGGCGCACGGGGGGCTCGGGGCGATCTTCGAGGCGCCGAGGGCGGCACCGGCGCGTCCGGTGGTGCGGCAGTAGCGAGCGCGCGCGGCGCGTCGGTATATTCGGGGGTCCGGCGCGAGCTGGTCTGCGGGCGTAATTCAGTTGGTAGAATGCCAGCTTCCCAAGCTGGACGTCGCCGGTTCGAGTCCGGTCGCCCGCTCCTCGAAGATTGAAAAAATGCAGCAGGATACGAGATCGCCGGGGCCACCATGTGCCCCGGCGATTTTGTGCTGTGAGCGCATGGTCGGTACTGGGCGTGTCGAATGCCGCGTAAGGCCTCAGTACCCGCTCGCGCGGAGAACGCTCGACGTCACCAAGCGCCGTCGACGCGCTTGGCAGCCACGCCGGCCGGCTCGCGTCGCGCCGGGCGAGCGGCGCCTGCGCGATCAGCTCGGGCGGGAGGGCGAAGTCGTAGTCGGCGGTGAGGAGGCCGGAGGACATTCGTGTAGGATAGGGCGGGGAGCGTCCCGCGAGCACGTTGGCGCCGCGCGACCGACGTCGGCGAGCGCGGCGCGTGAAACCAATCCCTTCCGCGCGCCGTCTGATCCCGTCTCCGTCCCTCCCTTCGCACCCGGAGTCGAATGCGCTCCCTCATCAGTGTTGTTGCGGCCGTCACTGCCCTGCTGGCCGGATGCTCGCATACGCCGGGGGCTCCATCGCTCGTGGGCACCGTTCCCTTCCGGGTGGACGGTCTCACCTTCGTGGACGTGACCATCAATGGCGTGAAGGCGACGCTGGTCCTCGACACCGGCGCGCCCGGCATCATGCTCGACCCCGGCATCGCGGCGACGGCCGGCCTCCGCACTGGCGAGGGCCGAGCGGACTCGATTCGTATGGGCGACGTCCTGCTGCGTGACGTCGCGGTCAGGGTGCGGGCGTTCGGCGCGCTGAACGACAGCACGTCGGGCGGGCCGCCGATCCTCGGGGTCATCGGCACGAGCTTCCTGGGCCGCTACGTGGCGCGCTTCGACTTCGCGGCGGGACAGCTCACGCTCTTCGACCCGGCGAGCTTTCGCTACGAGGGTCCGGGCGCCATCCTCCCCATCCGCTTCAAGCAGGAAAAGCCGCTCGTGACGGCAATGATCGAGCGTGACGGCGCACCGCCGGTCGAGGCGCGCCTCTTCATCGACGCGGGGACCGAGTCGGCGCCGATCACGCTCACCCCAGTCTTCGCCCGGACCGCGGGCATCGGGACGGATGGCACGCGCTTCGTGGAGATCGCGGGAGGCCGGGGCCTCCATGGCACGGGCATGGACCGCATCACGCGAGTGCCCGTGGTGACCGTCGGTGCGCTCCGCCTCGCGCAGCCGCTGGTCACGGTGTCCGCGGCCGCCGGGGCGGCGCTTCAGCATCTCGACGCCGATGGCACCATCGGGATGGGGGTGCTCTCTCGCACGACGATGATCCTCGACTACTCCCGGTCGCGCGTGATCCTCGAGCCCTCGACGAGCTTCGCCGCGCCGTTCACGTTCGCGAACGTCAGCGGGCTGCAGCTCCAGCGCCGTGGTAGAGCGCTGCTCGTGCGTCACGTGATCAGGGGGAGTGCCGCGGATTCAGCGGGCATTCGGGTCGACGACGAGATCGCCGCGATCGACGACGAACCTCCCCCATCGACACCAGTGCTGGCGCCGCTGCGAGACGCGGGAACGACGCACCGCCTGACGCTCCGCCGCGCCGGTGAGACGCGCACCGTTACCGTTCTGCTGCGCGAGCTGATCTAGCTGGCTGGCGGCCACCGGTGGAAGCCGTCGCGATCCATCCGGTCCACCGTCAGCTCGCGAGGCGCGCCCTCCACCGTGGCGACCCGGTAGCCGAGCCGCTCGGGGATACGCCTGCTGGCCACGTTCCGGCGGTCGCAGTGGATCTCCACGCGCTCAATCTCCCGATGCCGATCCGGGCAGTCCGCGTCCAATCCAGCCGGGTCCACCGAGGGTCCACCGAGTCCGTTTTGCAAACCGAATCGACCGTTCTGCGGAGGGGTTGTCTGCACGTCCTCGCGGAGAGTACGGTAGTAGAGCGAGGTGTGACACCGTAGACCGGTCACTTTCCCAAGCTGGACGTCGCCGGTTCGAGTCCGGTCGCCCGCTCCTTTCGTGTCAACGAGTTACGCCGCCGGCATCAGGGATGCCTGCGGCGTTTTCGTTGGTGCCCACACCGGTGCGCACAGCAATCGCCGGGCAATCCGCTGCGTCATGCTCCCCCGTGCTCGTCTGTTGGCGAGCGATTGACATAGGGGACGGAATGTGGCGCGGGTAGGGTCACGCCGACCGGTGGCAATGTCGGCGCAGCAGGGGCCGCCTTGGAGGGGTTCTCACCCAACCTGCGAAGGAAGGAAACGCGGGTGACCGCGGCCCTGCTGCTGATCGATGGCGCTCATGCAGTTGCGCCTACGACCCGCGTCGTAGACAACCGCCACGCCGGGCGCATCGTCCGGACCCTTATCGTCGAAACCGGCGGTCATTCTGTCACGACCTTGGCGGAGAGGCCTCGGCTGGTACGTCGCCGGACCGATAGTAGCGACAATTGTTTGCCGCCTGTAGATTCGCGCCTCATCCGTGGCTTCCCTCAATGAGGTCAGTCACTTTCCACAGGGAGCCATGCTGATGTTTGCTCGTCGAACCCTGGCGGTTGCGCTTTTTATGTCCGTATCCGCCTCTGGTAGACTCCCTGCTCAGGGGAGGGGCGCGGCACCCACATTGATTCTAAGCGGCGGCAAGATCTTCACCGCGGATTCGGCGCGACCGTGGGCGGAGGCGGTCTCGATTCGTGGGGAGCGTATCGTGGCCGTGGGGACGAATGACGCGATCAGGAGATCGGCGGGACCCCATACGCGGGTGATTGACCTCGGTGGACGGGTCGTCATTCCCGGCATCAACGACTCGCACGACCATGTCGGCAACGTCGTGATGCCGGGTGAGTTCGCGACGGGCGCGTCTCCTACACCCAATCCCACGTTTGCGCAGGTGCTCGATTCCATCCGAGCGATGGCGGCGCGCACGCCCAAGGGCACGTGGATCAAGACGTCGATCGGTATGCATATACTCGACGATACAGCCGCGCGGCGTGCGGCGCTCGATCGGGTGACCGTCGACCACCCTGTGATTCTCTGGGCGTGGTGGGGCCACGGCTGCGTCCTCAACTCAGCGGCGCTGCGCGCACTCGGCATCGCGGAACGGGCGCCCGATCCGCTCGGCGGCTGGTACGAGCGTGACGCAGCCGGGCAGCTCACGGGGCGGCTTGACGAATATGCCGAGTGGGGCGCCATGCGCCGCATGTACTCGATGCAGCCCGAGCACGCGCTTCTGGCGGGACTGCGTGCGTTTGCCGATTCGTCGGTGCGCCTTGGCGTGACCACGGTGCAGGACATGGCGGGCGACCTGGAGCCGGCGTTGATGCTGCGCGTCATGCACGACGCAAAGCTGCCCATCCGCATGCGGTTGGTTCGCTGGTCTATCCCGGACGCGAGTGGCCGCAACGAACGGGAGTGGAATGTCGCGAACGTGCATCCGGCGCCACGCGTGGAGGTGTCGGGACGAAAATGGGTACTCGATGGCACGCCCATCGAGCGCAACGCGCTGCACCGCACGCCGTACGCCGGCGCGCCGACGGCGGCTGGACAACATGGGCGGCTGGACTTCCCCCTCGATACCATTCGCGCGATCCTGTCAGCGGCGCTCCTCCCCCACGCGCAGCAACTGCACCTGCACATTGTCGGCGATAGCACGTCGGCGCTCGTCGTCGCGCTCATGGGGTCGCTCGCGCCCGACAGCGTCTGGCGGACCAAGCGCGTTCGCTTCGAGCATGCGGATGGGCTTGACGATGCCGCGGTAATGCAGCGCGCGCGCGCGCTGGGTATCGTCGCGTCCCAACCGCGCGAGGGAAGGCCCCTCAAGACCTGGTCGTCCGCAGGTATCGCGCTCGCCTATGGATCGGACGGGTGGCGTAACCCCTTCTACAACATGATGGCGGCGCTCGGGGGAGGACGCACTGGAGCCGCCGAAGGGCTCACCCGGGAACAAGCCGTGACGATGTACACGCGCGGGTCCGCCTACGCCGAATTCGCGGAGCACGAGAAGGGCACCATCGCCCCGGGGATGCTTGCGGACATCGCGGTGCTATCTCAAGACATCTTCACCCTGCCGCTGCAGGCGCTGCCCGGGACTACAAGCGTGCTCACGATCGTCGGCGGCCGCGTGGTGCGAGATGTACTTCCGCAGACTGTTCGCCGCTGACCGCGGAAAGACCAGAGTACGAGGCCTTCGTCACGCTGGTCGAATTGTTCGATGTTCTGAGGAGGCGTGCGCAATCTCTAATCGCACGGGCAGTAAGGGAGTGGGCCCAGCCTGTCGCCTGTGATGCTGGTCTCGGTAGCGCGGGCGCTCAGGAAAAAGCGAAGGGTCACCGCGGGTCCACCAACTCCGTTCTCCTAGCCGGATCGACCGTTCTGCAGAGGGCTTGTCTGCGCGTCCTCCGGGCGAGTACCGTAGTGGAGGGCGGTGTGAACCCGTAGACCGGTCACCTTCCCAAGCTGGACGTCGCCGGTTCGAGTCCGGTCGCCCGCTCCTTGTTTGCGCAACGACAAATGGCGCCGTCGGAATCAACGATTCCGGCGGCGTTTTCGTTCGTGCCCACGCGCCAGTCGCTGCGCCGATAAGAAAGGCGCCGTGCGCGCGTCTGAGTTAGTGCGGTTCGGCAAGCCCGCTCCGACGGCTGAGCGCGAATGAACCCGGCGTCTGGCGAGACCCCGGCATTCTAAGGCGTGGCGCGTGTAGAGAATGGAGCAACGAAGGACTATCGTCGCGCCGTCGAGGCGGACGGCGGTCAGCGAGTCAAGGGCGCGAGCGCGGCGGCGGCAAGGTATCGCGGGGCGCCACATACGTGGCTTTCGTGGTGAGCCCCTGACCACTCGCTGCCGCGAAGGCGCGGTCGTCGCGATCCTGGGCACTCGACTGCACGAGTCCCGGATCGGCCTGCGGCTGCGCCTGATGCTGGCGGACTTCGTCCCAGCCGGGCCCCGTCTTCGCGGCAGGAGCGGGCGCGGTGGTGAGGGCCTGTGCGGCTTCCGCGCTGCCGGCGAGGACCGCAAGAGAGTCGTGCGTTGCTCGCGCCGCGGCGGCAACCGCCACCCGGTGCCGGTGGGAGCGCACCGTTGCCGCGACGACCAGCAGCGCGATCGCGACGAGAACGTTACGGAGCGTCGAGGAGCCTGAGCTTTCGGTCATGCCGAAAGGACGACTCAGGCGGTGCAAGGTCTCCGCCGTTCAGGGAAGCGCCGTGGCTACGCGTGACGCGTCGCGGCTGCCTGGCCGCGAGGCAAGTGCGGACGGGCGCTGTCATTGGCCCACAACGCCACCCGATGCGATAGCCATGGATCGATTACCTCCGTCGCCGCGTCGACGGGGCAAGCGCCGCCCGTCCACCAAGTCCGTCTTTCAGACCGGATTGACCGTTCTGCAGTGGGGTTGTCTGCACGTCGTCCGGGCGCGAGGTAGAGCGAGGTCTGAAGTCGTAAACCGGTCATCTTCCCAAGCTGGACGTCGCAGGTTCGAGTCCGGTCGCCCGCTCCTGTGTGAGCGCGAGAGAGAGTGTTGGTTCGTCAAAGGGCTAGACCCGATCCCGCTCCAACGCGGCCTATCGCGTTGGAAGATCGAGTCGAAGCTCCGGCGGTAGCCACGCGCGCACGCTCTCGAGCAGGCTATCGCGATGGCCCTGGTACCAGATGCCGAGCGCAATGCTTCCGATACCGACCGCGACGAGCACCACCGGGAAGATCATCGAGTTCTTGAACGTGGAGATGCAGAGCGTTCCCACGTAGACCCAGAGCCCAATGCCGCCAACGACCGCGTACGACTGGCGCTTCGTTGCCGCCGCGATGCCGAACAACGCGAGCGCGCCCACGGCGTTGAGCGGATTGCTATCGAGTACGCGCAGCCCGGCAATCAGCGTGAGCGCAGCGGCGAGGTGGAACCAGAAGGCCATGTCCACACGCACTCGCCGATCGACCAGGATGGCAAGCAGCAGCATGGCGATCCCGATCAGTGCGCAGGACACCTGGTCGAACCGATCGATGCCGAGGAGCGCGAGGCCATCCATGCCGAGGAACCAGAGCGCCTGCGCAACGGGGTACCCGAGGAACGGAATGGCGCGGCGACGCGCGACGGCCCAGCCGGCGGCCAGCGTGGCGAGCTCCATGGGCAGCCACCGCGAGTTCACTAACTCGTAGTAGCTCCGGTAATTGAGGGAGTCGCCCGGCTTGCCGCCTGGCCAGAAGCCGAGCTTCCGCTGGATGCCATATACGACCAGGGGCACCATGCCGACGGCCAGCGCCCAGAGGATTCCCGCGGGGTGGCGCGTCTCCTCGCGCTGCCATAGCCGCTCGCCACCCAACGCAAAGGCGATCCCATAGGCAGTTGCGACGACGGCCAGGAACAATCCGCCGGACGCCTCCCAGGCCGAGACGAGTCCCCAACCCAGGCCGGCGAGCACGCACATCGCACCGATGTAGTACGCGATGTGTGTAAGGTCGAAGCGGCTCCCCAGCGCTGCATCGGGCCGGTCGCGCGGCGCAGGTGTTGACGCGCGCGGTGGGCTGACGACCGGCGCAGCGGCGGCAGTGGGGCGGGGCGCGGACGCGGAAGGCCGAAGCGGGGCAGGTGGTGCGATCGGGGCGGCCGCCGCGCGTGGATGCGCCGCGAGGGCGACGAGCGCCCCCTCGACGCGGAATCCCGATGCCGCATCCGCACCGGCGGCCGCGAGGATGTCAGGCAATGCCTCGCTGAGCGACACGGAGCCGTGCGCGTTCGCTGTGGCCACGAGCAGCCGGTCGGCGAGCCGCGGATCCAGGAGCCCAGCCTGACGGAGCGACGTGACGGCATCGAGCACCTGATGCGCGAGCTCGTTTCGCGGAGCGTTGGACATCGTGAGCTGATGTGGCGGTGGCAGGGAAGGCCTCGCTCCTTGACGTCCTCGCTGGTCCCCCGGTCACTAACACCCGTACAGCGGAGAGTCGTGACTTGCAGGTGCCTTGCTAGCAAGCTAACATGTTAACATGAAAGCCACTATCGATCTCGACGAGGCGCTCTACCGGCGATTGAAAATGGAAGCGGCACGACGCGGGCGCACCGTGCGCGAGCTCGTCGCCGAGGGCATTCGCATCGTGATCGAATCGCCAGACCACACCGGCGCGACGACCGACGAGCAGGCGAATTCCGAGTGGTTCGGCGCCCTCAGCGCATACGCCGCGAATGCGGACGTGCACGATCTCGCGGCCATGCGGACGAGCATCGCGCGCGGCCGGGGAACGTCGTCGAAGTGACCGTTGGTCTCGATACTTCGGTCGTCGTCAGGCTGCTCGTCGGCGCGCCGCCGGAGCAGGCCGAGGCCGCGCGGCGGATGCTCGATGACCAGCCCCGCAGCTCCTGCGCTGTCTCCGACATCGTCGTTGGCGAAGCGTACTTCGCGCTCCGGCATCACTACGCCGTGCCGCACGCGCGCGCCGTGCATGCGCTGTCCGCGCTCCTAGCCGACTCCCGCGTCCGCACGACTGGCGTCGCCAGGCAGGTCCTGGCACAGATCCCCGACCGTGAGAGTGGCGCAGGACTCATGGATCGTCTCATTCACGGCGACTATCAGCGGGACGACATCGACATGCTCACGTTCGATCGAGCCGCGGCGCGGCTCACTGGAGCGCGACGGATAGGCACGTGATGCCCTGCAATCCACCCGTGCCCGTTACCCACATCTCACGGGAACGCCGGGTGGACCGGCGCTTGCGAATGCGTACAGGCAGCCTCAGACGAGAGAGAAGATGAGCGACGCGACCCCAGCATCCGCGAGCCCCAGGATCGCTCGACGCCCGCACCGGCTCGGTGCACACGCGGCAGCGCTGGTCGGCGCATCGACGGTTGCACTCGCCGCATGCGCGAAGGTTGGCGAGGATGTCTTCAATCATGAAACGGCTCCCTTCGATGAGCCGATACGTGACTGGGTGCTGCGGCATCAGCACGCAGCCTTGCGCCGCGCGTATCTCGTGGTGACCCGGACAGGATCTCCGTCGGCGACGATCCCGATGACGGCGCTCCTGGCGGCCTGGCTGTGGCGCCGACGCGGTATGCCCATCGCCGGGGCAGTAGTCCTCGCGCCGGCAGCCGCCACGGCACTCTTCCTCGCGGTCAAGCACATCTATCGGCGCCAGCGGCCGGCGGGCGCGGCGCAGCTGCGCGAGCGCACGTTCTCCTTCCCGAGCGGCCACGCGACGGCGGCAGCAGCCATCTTTCCGACGCTGGCGTACGTGCTGTGGCGTGAGTGCCTGATGCGTGGAGATCGCGCCATCGCACTCGGCACAGTCGCTCCGCTGATGATCGGCACGAGCCGGGTGTATCTCGACGTGCACTGGCCAACCGACGTGCTGGGTGGATGGAGTGCCGGCGCCGGTGTCGCGGCCATGAGCGCGGGGGTGTATGAGCACGTGCGCCGCACAACGCG
Organism: Gemmatimonadaceae bacterium; assembly: GCA_039928475.1. GTDB lineage: Bacteria > Gemmatimonadota > Gemmatimonadetes > Gemmatimonadales > Gemmatimonadaceae > AG11. The sequence goes on along the minus strand of JBDSTA010000430.1, from coordinate 2,491 downwards.
CGAGCGCGGCGAGCCCGTGATGCCCCAGCGGCCTTGATCGTACTCGTTCGTTGACGACCTCGGCGCCGAAGAGTGGCAGGAGGTCGAGCGACAGCCAGTGCAACGTCGCGCGGTAGCCGCGCAGCAGCTGGAATGCTGAGAGTGGGCCCGGCGGCCCCGGATGCGATCTCAGTCGGAAGCACAGCGCGGGCTGTGGTGTATCTAGTGAATGGCGCGAGGCCTGAGAACCGCTCCCCGATACCAATTCCACCGTGACTGACTTGCGACTCGAGAGAGGAAGCGGCTTCAGCTGGCTGGCGGGAGCACGGCGGCTCGCGCGTGTGGCGGGGTGCCTGGCACTGGGCGCGACGGTGTTCGCGCCGAGCGCCCCGCATGGGGAGGAGCTCGTGGCCGAGCAGCGCGATGCGCACATCCGCATGCTCAAGTCGTGCGGGAGGCGGAAGGCGTGCATCAAGAAGGCGGGGGCCGCGCCGTTGTCGTCGGACGAGATGACGACGTCTCTGCAGAGGCGAACGCGCTGGTCCGAGGACCAGTACGACAACGTCACAGTGTGGATCGCGCCGGGTGAGAACGTGCCGCTGTTCGCCAGCGCCGACCGGTACATGGTGCGGAACGCGTTCCTGGAGTGGGCCGCGGCGGGCGCGCCGGTGCGGTTCGTGTTCGTGTCGGATTCGTCGCGGGCGGACGTGCGCGTGCTCTGGCGCGATTCGCTGCCGGAGCTGCGAGCGGGGCAGATGACTCGGCTCGCGAACGCGCAGGGATACCTGCGTGCGGCGACCATCGAGATGAACACGCGCAACATCGTGGGCGGGGCGCAGGACACGGCGACGGTGCGCGCGGTGGCGATGCACGAGGTGGGACACCTGCTGGGGCTCGAGCACAGCGACGACGAGCACGACATCATGGCCGCGTGGGTGACGGCATCGGAGCTGACGGCGCGCGATCGCGCGGCCATGCGGGTGCTGTACGACATCGCGCAGGGCCGTTAAGCGTCATTGCCACGGAATCCCGCCGCCAGGCGGGCCATCTGGCAGGCATCGTCGTCATAGGAATTATACCAGAACCACGAGCAGAAGCTCTGGAGACTAGGCGAGACGGAGGCGGTGAACCCGTTGACGCCCACGCTGGCTGGGTCGGAGGTATGATGCGCAACTTCCGCATCGTGGAGGCCCGCTGACCCGTGGTTGCTGTCGGGGAATGACTGGCGTCAACGGATGCAGGCGCGCGCTAGACTTCCTCCGGACACCCTCACAGGATCCTGCCATGATCTCGATGCGCCACCGCCGTCTCGCACTGGGCGCGCTCGCCGTGCTTGCCCCCGTCTCCATCCACGCGCAGGCGATGGATCACGCCGCCATGCACAAGATGGAGCCCCAGCACACAATGTCCGCCGCTCCGGCGCAGGCGGCCTTCGCGACGATTGCCGATGTCGTGCGACAGCTGAAGGCGGACTCCACCACAGACTGGTCGAAGGTGAACATCGAGGCGTTGCGCCAGCACCTGATCGACATGGACGACGTCGTGATGCGCTCCGCCGCGACGCAGGGCAGCGTGCCGGGCGGCGCGACATTCGACATCACCGGGACGGGAAAGGTCACGGGCGCCATCCGGCGCATGGTCGTGATGCATGCGATGGCCCTGAACATGGAGGGCGTGTACGTCGCGAAGACGACGGAGATCCCCGGCGGCGTACGACTGGTCGTCACGGCGAAGGCGCCGTCGAATGCCGGGGCAGTGACACAACTCCGCGGCCTCGGCTTCGCCGGCCTCCTCACGGAAGGCGAGCATCATGCGATGCACCACATGATGGTGGCAAAGGGTGAGAAGATGATGCACGGCCACTAGCAGGGCGCCGTACGTCGGGTAACGGGCGACACCGCGTCATCGCGGGCGCCCGTATGATGGGAGGTCCACGCACACGACACCGAGCATGGGGCTTGACGCCAAGTATATAACTAGATATTCATATAGTTGAATAATAGAACGCCCAGCGTGCCCAGGTCACGCCGCCATGAATCGAATCGCCATCGCACTCCTCACGCTCTCGGCCGGAATCACCGGCGCTACCGCGGCGAGTGCCCAGCTCACCCTCGGTGACGCGCTGCGCCAGGCCGATCGCGCCGGCTACGGCAATCGCATCGCCGCCGGGAGCGCCGCCGCCGCCGAGGCGCGCACGCTCGCGCCCTTGAAGGGCATCCTGCCGTCCATTCGCTTCGAGGCGGGATACATCCGCACCACGGACCCCATCGGCGCCTTCGGGTCCACCCTGCGACAGCGCACCATCACGCAGGCGGACTTCGCGCCGCAGCGCCTCAACTATCCCGACGCGGTGGGCAACTACCAGGGCGGCATCGTCATCGAGCAGCCCATCTTCAATGGGGACGCGTGGACGGGGCGCCGCGCCGCGATGCGCGGGGCCGGCGCGACCCGTGCGCAGGAAGAATGGACGCGCCTCTCCACCCGCGTGGACGTCGTGCGTGCCTACTATGGC
>JBDSTA010000429.1:0-5383 GCA_039928475.1 Gemmatimonadaceae bacterium | reverse complement strand
GCGCGACGCCGAGGAGCGGATGGTGGAGCGTCATGCGCAACGAGTTCTGGTACTGCACCAGTCGTCCCGCACCACTGCCGCCCTTGTAGTTCACGAGGCTGTGCGCCGTGTCGAGGTACGGCGAGTCACTGCGCCAGTCGAGCGTGTTCGGCAGGACGAGCGACGCGCCCGCGCCGAGCACCGCGGCAAGGATCATGGAGAGCAGCCGTGCAGGGCGGAGCGTGTCGTCGCGCTTCCGGAGGGCGACGAAGCCCGCGACGAACAGCACGAACAACCCGACGAAGAGGGCGAGCCATGCCGCGCGGCTGCGCGAGAGGATGAGCGCGGCGGCGACGATCGCGAAGCCCCCGCACCAGCGCAGGAACGACGCGCGCGTTGGCGCGCGCACACCGGCGAACAGGAGAGCGGGGAGCGTGATGACGCACAGGTGCGCCATGAAATTGCGATTGCCGAACGTGCCGCCCGGCGCCCGGTTGAGGCTCACGAAGTCGGTGCGCACGCCGTACGCCTGGAGCAGTGCGGTCGCGGCGCCGATCACCCCCGCGAGCGCGAACGCACCGACGAGGGCGCGTGAATAGCCGGCGCGCGCGAGGGCGCGCGCACACCAGAAGCAGGCGAGGCCGCCCAGGGTGATCGCCGTCGCGCGGCCGGTGAGCCACCAGTTCGTGGCAAACAGCGCGGAGACGAAGCCGAGCCCCAGCCAGAGCGCGAACAGCTCGTCGGTGCGGGAGAGCGACAGGCGTCGCACGCGCCAGAGGAGCGCAAGCGTCGTGACCACGGCCGTCACACTCAGCACGAGCTCCTTCGGCACGAAGAAGCGGTCGAGGTCGAATGACTTGTATGGCGCCGCGGCGAGGACGACGGCGATGGCGCCCGCCTGGAGCACCCGCAAGGCTACGGGGTGACGGCTGCCCGCTCCGTTCGCGCTGTCGTTTCCTGCAATCACCACGGTTGCTCCGCGTTCGCCTGGGGTCGCCCCCCATGCGGAAGCGAATCGGGAGAATGTTGGCGTTGGGCCAGTGCGCGTGCCAGTGGGATGACTCCGTAGGCGTGACCCGGCCCGCGCAGGCATCGTCGTTAGGGTCGAACCCATCGCCTCGATCCACCTGGTTGCGGAAGGAGTCATTGCTTCGCTCACGTCTCGTCCTGTTCGGTGTCCTGGTCGTCGCCGGCGCATATGTGTTCGCGAACCTTCGCACCGGCTGGATGCCGTTCGACGACGGCATGATCGCCCAGAGCGCCGAGCGGGTCATGCATGGCCAGCTTCCGCACCGTGATTTCGACGAGCCGTACACCGGCGGCCTGAGCGTCGTCAACGCCACGGCCTTCCGCCTGCTCGGCACGACGCTCTGGACCTTGCGCGTCGTGTTGTTTGCCGCGTTCATGGCGTGGGTGCCCGCGGTGTTCTACCTCGCCTCGCGCTTCGTGCGTCCCCTGGCGGCTGGTGCACTCACGCTGCTCGCGGTGGTGTGGTCGGTGCCGAACTACAATGCCGCGATGCCGTCGTGGTACAACCTCTTTCTCGCCACGTTCGGCGTCGCCGCGCTCTTTCGCTACCTGGAGGCCGGGAGCTGGCGCTGGCTGTTCGTCGCGGGGCTTGCCGGGGGCCTGTCGGTGATCGTGAAGGTGGTCGGCCTGTACTACCTCGCGGGCGTGCTGCTCTTCCTCGTCTTCCACGCGCACGCGCGTGCGCGCTCGGCCGTCGCGAATCACGCGGTGCGAGGGCCGGTGTATGCCGCCTTCGTGTCCGCATCGCTCGCGTTGTTCGTCGCCGCGCTCGTCATCCTGGTGCGGCATCAGTTCCGCGCGCCGGAAGTCGTGCTGTTCGTGCTGCCGGGCGCGCTGCTCGCGCTGCTCCTCGCGCGCAACGAATGGGCGATGCCGGCGGGCGCCAGTCGCGAGCGCTTCGTGCTCCTCGCGCGGATGCTCTTGCCGGTACTTGCCGGTGCCGCGATTCCCGTCGCGCTCTTCCTCATTCCGTACGTGAAGGGCGGCGCCGTGAGCGCGCTGACCTACGGCCTGTTCGTCCTGCCGATGCGGCGCTTCGCCTTCGCGAGCTTCCTGGCGCCGGACCTCTCGGTGATGCTCGCGCTCGTGCCCTTTGCGCTGCTGGTCATCGGTGCGCATCGCGCTGGCAGCAGGGCTCAACGGCCGCTCGCCATCATGCTTGCCGTCGTCGCGCTCGTCGCGCTCCTGGTCAGTGGGCGGAGCGAGCTTGCCTATCGCCTCGTGTGGAACGCCGTGCGGAGCCTCGTGCCGGCGCTCACGGTGATCGCGGTCGCCGTGCTGTGGCGCGCACGGGAGGCTGACGCACGCGATCCGCTCCTCCGGCCGCGGACGATGGCGATCGTCTGCATCACGGTGCTGTGCAGCCTCGTGCAGTTCCCATTTGCCGTGCCCATCTACTTCTGCTACGTCGCGCCGCTCGTGGTGCTCATGGCACTCGCCCTGCGCGGCTACGCTACGCCGCAGAGTGCCGCGGTGCCCGGGGTGCTGGTCGCGTTCCTCATCCTGTTCGCCGTCGTGCGCGTGAACGGGACGCCGCTCCAATCCATGGGCGTGGCGTACCAGCCGCCCTTTCCGAGCGCGCCACTGAAGCTCGCACGGGGAGGTGTGGACGTACCCAACGTGCACGCCGACGCCTACAATGAGGTCATCCCGCTCCTCGCGGCACATGCCCGCGGCGGCTACACGTGGGCGTCGCCCGACACGCCGGAGATCTACTTCCTGGCAAACCTCCAGAATCCGACCAGGTCGTTCTACGACTTCATGGATGATCCCGTCGGGTACGAGCCTCGCACGCTGGCGCAGATCGATGCGCATGGCGTCACCGCCGTCGTGATCAACCGCCTGCCGTTCTGGTCGAAGGGCATCACGCGCGGCATGTATCGGGAGATTGCCACGCGATTCCCGCAGTCTCGCGTGATCGGGCCGTTCGACGTACGGTGGCGAGAGTGAGGAACCGGCGATGAGCGTGATGAAGTCGATGTCGGGCGTGATGGAGAACACGCTCGCCTACCGCCTGTGGCAGGCGCCGTTCGCGGAGAAGAAGCTCGCGCCGCTGTTCGCGCACACGGACGTGGCGTCCGTGCGGCGCGTGCTCGACGTGGGCTGCGGGCCCGGCACGAACGCGAGCCACTTCGCGCACGCCGACTATCTCGGCATCGACTTCAACCCGGCCTACATCGAGAGCGCGCGGCGTCGCTATGGCCGCGAGTTCATCGTTGCGGACGTGACGAAGTACGAGGTGCCGCCCGATCGCCGCTTCGACCTCATTCTCGCCAACAGCCTGTTCCACCACATCGACGACGCGGGCACGCGCCGCATCCTCGCGCAACTGCCCACGCTGCTCGCGCCGGACGGGTTCGTGCACATCTTCGACCTCGTGCTGCCCGAGCGTCCGTCCGTCTCCCGCATGCTCGCGCGCGCCGACCGCGGCGACTATCCGCGGCCGGTCGAGGCCTGGCGCTCCCTCTTCTCCGAGTCGCTCGAGCCGGTCGTGTTCGAGGAGTACCCGCTTGGCGCCGCAGGCGTGACATTGTGGAACATGATCTACTTCAAGGGCCGGGCACGCCGATGAGCGACACCCCGCGCGTCTCCGTCGCCATTCCCCTCCACAACGAGGAGGCGGGGGTCGGCGAGCTGCTCGCGCGGCTCGGCGCCGTGCTCGGCGCCCTTCCCGGCGGGCCGCACGAAATCGTCCTCGTGGACGACGGGAGTCGCGACGCCACGCTCGCATTGATCGAGGAGGCCGCGCGACGCGATCCGCGACTCGTCGTCGTCGCGCTGTCGCGCAACTTCGGGCATCAGGCGGCACTGAGCGCGGGCCTCGACTTCGTCACGGGCGACGTCGTGATCGCGATGGACGGCGATCTCCAGGACCGGCCCGAGGTCATTCCCGAGCTGCTCGCGAAGCATCGCGAAGGCTACGACGTCGTCTACGTGCAGCGCGGGAAGCGGAAGGAAGGCCTCGCGCTGCGTGCGAGCTACTACCTGTACTATCGCCTGCTCGCCTCGATGTCCGATACGCGGCTGCCGCTCGACTCGGGCGACTTCGCCCTCATGACGCGCCGCGTGGTGGAGCGCATGCGCGCGGCGCCGGAGCGGCAGCGCTACCTGCGCGGCCTGCGCAGCTGGGTGGGCTTCCGGCAGACGGGCATCATCGTGGATCGCGACGAACGCTTCGCGGGCACGACGAGCTACGGCCCCGTGGCACTGCTGAAGCTCGCCGCGGACGGCATCTTCTCCTTCTCCATCGTCCCGCTGCGCGCGGCCACGATGCTCGGACTCGGCGCCATCGTCATCTCGGTGCTCTTCTCGCTCTACACGCTTTACGCGAAGCTCTTCCTGCACCGCGCGCCCGTCGGCTTCACGGCCCTCATGCTCTTCATCGCGTTCTTCGGCGGCGTGCAGCTGCTCTTCCTCGGGATCATCGGCGAGTACATCGGCCGGATCTACCAGGAGACCAAGCACCGCCCCATCTACGTCGTGGACATGATCGTGCGCGACGGCGTGCGCGGTGCGGGCGAGGCACCCCGCTTCGGGGCCGCACGCCGCGACGACGTGCCGCTGTATCGCATGGGCCGCTGAGCGGATGGACGTCGACTACGGCGCGCAGTACCGCGACCTGTTCCAGCGACACTGGTGGTGGCGGGCGCGCGAACGGGTCATTCTCTCCACACTTGCGCGACATCGTCCAGCACGCGGTTGGCGCAATGTGCTCGACGTAGGTTGCGGCGACGGCCTGTTCTTCGACGAGCTCGCGCGGCTCGACGGCGTTACGCTCGTTGAAGGCGTTGAATCCGCGGCTTCACTCGTCTCGCCAGGTGGCCCGCATCGCGATCACATCCATGTCGCGCCGTTCGACAGCACCTTCGACATGGGACGCCGCTATTCGCTCGTGCTCATGCTCGACGTCCTCGAGCACCTGCCCGAACCCGCCGCCGCGATGCGTCACGCGATCTCGCTGCTGGAGCGCGACGGCGTGTTCGTCGCGACCGTTCCCGCATTCATGGCGCTCTGGACGCGCCACGACGACCTGAACCATCACTTCACGCGTTACGATCGCGCGTCGATGAATGTGCTGGCGCGTGCTGCCGGCCTCGAGATCGTGGAGGCGCGCTACTTCTTCCGCTGGACCGCAGCCGCCAAGGTCCTGACGCGAGCCGCCGAGCGTCTCACGCCAGGCGCGCCGCGCGCGCCGTCGGTGCCACCGGCGCCGGTGAACGGCGCGCTGTACGCGCTCTCGCGCGCCGAGGAACTCACGGTCGGGCGACTCCCCATTCCATTCGGGAGCTCGCTGCTCGTCGTCGGGCGACGGCCGTAGCCCTCAGCGCGCCGCGAGCAGCGGGTGGCACACGCTGGAGCCTGAGTCGCGAAAGCC
>JBDSTA010000428.1:0-11098 GCA_039928475.1 Gemmatimonadaceae bacterium | reverse complement strand
TTCACGACCAATCCCGACCGCACCCACCGCAATCCAAACCTGCTCATCTGGCAGCGGAAGCCGTGGCTCATCGATCACGGGGCGGCGCTCTATGCGCATCACGACTGGGCATCGGTGACCGAGGAGCGCACGCGCAACCCGTTCACGCTCATCCGGTCGCACGTCCTCCTCGCGAGGGCGGGTGATCTCGCCGTCGCGAACGACGAGAGCGCGGCCCTCCTCGCCGCCGACGCAATCGCGGAAGTCATCGCGGCAGTGCCCGACGAGCTGCTGCTGGACGACAGCGAAGGACGCAGCGAATTCGCGTCGGCAGCGGACGCACGCGAGCGGTACGTGCGCTACCTCACGGGCCGGCTCGATGCGCGTGCCGGCTGGCTGGCGGCGATGACCGAGGCACAGGCGCAGCTCCGCATCGAGGCGCCGCAGCACCTCAAGGCGCGACGATGAACCGCCCCATCGCCTACGATTTCGCGGTGCTGCGAGCGGTGCCGCGTGTGCACCTCGGCGCATTCGCGAACGTCGGCGTGGTGATGCACGCGCGCACGGAGGAGTTCCTGTCGCTGCGCACCGTCACCGACCAGGCGCAGCTCGCGCTGCTCGCACCGGGCATCGACCCCGACCTGCTCGCGCGATACCTCCGCTCCTGCTCGGCGATCTGTGCTGGCGACGAGGCCGCGGGCCCCGTCGCGCTTGCGCCGCCGTCCGAGCGCTTTCACTGGCTCACGGCACCCCGGAGTGACGTGCTCCAGAGCTCGCCGGTGCACGAGGGGGTCTGCGAGGACCTGGACCGGGAGCTCGACGCACTGTTCGTGATGTACGTCGCTCGCGGTTAGCGGCAATCCGCGTATCTTCAGGAAGATCCTCCACACCTCCTCATCCATGCCCTCATGAACGAAGCGCAGCTCAAGGCATTGCTCAGGAAGACGCAGGCGGCCGCGGCCAACAAGCCGAAGAAGAATCGCAATTACGACGACACGCTCGACGCCACGCGCCCGAAGCAGTCGGCGGAAGAGGAGGCAGCAGCGTCCGACGCGGCCGATCTCTTCCAGCAGATGAAGAAGCGCGAGTTCTAGCGCGCGCGTGACGCTGGTCCTGCGCGCGCCCGACGGCGCGACGGCGGTCGTGCATCCGCATGGCGCTCACGTGACGTCGTGGCGGCCGATGCCGGACGGCGATGAGCGACTGTTCCTGAGTGAGTGCTCCCACTTCGGCGGCGGCGCGGCCATCCGAGGCGGCATTCCGATCATCTTCCCGCAGTTTGCCACCGAAGGCCCGCTCCCGCGCCATGGCTTCGCGCGAACGTCACTGTGGGAGCTCGCCTCGGAGTCGGTCGAGGGCGACGGCGCGCATGCCGCCTTCCAGCTGGCGGCGTCCGACGCGACGCGCGCCATCTGGCCCGCCGAGTTCCTCGCCCAGTTCGACATACGCGTGACCGCGAACGAGCTGGAGGTGGCGCTCTCCGTGGAGAACACAGGGCACGCGCCGTTCACCTTCACGGCCGCCCTGCACACCTACCTCCGCGTGCGCGACATCGTGCGCGTGGAGGTCACGGGCCTCGAGGGAGTCCGCTACCGGGAATCCTCCGCCCCCTCGCGACTCATCCCGGACACCGATTACACCCTCCGCATCCGCGGCGAGATCGATCGCGTGTACGTCGATGCGCCGCAGCGAGTGCTCATTCGCGAGCCCGAACGTGACCTCGCCCTGCTCTCGGACGGATTCCCCGACGTCGTGATCTGGAACCCCGGCGCCGAGCGTGCCGCGAAGCTCGAGGACATGGAGCCGGGCGGCGAGCGACACATGCTGTGTGTCGAGGCCGCAGCGGTGCAGATTCCAGTCGTTGTCGAACCCGGCGCGCGCTGGTCGGGCTCGCAGGTCCTCATCGCCTGACGCCTCTCGCACCCGACATGACAGACGACGCCCCATCGCCCCGTGAGGGGCTCAGCGATCACCTGCGCCAGCTCGAGGAGTTCGTCGAGCGCGCGGAGACCGACGGCAGTGACGTGCCGGTGGAAGCCGCCGAGATGATCGCGCGGCTGCGCGAGATCATCCTCGCGCTCGATGGCCTCACCGCAAGCATGGACGGTGGCGCCGCGGCGCCACCCGAATGACACCCTCGCACGTCGTCATCGCCGCCATCTTCCTCGCGTCGGCCGTCGGGCATTTCGTGTTTCCACGCGCGTTCATGTCCATCATGCCATCGTGGCTTCCGTCGCACCGCATGCTCGTGTACGTGAGCGGCGCATTCGAGGCGCTCGGCGGCATCGGCATCCTGCTGCCTGCCACGCGCGCGGCGGCGGGATGGGGCCTCATCGCGCTCCTCGTCGCGGTGTTCCCCGCGAACATCCAGATGCTGCTCAACGCGCATTCGGCGCATGCGTCGCGCGCGTACCAGTCGGCGCTCGTGGCGCGGCTGCCGCTGCAGCCACTGCTCATCTGGTGGATCTACCTTACGACGGTGCGCGCCGGCGCATGACGTCGTACGTCGTGCGCGAGGCATCGGGAGACGCGGACATCGCAGAGGTGCGGCGTCTCGTCACGGCGCATGGCGATGCGCGTGCGTCAGTGCCCGGCGTGGAGTACGTGTATGCGGATGCGGCGCGCATGCCCGGTCCCTATGTGTCGCCGCGCGGCGGCATCTGGATCGCCGATGCCAACGGAACGGCCGTCGGTTGCGTTGCACTTCGGCCGATGACCGACGCAGTCGGCGAGGTGAAACGCATGTTCGTGTCGGAGGAGTGGCGTGGGCGCGGCGTTGGTCGCGCACTGCTCGAGACACTCATCGCCGCCGCGCGAACATCTGGTTATTCCACGCTGCGACTTGGCACCCTGCACGACATGGACGCTGCACAGGGGCTCTACACGTCGGTAGGCTTTACTCCCATCCAGCGCTATCGCGCCGACGAGCTCATCGACACACGGTTCTACGAGCTCTCGCTGTAATCACCCATCAGGCCACTTGAACATGTCACGAAAGCTCGTGCTGCTCGGCATCGCACTCGCGCTCGTTCCCTCCGTGCGCGCACAGGAGCCGAAGGCGGCGGCGTCGAAGGCGGCAGCGCCGAAGGAGGCGCCGCCCATCGCCGACAACAGCTTCCTCATGGAGGAGGCGTACAACCAGGAATACGGCGTGGTGCAGCACATCAGCGCCTTCCAGCGCAGCCGCGAGGGGCAGTGGGTGTACGCGTTCACCCAGGAGTGGCCGGCGCCGAACCAGAAGCACCAGCTGAGCTACACCGTGCCGGTGCTGCACCTCGATGGCGTGAAGACGGGTGTGGGCGACGTCGCGATCAACTATCGCTACCAGGCGGTGGGGGCGGATGACGAGCCACTCTGGTTTTCGCCGCGGCTCAGCGTCTATCTCCCCACTGGCAACGCGAACTCCGGGCGCGGCGCGGGCGGGCTGGGTGTGGAGGTCAACCTTCCCGTCAGCTATGCCCTGAGCGAGAAGCTCGTGACCCACTGGAACGCCGGCGGCAGCTTCACGCGGCTGCAGAGCACCCTGGGTGGCCGCGGCAGCTCGCGCGGCCTGCGCGGTGGCGTGAGCGCGATCTGGCTGCTCGCGCCCACGTTCAACGTGATGCTGGAGTCCGTGGCGTCGCGCATCGAGCTGGTGGATTCACAGGGCCGGAGCGACGTGAGCACGAATTACGTCGTCTCGCCGGGTGTCCGCGGCGCGATCAACTTCAGGTCGGGCCTCCAGATCGTTCCGGGCATCGCGGTCCCCATCGGTGTGGGTGCGAGCAGCGGGCAGCGCGATCTCTTCCTGTACCTGAGCTTCGAGCACCCGTTCCGCTGACCTGACGCGCTACTCCATCCGCCGGCGCGCACCTGTGCTACGCGACGGTCGCTCGGTCCAGTGCTCGTCGGCAACCACCGGAAATGATCCCGTGGACGACCGGCGACGAAGGTCTTCCCTGGGGGCGGGCTCTTCGGCCGGATACGACACGTTGCCGTAGAGACGCCCCTGGTTCGTGCTGCGATGATCCTGCCCCTGCGTCGTCACGACGTCGCTCGACTGGTCTGCCATCTCAGCCTCTCCGGGATTGAACCGTGCGCACCTGTGGCAACGTACATACCGCCGTCTATCGGGATATGACGGCGGTCACCAGGATCACTCTGAGGCGACCATCCTGATGGCGTCGCGCAAAAGCGACGCAGCAAGCTCTACCTTGTACCCGTTTTTCGCCAGCGGCTCCGCATCCAGGAGGGCCCGCTCGGCCAGGCCGGCGATCATCTCGTCGTCCAGGCCCCCGGACATCGCCTCCTCCTCGACCGAGTTGTATACGCGGTAGGGCCGGGGGCCGACCCCTCCCAACACGAGGCGGACCTCGCCGTCGTCGCGCCGGGCGACGGCGATGCTCGCCAGTGCGAAGTCCCACGATTCGCGCTGCATCAGCTTGGTGTACCGCTGGAGACCGCCTGCCGCCTCCGCGGGCAGAGTGATGCCGACGACCAGCTCGCCATCCTCCAGCACCGTCTCCCGGTCCATTCGTGCGCTCGGCAGGACAAAGAAGTCCTGCGCTGCCACGACTCGCATGCCACTCGAACTCGCGATTTCGACGACAGCATCGAGCGCCACGAGCGCCACAGCAGGGTCAGAGGGATGCACGATCCAGCATGGGCCGCCCTCGAGGATGGCGTGGTACTGGTTCTCGCCCTCGCGAGCCGGGCAGGTCGTGCCGCCGGACTTGAGGCAGCTCACACCGCGCCGCAGATACCAGCATCGCGGGCGTTGGGCCAGGTTTCCGGCGAGCGTGGCCATCTCCCGGATTGCCGGCGTGCCCACCTGCTCACACGCGCTGGCGAGCAGCGGGTACCGCTCGCGAACGAGCGGATGATCCGCGATCTCGGCGAGCCGTGCTGCGCCTCCAATGCGAAGCGGGCCATCCGGCAACTGCGTGATGCCGAGTGCCGCCGCGAGGGCGCGAACGTCGACGACCCCCTCCGGATGCGCCAGCCCTTCCTCGATGGTGACGAGGAGATCCGTCCCCCCGCCGATCGGCAGCTGGCCGGGGCGCGCGAGCTGGGCGAGCGCACTCGCGAGGTCGGTTTCGCTACGGTAGCTGAAGGGCGACACAATGCCTTGGGTTCTGCGTAAGGAACGCGCGGAGGTTAGCCCATGTGCCGCATGGCTGCCAGCCGCGCGTTGCTCCGTCTTGCACCGCTCGTCGGTTCAGTGTCGCATCCCGAGCTGTCCACCGGTCACGTCCCCAGAGGCTTTTCCGTGGAATTCTCCGTCATTGCGCTGAACATTCTCTACGCCGTCATCGGCGTCGTCCTCATGTGGGTGTCGTATCGCGTCATCGATCGCATGACGCCCGAGGTCGACTTTCCCGTCGAGCTCCAGAAGGGCAACATCGCCGTCGCGATCTTCATCGCATCGCTGTTCGTTTCCATCGCCATCATCATCGGAAAGGCGCTGGGCTGATGCGCTCCCGCTGGCTCATGCTCGCGTTTTCCATCGCAGGCATCGTGACGCCCGCCGCACGGGCGCGGGCGCAGGACGGTCCGTCGCGAGTATCGAAGGCGCGTTCCGCGCTCGAGCGGGCTGCGGTCGAGCGCCAGACCAGGCGGGCAACCGAGCGCTTCGATCCCATCTTCACCAAGTACACGAAGCGCTACTTCGGCGCGGGCACAGACTGGCGATGGTTCAAGGCGCAGGGAATGGCCGAGAGCGACCTGACGCCCACGGCGCGCAGCCGGGTCGGTGCGCGCGGCATCATGCAGCTCATGCCGTCAACATATGGGCAGATCCGCACCGCACTGCCGAGCTTCGGCACGATCGACCAGCCCGAGTGGAACATTGCCGCCGGGATCCTGCACGACCGCGACCTGTGGACGCTCTGGAAGAAGGACGTGAGCGAGGGCGAACGGTGGGACTTCATGTTCGCTGGCTACAACGCTGGGGAAGGAACCATCATGCGGGCCCGCAGGACTGCCGCGTCGGCAAAGCTCGACGACCGCACCTGGCCCAGCATCGAGAGTGTCGCGCCGCGCGTGGAGCGGTGGCGCTACCCGGAGACGCTCGACTACGTCAGGAAGATCCGGGCGAACAAGGCAAAGCTCCCGCCCGGCTAGCCGGGCGGTGACCGGCGCGCGCTAGTGCTCGACGCCGCCGTTCTGCGTGCCGGCGGCGTGGAAGCGCACGTCGGTGGGGTGCTTGTACGTCGTCTTGTGCACGTAGGCAGCGCTCGCGGCGGAGGCCACGGCGAGAAAGACGACGAAAAGGGCGACTCCCCAGCCTTCCTGCTTGAAGGGGATGTGCCGGCCTTCGTGCGCGTTCGAATGTTCGTCCTGCATCGGGAATCTCCGTTCGTGGTCTACCGGGGGCGAAAGCTAGCCTGACGCTTCCCGCCGCAACAGCGGCGCGGGTTCGGTTCCTGCACCCTCGCCGGGCACACATCCATTGGACGGGCGCGTGGCGACGACGAACGGCAGGGCGGCCCCGGACGAGATTCCCCAGCGCGTACTCGGACGCACGGGCGAGACGGTCTCGGCCATCGGGCTTGGCGGGTATCACCTGGGACAGGTCGGCTCCGAGCGCGAGGCCATCTCCATCGTGCACCGCGCGATCGACGCGGGCGTCACCTTCATGGACAACGCCTGGGAGTATCACGACGGCGTGAGCGAGCAGCGCATGGGTCGCGCACTCGCGGGCGGGCGCCGGCAGCGCGTCTTCCTCATGACGAAGGTGTGCACACACGGCCGCGATGCGAAGGTCGCCATGCGGCAGCTCGAGGAGTCGCTCCGCCGCCTGAAGACGGATCACGTCGACCTCTGGCAGGTGCACGAGGTGGCGTACGCCGGCGACCCCGAACGCCACTTCATGAAGGGCGGCGTCATCGAGGCGCTCGACAAGGCGAAGCAGAAGGGGATGGTGCGCTTCGTCGGGTTCACCGGGCACAAGGATCCCGCGCTTCATCTCCAGATGCTCTCGCACGGATATCCGTTCGACACCTGCCAGATGCCACTCAACTGCTTCGACGCGACGTTCCGCAGCTTCGAGCAGCAGGTGCTGCCCGAAGTCGCGCGGCAGGGCATCGCGGCCATCGGCATGAAGAGCCTCGGCGGCGAGGCGGATGCGGTGAAGAAGCGGAAGGTGAGTGCAATAGATGCGCTGCGGTACGCGATGAGCCTTCCCGTCGCGGTGACGGTCACCGGCATCGACTCGATGCGCGTGCTGCGGCAGAACATCGGCGTGGCGCGGGGCTTCACGCCGTTTTCGGCTCGCGAGATGCAGCGCATGCGCACCGAATGCGCCCCGCTCGCCGTGGACGGCCGCTTCGAACTGTACAAGACGACGTCGAAGCACGAGGCCGACGTTGGGCGCAGGCAGCACGGATTTCCGCTGCAGGCGGACATGGCGGGGTAGCACGGAATACGGGTGTGCGAGGCGGGCGGTTTCACGCCCTGCACACCTGTTCAGGGGGTGTTCGAACATGCATCCTTTCGGGCCCTGGGACTGTCTGATGCAGGACGCCCCGACCAGATGCAATCTCTCCTCATCGACCAGCTGACCGCCGCCCTCGGGCCGGGCCACACCATCGAGCGCGAACTCGGTGGTGGGGGCATGTCGCGCGTGTTCGTCGCCTTCGACGACGCCTTGCAGCGACGCGTGGCGGTGAAGGTCATGCCGGAGCACCTCGCCGCGTCGGTGTCGGTCGAGCGCTTCAAGCGCGAGATCCTGCTCTCCGCGGGACTCCAGCATCCGCACATCGTCGGCGTGCTGAGTGCCGGTGAAGCGGGAGGGCTGCCCTTCTTCGTCATGCCGTACGTCGAAGGTGAATCACTCGGTGCGCGCCTCGCGTCCAAGGGCCGCCTGCCGGTGCGCGAGACGGTGTCGATCCTCAAGGACGTCGCCCGCGCGCTCGCGTACGCGCACGAGCGCGGGGTGGTGCACCGCGACATCAAGCCGCACAACATCCTGCTCGCGGCGGGCGCTGCGACCGTCACCGACTTCGGCGTCGCGAAGGCACTGAGCTCGGCGCGGCGCTCGGGGGCAGAGCAGCACCATGGTACGCTCACGGGCACCGGCACCTCGCTCGGCACGCCGCTCTACATGGCGCCCGAGCAGGCCGCGGCAGATCCCGACGTCGATCACCGCGCGGACCTCTATGCGTTCGGCATCACGGCGTACGAGATGCTGAGCGGGTCGCCGCCCTTTGCCGGGCTCGCGCCGCGCGCACTGCTCGCCGCGCGCATGACGCAGGACCCGCCGTCGCTGGCGTCGGTGCAGCCGGAGATTCCCGCTGCACTCGACGCGCTCGTCCTGCGGTGCCTCGCGCGCGAGCCCGCCGATCGTCCCCAGACCGCGGCAGAGCTGCTGTCTGCGCTCGACGATCCCGCGGTGACGAGCGGCTCGTACGCCGCGCCGCCGAAGCCGTTCATGGGCCTTCGCGCGTTCAAGGACTGGCGCGTCGCCGCGCTCGCGGTGGTCGTCCTCGGCGGCATGGGCACCGCGGCCGCAGTCACGCGCAACACGCGCGAGCTTCCCACCGCGGCAGTGACGCTCGCCACGGCCCCCAGTGCGCCGGCGTCGTCCATCGTCGTCGTACCCCTGGTGAGCATCGGCGCCGACTCCAGCAACGCCTACCTCGCGGAAGGCATCACCAACGAGCTCGCGGCGGCATTGGGCCGCGTACCCGGTGTGCACGTGGTGTCGCCGTCGCGTGCGGCGGCGATGCTCGCCACCGGCAAGGCGCCGAGCGACATCGGCAAGGCGCTGAACGTGGGTCTGCAGCTCGAGGGCACCGTGCAGCGCGAGGGCAAGCGGCTGCGCGTCACCGCGCGCCTCGTGGGCGTGAACGACGGCGTGATGCGTTGGTCGGACATGTACGAGCGCGACGCCACCGACCTCCTCACGGTGCAGAGCGAGCTCGCGCGCTCCATCGTCGATGCCGTCGGTGGCGCGATGGGCAGCCCCGAGGCCCTTGCGTCGCGCGACTCGCTCGCGCCCGACCCGTCGGCGAGCCAGGCGTCGGGCGTCGCCTACGACCTCTACCTGCGCGGACGCTTCCAGCTCAACCGCCGCAGCGGTCCGGCACTCAGGCAGGCAGTGACGTACTTCCGCCAGGCGATCGCCAAGGATCCCGGGCTCGCGCAGGCCTACAGCGGCCTTGCCGATGCGCAGGGCCTCCTGCCCCTGTACACCGACGTGCCGGCGGAGCGCACGCTCGCCGAGGCGCTGAAGAGTGCGGATCGCGCCATCGCACTCGACAGCACCCTCGCCGACGCATGGGCGTCGCGCGGCGTGCTTCAGGGGCGCAACTGGAAGTGGGCGGACGCGGAGCGCGACTTCCGCCGCGCCATCGCGCTCAACCCTCGCTACGCCCCCGCGCAGCAGTGGCTCGGTGAGATGCTGCTCGTCACGGGTCGCATCCCGGAATCGGTACGCGCGCTGGAGCGAGCCACGCAGCTCGATCCCACGTCGCCGGTCGTCAACGGCTCGCTGGCCCTCGCGCTCTCGCTCTCGGGCCGTCAAGCCGAGGCGCTCACGGTGTCGGAACGGGCCGTATCGTACGACAGCACGCTCGTGGTGACGCGGTTCATGCTCGGCGCCACGCACCTGTACGGCCGGCAGTTCGCCGCGGCCATTCCACCGCTCGAAGCCGCGGTCCGCCTCGATCCGTCGTCGCGGACCTCGCTCGGACTGCTCGGCTATGCGTACGGGGCGTCCGGCGACGTAAATGCCGCGCGCCGCACTCGCGCGCGTGTCGAGGCGATGCCGGCGGGACCCGGCAGCGACGTGGCGCTCGCACGCATCGCCATTGCCCTGGGCGACACCACCGAGGCGTTGGCGCGGCTCGAGAGCGCCGCGCGCGCACGCGATCCCTTCTTCGCCACGGAGTTCGCCTCCTCCCCGATCTTCGAGCCGATCCGCACCAGCGCCCGTTACCTGGCGCTCCTGCGCAGCGCCGGCCTCGCAACGCCGCGCGTCGTCGCCGGCTCGGTGGCGACCGGCGGGAAGCCCGGCGTGTAAGGCGCAATTCGCAGCGGGCACGCATCCTTCCCACCGCGGAGGTGAAGCTTGCCGCGCCAGTGTCCTCGCGGAATCTTCGCTGGTCACTCACATGACGGCAGGGGACATGAAAGCCATTCGCGTCAACGAGCTCGGTGGCCCCGAGGTGCTGCGCCTGGAGGAAATCGCCGAGCCCACGCCCGGCGCCGGCGAGCTACTCGTCAACATGGAAGCGGTGGGGATCAACTTCATCGACGTCTACCACCGGACGGGCCTCTACAGGACGCCGTTGCCCTTCACGCCTGGTACCGAGGGCGCGGGCACCGTCATCGCGGTCGGTGGCGGCGTGAGCGCGGAGCGCATCGGGGAGCGAGTCGCGTCGCAGAGCTTCGTGGGCGCGTACGCCGAGCGTGCCGTGGTGAACGCGGACCGCGCCGTCCACCTGCCCGATACGGTGGATTCAAGACGTGGTGCGGCCGCGATGCTCCAGGGGATGACCGCCCACTACCTCACGACGTCCACGTACATGCTGAAGAAGGGCGACCGATGCCTCGTCCACGCGGCGGCAGGCGGAGTCGGCCTGCTGCTCTGCCAGATGGCGAGCCGCATCGGTGCGCGCGTCCTCGGCACGGTGTCCACCGAGGAAAAGGCGGCACTGGCGCGCGAAGCAGGCGCCGACCACGTGATCCTCTATACCCGGGAAGATTTCGCGCGGCGGTCCGCCGTATCACGGACGGCGCGATGCTGCATGTCGTCTACGACTCCGTGGGGGCGACGACCTTCGAGAAGAGCCTGGACTGCCTCGCACCGCGCGGCATGCTCGCCCTGTTCGGGCAATCGAGCGGGCCCGTGCCGCCGTTCGATCCGCTGCTGCTGAGCCGCAAGGGCTCGCTCTTCCTCACGCGGCCCACGCTGGGTCACTACGTCGCGAGCAGTGAGGAGCTCCGCTGGCGTGCGCGGGACGTGCTTTCGGGCGTCAGTGACGGTTCGCTGGCCATTCGGGTCGGCGCGGAATTCCCGCTCGCGCGCGCGGCGGATGCCCACCGCGCTCTCGAGGGCCGGGCGACGACCGGAAAGGTGCTGCTGACGACATGACGCGGTGAGTTACCGCGCCCGCGTCGGCGCGTCCCGTGAATG
>JBDSTA010000427.1:0-4915 GCA_039928475.1 Gemmatimonadaceae bacterium | reverse complement strand
GCGAAGCGGATGCACGCGACCGACCGGCGAAGATCCCTGAAGCCGTGGCCGAGCCGAGCGAACGATCACTCCGGCGGCTTCACCGCCCTGAGCGACACCTCGGCCGTGTTCCGAAGCGAGCCGCCATAACCCTCGCCCCGCAACTCCGCCGCGAGCTCGTCGGCCCACCCCGACACCTCGCGGTAGTCCAGCCACGCCACGACGAAGAGGATCGTCGCGAGCACCGCCGACACCACGCACCACCGGCAGATCGCGTGGATGACGAACAGCTCCAGATACGTGAGCCACGCCGAGAAGAGCACTCCCGTGCCCGTCATCGCCAGAAGGAGCTGCGAGACCCCGATCCGCTCCGCGTTCGCCGGCATCACGCCCACGAGGGCGAGCGCCAGCACGCCGACGTAGAACGCCACCCCCCACGCGCCCACCGGCACGCCGAGGAACGTCGCCCACTTCGACGCCTGCACCAGCTCGCACGAGCCCGTGCCGCACGCCAGGGTGCCGATGTAGCCGAGCTTGTACAGTGTGAGGTAGAGCGCGACGAACAGCCCGGCGAGCGCGACCAGCGCCACCAGCATGCGCCTGGTCACGTGCCCTTCTTCGCTCCCGTGTCCGTCACCGCCGCGGGCGTACCCTTCGGCAGCTTCGCGATCTCGTCGTCGACCAGCTTCTTGAACTGGTCGAAGGGCAGCGCGCCGGGGATCACCTTGCCACCGATCACGAACGTCGGCGTCTGCCCGATCTGCCGACGCTCCGCCTCGGCGAGGTTGCCCGCGATCTGCGCGCGGTGCGTCTCCGCCTCCATGCACGAGCCGTATTTCGCCATGTCGAGCCCGAGACCCTTCGCGAGCTCGCCGAGCGGACCGCGCGGACGACTCGTCGCCTCGCCGTTCCACTTGTCCTGGTTCTGGAAGATCGCGTCGTGCATCTCCCAGAACTTCCCCTGGTCGTTCGCGCAGGCCGCCGCGAGCGACGCATCCCACGTGTTCTTGTGCATGGGGAGCGGGTAGTCGAGGTAGCGCATCCGGATCTGGCCCGTGTTGATGAGGCGCGTGCGGATGTCCGGCTCCGTGAGCGTCGCGAACTGGCCGCAGCCCGGGCACTCGAAGTCCGCGAACTCCAGGATCTCGATCGGCGCCGTCGGGCTGCCGATCACGTATCCCTGTGCCTTCATGGGCGGCAGCGACGGGTCCACCGTGGCGATCGCCGCCTTGGGGCGCGTCGTCACGTAGGCCAGCGCGCCGATGCCGATCACGGCGACGAGTCCGATCGCGAGCCAGAAGCCCTTCCCCGGTCCGCTGCGCTTGGCTGACGCCACCGCGTTCGGACGTCCCCGACGCGTACCCTGCTCGACCTTCTTCGCCATGAAGTTCCTCGGAAATGAAAGCTGTGCTCGAGCTCGAAAGTTAGGCGGCTGGAACGTGCGGCGCGAGGCGTGCATTGTGCACCGGACTTGACCGCTGCCCCACGGGCCGCGACACTACCCGCTTCCACGGAGGAAAGGTCCCATCGACGCTGATCTGTTGCGCATTCCGGTCGGACCGGGCTCGATGCACATCGAGCGGTACGGCCACGGCGGCGCGCCGGTCGTGCTCCTGCACGGCTTCGGCACCTCGAGCTTCCTCTGGCGGAATATCGCCCCCGAGATCGCCATCGCGAACCGCACCGCCTTCGCCATCGACCTGTTCGGGTACGGCGAGTCCGACCGCCCCTTCGACGCCGATTTCGGCATCGCCGCGCAGGCGGAGCTCGTCGATCGTGCCCTCACCGCCCTCCGGCTCCCCAAGGCCACAATCGTCGGCATCGACCTCGGCGCCGCTGTCGCGCTGCGCCTCGCCGCCACGCGCCCTGAGCGCGTGGACCGGCTGTTCCTGATCAACCCGATCGCGCTCGACGAGATCCCCGCGGAGGACATCACGACGCTCCAGCGGAACACCGCGCGCTTCGCCTTCCGGGTGAGCCGCGGCATCCTCGGCGCCGCGCCCATCCTGGGCGAGCTGCTGCGCCGGAGCGTGGCCGACGAGACGTCCATGCCCGACAAGCTCGTGGCCCGGTACCTGGCGCCGTACGTCGGCGCGGAGGGGCTGAATCACCTGCTCCTGCTGGCCCGCTCGGTGGACGACGAGGACATGGAGGACGCCGAGCTCGGCACGCTGCCGCAGCAGACGTTCATCGTCTGGGGCGACCAGGATCCATGGGTCACGCCGAAGTTCGCGGACCGCCTCGCGGACACGATTCCCGGGGCCCGGCTGGTCCACCTGCCCGGCGTGGGACGTCTTGTCCCGGAGGAGGCGCCGGAGACGATCGTCTCCCTGCTCCTCGAATTCATCGGCGTCACAGCACTCCAGAGCTGAAAATCGTATCTGCAACTGGGATACTGGTCCGAAAGATGTTATATTCCGGAGTCACCAACAATCAATCCGAATTCATGGCCAAGCCGCAGAAAAATACAGGTGCACGTCGGTACGCAGGACCCGTGGAGCCTTCGCCGTTCGAGCAGGCACGCGACGAGCTGTTCCAGCATATCATGCGTTGTGGCGTCGTCGGCGCCGATCCGGAGCACGTCGAGGAGTGGTTCGCCGAGACGATCAAGTACATGACGGAACGCTTCCCGGAGCTGAGCGAGCAGCAGATCACGGAGTTGCAGACCCTCGGCAAGCGCTTCGCGCAGCCGCCGAAGGCCCGCGTGGAGACGGACGCCGCCTCCGCGGCCTGATCCTCCGCAGCACCTGAACGACGAAGGACACGATACGCCCCCGGTTCATCGGGGGCGTTTGTTGTTTCCGTTGTCGCCCCGAGCTCCCTTTGTCGCCCCGAGCGAAGCGAGGGGCATGCACTTCAGTTGGCGCACCGTCCGACGTCCCCCGCCGCACGCCGCACGCAAACCGGCCCCTTTCCGACGGCCTGCCATCCGACCGTCCGAAGCCTACCGCGAGCTAGCCGCTCCCCACCGCAGCCCGATCCCCACCCGTACACCTCCTCCTACGCCCAACTGCAACGCGGGCGATACCGACCCGAGGCGTCGACCTTCCACATCGACGACCGCCACGAGATAGGGCCGCACCTTGTCCCCAGCCACCGCGCGCGCACTCACCCCGCCCCCCGCCGACACGCCCCAACGCTGCTGGCGAAACGGATCGAACAGGAACCGCGCGATCACGTCCACCCGCGCGCTCGCGTCCTGGTCGAAGCGGCCGAGATCAGCACCCGCCGCCGCGATGACCCCCACCCGCGTGTAGTACCCGAACGGCACCTGCACACCGCCGCCGGCCTGCACCGCCACACGACTGCCGATCGCGACCACATCGGCGCGCAACTCCGGCCGAAGCCCGGGCGATGTCACCTGCGCCAGCGCAACGCGCCCAGCGCCGAGCACCGCCGCCATCGCCAACACGGCCACACGCATCACGCGGGCGCCTGCGGCCGCGCGCGCCACAGCGCGAGCGTGTAGTCGCCAATCGAGAGCAGCGCCGCGACGCCCACCGCCACGATGAGCGGCGTCACCGCACTCGGCGCGACGAGCACCGCCGCGAGCGTGACCAGTTGCAGCACCGTCACCACCTTGCCGAGCATGCGCGCCTTGAACGGCACCGTGCGCAGCCACGGGATCATCCGCGCGACGAGGAAGCCCACCGCCGTCATCACGTCGCGCAGGATCATGACGAAGTACTGCGTCGTCGACAGCATGCCCGTGAACAGGAACGTCGCCACCACCGTGAGGACGAACACGCGGTCCGCGATCGGGTCCAGCAGCGCGCCCCACTTCGACGTCGCCTTCACCTTCCGCGCGAGCCATCCGTCGAGGAAGTCCGTTGCCGCCGCCGCTCCGATCAGCCCGATCTGCGCCCCCGTTCCACCCGACGCGACGAAGCCCGCCGCCAGCGCGAGCCGCGACCAGGACAGCAGATTCGGGATGCGACCCAGCGCGCCGCGGGATGTCATGACCGTGAATGATAATCGGCGGGACGAAACAGGTGCTTGCCCCCCTTCCCGCGCGCCCCTAAGCTTTCGTTTCCTCGACGTGCCAGCGAACGCGGAGTCGCATGCCCGATACCATCGAACTGCTCAAGAACGTCGCCATCTTCAAGGACCTCGACGACAGCGAGATCGCCGAGATCGCCGAGGTGTGCCGCGAGGAGAAGTTCGTCAGCGGCGAGTACATCTTCCGCGAAGGTGAGAGCGGCAACCGGCTCTACCTCATCTGCGAAGGCGAGGTGCGCATCAGCCGCGACGTCCCCGGCAGCGGCGAGGAGGCCCTCGCCATCCTCAAGATGGGCGCGCTCTTCGGCGAGATGGCCGTGTTCGATCGCAGCGAGCGCTCCACGCACGCCATCTCCAACGGCGGCACCACCGTGCTCACCATCACGCGCCCCGACTTCGAGATGCTCCTCGACTTCAATCGCGAGATGGCGTACAAGGTCCTCTGGTCGGTGACGCGAGTGCTCTCGGGGAGGCTGCGCAACACGAACGATTCGCTGCGCTCGTTCCTCGCGATGTCGATGTTCTAGCGAGACGTGCGTTCCGCGTTCGCCGCCATCGCCGCCCTCGTCACCCTGGGCGGTTGCACATCCACCACCACGCACGTCGAGATCGCGCCGTCGGTGTCTGGGGTGGGCGTCATTCCCACCGGCTCCGGCTGGCTCGGGGATCCGCGCATCGGCCTCGCGCGCGATGCGTCCATCGTCGCCGCACTCGCCGACGTCTCGCCCGCGCGCATCCGCGCCACCGACTCGGCGCTCGTTGCATTCGGCACGCGCAACACCTTCTCCGATACGCTCTCGGCCACGCACGGCATCGGTGCGGCGCGCCGTTACCTGCACGCCCAGCTCTCGCAGGCGAGCCGCGATTGCGGCGGCTGCCTGCGCGTGGAGTACGATGCGGCCGTCATCGCCGTCGCGCGGCATCCGCAGCGCGCCTC
>JBDSTA010000426.1:0-16183 GCA_039928475.1 Gemmatimonadaceae bacterium | reverse complement strand
CCCGCGCACGTGACGCAAGCCATCGAGGCGTCGAGGCGCGCGTCGGCCGACTGGGCGAACTGGGCGTGGGAGGATCGCGCGGCGGTCTTCCTTCGCGCCGCGGAGCTGCTCACCACGACGTGGCGCGACACGATCAACGCCGCGACGATGCTGGGCCAGAGCAAGACGGTGTATCAGGCGGAGATCGACGCGGCGTGTGAGCTGATCGACTTCTGGCGGTTCAACCCGTACTACGCGCAGCAGCTGTACGACGAGCAGCCGATCAGCAACAACATCATGTGGAACCAGCTCGACTACCGGCCGCTCGAGGGATTCGTGTACGCGGTGACGCCGTTCAACTTCACGTCGATCGCGGGCAACCTGCCCACGGCGCCCGCGCTCATGGGCAACACGGTGGTGTGGAAGCCGGCCGCATCGGCGATGCTGTCGGCGTACTACCTGATGAAGCTCCTCGAGGAGGCGGGCCTGCCGCCGGGCGTGATCAACCTGGTGCCGGGCGACGCGGTGCAGATCTCGAACGTCGCGCTGTCGCACCGTGACCTGGCCGGCGTGCACTTCACGGGCAGCACGGGCGTGTTCAACTCGATGTGGCAGACCATCGGCGCGGACATGTCGCGCTACGCGAGCTATCCGCGCATCGTCGGCGAGACGGGCGGCAAGGACTTCATCGTCGCGCATCCCTCGGCGGATGCGCAGGCGCTCGCCGTCGCCATCGTGCGCGGCGGCTTCGAGTACCAGGGGCAGAAGTGCTCGGCGGCGAGCCGCATCTATGTGCCGCGCTCGCTGTGGAAGGAAGTGAAGGAGCGCGCGGTCGCGATGATCGAGGAGCTCAAGGTCGGCGACATCACGGACTTCCGGAACTTCATGGGCGCCGTGATCGACAAGAAGGCATTCACGAAGATCTCCGAGTACGTGGACGACGCGAAGAAGAACGCGACGGTCATCGCGGGCGGAAAGGTGGACGGCAAGGAGGGCTACTTCATCCATCCGACGCTCGTGGAGACGGCGGATCCCGGGTATCGCCTGCTCTGCGAGGAGATCTTCGGACCGGTGGTCACGGTGCACGTGTACGAGGACGCGAAGTGGGAGGAGACGCTGCGCATCGTGGACCGGACGTCGCCATACGCGCTCACGGGTGCCGTGTTCGCGAACGATCGCCGCGCGGTGCGCGAGGCGATGATGGCGCTTCGCAACGCCGCCGGAAATTTCTACGTGAACGACAAGCCGACGGGCGCGGTGGTCGGCCAGCAGCCGTTCGGCGGCGCGCGCGGCTCGGGCACGAACGACAAGGCGGGGTCGAAGCTCAACCTCGTGCGGTGGATCAGCGCGCGCAGCGTGAAGGAGACCTTCTCGCCGCCGACGGACTACCGCTATCCGTTCATGGCTGAGCGGTAGGCGGCGTCCGGCGCTTCTTGGTCCAGATGATGATGAGCCCGCAGTCCGAGCTGAACTGCGGGGGCGCACCCATCCCGGTGGTGTAGAACTCCATCGCCTGGACGTCGTCGGGGTTGAGCAGCCCCACCTCGAGGAACTGGTTGCCGTCGATCACGACGTTCACGCGACACGCGCGAAGGCCGCGCACCTCGGACGCCTGGAGCGAGTACACGCGGGCATCGAGGCCACGGCCTTCCACGCGAAAGCCGGGCATCTGCCGCACGAGCGATGCGATGTCGCCCACGCCGCGCCTGGCGATGTCGCTCGCGCGGAGGAAGTGGCCGAGGCCGCCCTTGGAGCGGAACTCGAAGTCGCGCAGGTCGAGCCGCGTCGAGATGACGTGCATGGTGTCGAGCGAGACGACGCGCGCGAGCCTCACGTCGCGATAGGTCGCCTCGCCGTTGCGAAGCTCGACGTTCTGGCCCATGGCGAGGTACCCGATGCGCTTGACCTCGAGCAGCTGCGAGCCCGCGGGCAGGCCCGACAGCTGGAAGTGACCGAGGGAGTCGCTGAGGGCAACGGGTGCGGCGTCGGCGAGGCGCACCTGCGCGTCGGCGATGGGACGTCCCTCGACGCCGCGCACGATGCCACTGAGCGTCGCGGTGCCGGCGAAGTACGACGTGACGAGACTATCGCGGCGTGCCGAGTCGCGCGAGACGAGCGGCATGTTCGCGTCGGACGCGAGGGAGAGGTTGAGCAGCGAGACACCGACGCTGTCCTCGATCATCGCGCGCACGACGCTGCCGGCGCGGCCGGCCATCTGCACCTGGATCTCGAGCCACGTGTCGGTGGGCAGGTCGCAGAAGCGATACTGCCCGAGCGCATTCGCGACGACGCGCCCCGTCTGGTTCTGGAAGAGGCGGACGATGTCGCGCTCCGTGGGGAGGTCGACCCACGCGACGACGACCGACGCGCCGGGGAGCGCGCGATCGTCGTCGGCAAAGCGCACCTGCCCGAGCAAGGCCCCGCGGCCGGCGCCGAGCGAGATGCCCGGGCACACGGCGGTGCGGAGTGACGCCGCCGAGGGAATCGCGAGGTTGACCGTGAGCTGTGCGCCCTCGACGAGCACGACCTCGCGCGCGGCGAGGGTGAGCTCGAGCGTGTCGAGCAGCGGATGCGCGAAGTCCACTGCGTAGCGGCCGGCGGCGATGCTGTCGATGACGAAGTGTCCGCGCGCGTCGGTGATCGCCGTGCGAATCAGGCCCGCCTTCGCCCCCACGGGCACGAGCGCGACAATCGCATCCACCAGGGGCTTCACACGGACGCTGTCGGTGACCGTGCCCGTGATGCGCGCAAGTGACTGCGCGCGCGCCGCACCCGGGAGCGAAGCGATGGCGATAGGGATGACGATGGCGAGCGCGATGGCGGCGCGCTTCATGGGCGGGTGGGGTGCCGCATGCGCGTATGGTGCGTCCGTTCCGCGTCTGACGCTAGGTGCCGGAGGGCGAATCACCGTGCATCTTGGGTCATGGCCAGATACCGGTATCTCACGGCGGACGTGTTCACGGACACGCCGTTCGGCGGCAACCAGCTCGCGGTGTTCCCGGATGCGCGCGGGATCCCGGAGGCGCGGCTCCTCGACGTGACGCGGGAGTTCAACTTCTCGGAGACGACGTTCGTCTATCCGCCGGAGGATGCGGCGCACACGAAGCGTGTCAGGATCTTCACGCCCACGGGTGAGATTCCCTTTGCGGGCCATCCCACCGTGGGCACGGCACACGTGCTCGCGGCGATCGGCGACATCGCGCTCACCGGTGAGCGCACGAAGATCGTGTTCGGCGAGAACGTCGGCCCCGTGCCGGTGGAGATCCGCTCAGTGAATGGCGCGCCCGTGTTCGCACAGTTGAGCGTCGCGAAGCTGCCGGAGGCGGGTCCTGGCGCGCCCGATCGCGCGACGATGGCGCGCGTGCTGAGCCTTGCGACGTCGGACCTCATGGACGCACCGTGGACGGCGGAGGGGCTCTCGTGTGGCCTGCCCTTCATGTTCGTACCCGTGCACAGCCGCGACGCGGTAGCTCGCGCGCGCATCCAGATGGACGCATGGGACGCGACACTCAAGGGCGCGTGGGCGTCGGAGGTGTTCGTGTTCGCGATGGAGGGCGAGCGACCGGGCTCGGACGTGCATGCGCGCATGTTCGGGCCGGGGCTGAACATCGCCGAGGATCCGGCGACGGGGAGCGCGAACGCGGCGCTGGCGGGCTATCTCGCGGCGCGGAACCCGATGCGCGACGGGATGCTCAGGTGGCGCGTCGAGCAGGGCTTCGAGATGGGCCGGCCGAGCATCCTCGAGGTGGAGTGCGACGTGGTGGCGGGCGTGGTGACCGGGGTGCGCGTGGGCGGCGCGACGGTGCTGGTGAGCGAAGGGATGTTCACGATCGAGTAGATCGTGCGACGTGCCCCGCTACGCTCGTGGTGTCAGGGCATTGCGCCGAGACAACCGGATCGCGCCGGTCACGCCGACGATGCAGCCCGTCACGATGACCGCCACGCCACCGTAGGCCAGGTAGCGCGCGCGGTCCGCCGCGGCGAGCGCGGACTGGTTCGGTGGTCCTGGATGCTGGTAGGAAAGGCGCGAGAGCGCCTGGAGCTTTCCATTCGCGATGAGGCAGAGCGCCACGCCGGCGACGATGCACGCCAGCGCGGCGAGGTCCATGTAACGGTCGCGTCGAGAGACAGTCGGCATGGACCCGAATATGCCTTGTGGGCACGCTGCCGCCCATGGGTTGCCCGCGGCCCCGCGGCCCATCAGCTTGCGGAGACCCGCTCCCCAGACACGACTGTGCCCTACCGAATTCTCGTCACGGATGACATCGATGCCGACGGCGTCGCCCTGCTCACGGCTGAACCGTCGTTCGTCGTGGACGAGCTGCCGACGCTGCCGCCTGCGGAGCTGCTCGAGCGCATCGGCGACTACGACGCGTTCGTCGGCCGAAGTGCCACGCGCATTACGCGCGACCTGCTTGCGCGCGCCACGAAGCTGCGCGTGGTCGGGCGCGCGGGCGTCGGCGTGGACAACATCGCGATCGATGCCGCAACGGAGCTGGGCATCGCGGTCATCAATGCGCCCGCGGGCAACACGGTCGCGGTCGCGGAGCTCTTCTTCGGCACGATCATCGGGCTGATCCGGCACCTGCCCCACGCGGCCACGTCGATGCGGGAGGGCAAGTGGGACCGCTCGCAGCTCCTCGGCACGGAGCTCAAGGGGAAGACGCTCGTGATCGTCGGCGTGGGCCGCATCGGCGGTGAGATCGCCACGCGTGCGCTCGCATTCGGCATGGACGTGGCCGGCTACGACCCGTACGTGGGCGACGAGCGCTTCCGCGCCCTCAAGGTGCGCCGTCTCGCCACGCTCGAGGAAGGACTCGAGCAGGCGGACATCGTGACGGTGCACACGCCGCTCACGGAAGAGACGGAAGGGATGATCGGCCGCCGCGAGCTCGCGCGCCTGAAGGGCGGCGCGATTGCCGTGAACATGGCGCGCGGCGGCATCATCGAGGAGGCGGCCCTCCTGCAGGCGCTCGAGAGCGGGCAGCTGCGCGGCGCCATCGTCGATGCGTTCACGAAGGAGCCGCTCGCGGCTGACCATCCACTGCGGCGCGCGCCGAACACGCTCCTCACGCCGCACATCGGCGCATCGAGCGCCGAGGCGCAGCGCAACGTTGCCGTGGACGCATGCGCCGCCGTGCGGGACGCGCTGCTGCACAACGAGCTGTCGCGCTCCATCAACGTCGCGGGCGCCGGGGTGAGCGACTGGCGCGAGCTCCAGCCTGCACTCACGGTGGCGCGCCGCGCCGCGGCCGTCGCGCGCGCGATCCTCGCCGATCGCGGTGTGCGCGCCGTGCAGCGGATCTCGCTGCGCTGCGGCTCGGAAGTGGCCGGCGCCTCGGCGGCGCTGCTCGCGTCGGCAGCGGCCGGTGTGCTCGAAGGCGCGGTGGAGGTCGAACGCCTCAACCTGATCAACGCGCGCGCACTGGCCGAGGGGCGGGGCATCGAGCTCGCGTGCTCGGAGTCGCAGGCGCTCGGCCCCTATGGGATCCAGGTGAGCGTGGGCGGCGGGATGCAGGAGATCGCCGTCGCCGGTACGGCGCCCGATGGTTCACCCGCGCGCCTCACGCGCATCGGCGGCTTCCATGTGGACGTCGCGCCGCGCGACACGCTGATCGTCCTCACCAACCACGACGTGCCCGGCGTGATCGGGCGCGTCGGCACGCTGCTCGGCGATGCCGGCGTGAACATCGGCGAGTATCACCAGGCGCGACTCGCGCAGGGCGGTGAGGCGCTGGCAGCCGTGAGTGTGGACGGCACCGTGGCGGCGGGCGTGCGCGAAGCGCTGCTCAAGCTGACGGACATCACGTCGGCGACGGTCATCCACTTCCGCAACGGCTGATGGGCGTGGCACCGGAGATCTCGCGCGACGAGGAGGTGCGCCGTGCGTACGCCGCCGATGCATCGGGGCTGGTGCTCGTACCCGAGGGCGTCGCTCGCCCGGCGTCGGCCGACGAGGTATCGGCGCTGCTCGCGGAGGCGTTCTCATCGGGCACTCCGGTGACGACTGCGGGCGGACAGACGAGCACCACCGGTGCATCCATCTGCGATCGCGGGCTCGTGATGTCGCTCCGTGCGATGCAGAAGATCATCGACATCGATCCCGTCGCGCGCATCGCCCGCGTGGAACCGGGTGTGCTGGTGGGGGACCTCAAGCGCGCGTGCGCGGCGCACGACCTGCTCTTCGCACCCGACCCGACGAGCGAGGAGGAGTGCACGGTGGGCGGTGCGGTCGCCTGCAATGCGTCCGGCGCGCGATCGCTGCGATACGGCGCAACGCGACCGCACGTGCGAGCGCTACGCGTGGCTCTGGCCGACGGCTCCATCACCGAGGTGCGCCGCAGCGCGCTCGAGAAGAACACGGTGGGCTACGCATTCGCGCACGACCCGGTGGACTGGTTCGTGGGCAGCGAAGGAACGCTCGGCGTCGTGGTCGAGGCGGAGCTCGCGCTGCTGCCGCTGCCGGAGCATGTCGTGGGCCTCGCGATCCCGTTCGTCACCGAGGATGCGGCGCTCAGGTTCATCGTCGCCGCGCGCGAAAGCGGCGACGTGCATCCGCGCTGCCTGGAGTACTTCGACGTCCTCGCGCTTGGCATCGTGCGCGAGGCGGAGGAGTCGACCGCGTGGGCGCTTGGCGCGACGGCGCTGGTGTACGTCGAGGAAGTGGCGCCGCGCGGAACCGAACCGGCGCTCGACGAATGGCTCGCGCTCGCCGAGACGTACGACGCGATCGTGGACGACGTGCGCGTGTACGATGGCGAGACCGCACTGCGCGACGCGCGGCGCGTGCGGCACGCGGTGCCCGCGCACATGAACGAGCGCGGTGCGCTGCGTCGCCCGCACGGGGGACGAAAGGTCTCCACGGACTGGGCCGTCCCCTACCGTCATCTCGCACGCGCCATCGCGAAGGCGCGCTCGCTCGCGACCGAGGCCGGCGTCGCACAGGCCGTGACCTACGGCCACGCCGGCAACGGCCATCCGCACCAGAACTTCATCGCGCAGGACGCGGGCGAGCTCGCGCGCATCGAGAAGGTCGTCGAAGCCACGCTGCGCGAGGTGATCGCGCTCGGCGGGACCGTTGCCGCCGAGCATGGCATCGGGAAGCTCAAGCGGAAATGGCTGCCGCTCCAGATGTCTCCCCTCCAGGTGCGCACAATGCAGTCGGTAAAGGACGAGCTGGACCCGAAGGGCATACTCGCGCCGGGCAACGTGCTGTGAGCACCACGCGCTTCGCGAGCGTGGTGCTCGACGTGGACTCCACGCTCTCGGGCGTAGAGGGTATCGATTGGCTCGCGGGGCTTCGCGGCGACGAGCTCGCCGCGCGCGTGGCGGGCCTCACGGACCGTGCGATGCGCGCGGAGATCGCGCTGGACGCCGTGTATGGCGAGCGACTCGAACTCGTACGCCCAACGGCGAGTGAAGTGGAGGCACTGGGCGCGCGCTACATCGCGACAGTGGCGCCCGGTGCGCCCGATGTCATCGCGACGCTCCTCACGCGCTGCCGGCGCGTGGTGGTGGTGAGCGGCGGCATCCGGGAGGCGATCCTCCCACTGGCAGCCTACCTCGGCATCCCGGACAGGGACGTGCATGCGGTGAGCGTACAGTTCACCAGTGACGGCCAGTACGCTGGCTTCGACAGTGCGTCGCCGCTGACGACGGCCGATGGAAAGCGGTCGGTGGTGGAGGCGCTCGACCTTCCGCGGCCGGTGCTTGCCGTGGGCGACGGCGCGACGGACCTTGCCGTACGGCCCGCGGTCGACTCGTTCGCCGCCTTCATCGGTTTCGTCCGTCGCCCGACCATCTGCATCGGCGCCGACCTCGTGCTCGAATCGTTCGAACAACTCGCGGAGACAGTGCTGGAATGACGATTCCCCTCCTCACCAACGGCACCTTCTTCTTCCCCGGACCCACCGAGGTGCGCCAGGAAGTGCTCGACGCCATGACGCGGCCGATGATCCCGCATCGCGGCCCCGCGTTCGAGTCCATGTACGTGCGGCTGCAGGTCGCGTTGCGTCATGTGTTCGGCACGACGCGTCCGGTGTACATCAGCAGCTCGTCCGCGACGGGCTTGATGGAGGCCGCCGTGCGATGCGCGCCGGCGGGACGTATCCTCTCCATCGTGAACGGCGCGTTCTCTGCGCGCTTTTCGGCGATCGTGAAGGCATGCGGCCGCGAGAACGACGTGATCGACGTCGCGTGGGGCGAGAGCGTGAGCCTCGATGTCGTGGCCGAGCGGTTGAAGGGCGCGTCGTACGCGGCGGTGACGGTGGTGCACTCCGAGACGTCCACGGGCGCGCTCACGGATGTGCGCGCGGTGACGCGCCTCGCGCGCGAGCATGGCGCCGTGTGCCTGGTGGATTCCGTCACCGGCGTTGGCGGCGCCGAGCTGCGGTTCGACGACTGGGAGCTCGACTACGCGCTGACCGGATCGCAGAAGGCGCTCGCGCTGCCGCCGGGACTCGCATTCGCGGTGGCGTCGCCGTCGTTCATCGAGCGCGCGGCGTCGCAGGCGGGACGTGGCCTGTACTTCGACTTGGTGGAGTTCGACGCGTACGCGGCGAAGAACCAGACGCCGAACACGCCGGCCATCCCGCTGTTCTTCGCGGGCGACGTGCAGCTCCCCGCGATCGCGGCGGAGACGATGGAGGTGCGCTGGGCGCGTCATGCGGCGATGGCGAAGCGGACGTACGCCTGGGTCGACGCGCTCGCCGCGCGGCACGGTGGCGGCATTCGCGTGCTCGCGACCGAGGGCAAGCGCTCGCCATCGGTGACGAGCATCGTGCTGCCCGAGACGCTCGCGGCGAGCAAGGTGCTGCGCGCGGTCTCGGAGCGTGGCTTCACCATCGGCAGCGGCTACGGGAAGAACAAGGAGACGTCGATCCGCATCGGCCACATGGGCGACCACACGCTCGAGGGGCTGGAGCGCTGTCTCGCCGTATGCGATGCCGCGTTCGATACCTTGCTGGCGTAGCTCG
This sequence comes from Gemmatimonadaceae bacterium, assembly GCA_039928475.1. GTDB lineage: Bacteria > Gemmatimonadota > Gemmatimonadetes > Gemmatimonadales > Gemmatimonadaceae > AG11. The sequence goes on along the minus strand of JBDSTA010000426.1, from coordinate 7,229 downwards.
CGCAGCGGCCGGTTACGCCGGCCGTTGCGCCACGATGGCGATGTGCTGCCCGGAATGCCGGATGTCGGACGTCCACGCGCGCACGCAATCGCGGTTCGCGCGCTTCGCCGCGTAGAGCGCGTCGTCGGCGCGGGACCAGAGCAGCTCGGCGAAGTCGTTGATGCCACGCGGCGCGCCGACGGCGACGCCGATGCTCGTGGTGATCGTGAGCGGGTCGTCCGCGCCCGCAACGATGAACTCGTGCTGGCGGATGCGCTCGCAGAGGCGCGTCGCGAACAGGTGCGCGCCCACCTCGCCGCTGTCGGCGAGCAGGATGGCGAACTCCTCGCCGCCAACGCGCGCGACGACGTCACCGGCGCGTCCGCCCTTCGCGAGCAGCGCGCCGAGTGCGCGGAGCACGTCGTCGCCGGCGATGTGGCCGTAGGTGTCGTTGACGCGCTTGAAGTGATCGAGGTCGATCGCGAGGAGCGCGAACTCGCTTCCCGCGCGCGTGGAGCGCGCGATCTCGCGACTCAGCGCCTGGTCGAAGCCGCGCCGGTTGAGGCAGCCCGTGAGCGGGTCGGTGAGGACCATCGTCGCCAGCTGTGCACGCACACCGTTGTAGGCGACGCCGACGCGGGTGATGGCGTCGGGACGTCCGTCGGCGGCCGCATCGTACTCGCGTGAGAAGTCGCCCTGCTCGGCGTGCTCGAAGAGTCGCACGATGGTGCGGAGCCGGCGCCTGACATCGCCGGCCTGGATGACGATGAGCACGATGCCGCCCGCACAGAGCACGAGCGTCCACATCTCCTCGGCGACGTCGATCGTCAGTCCGCGCAGGGCGGCGCTGGCGATCAGTGCCACGTAGCCGGCGATCCCCACCTGCACCACACGCCATGCCTGGCGGCGGCCGAAGAAGAAGTTGGCGATGTGCACGACGACGACCATCCCGATGAGTGCGCGCTCGTAGTGCTCGGGGGTCGTGGTGGTGAGGATGCCGAGGAAGACGAAGAGGAGGTCGGTGACCAGCGCGAGCGTGACGAGCCACGCCGCGGCGCGGTGCGCGCGGAGGATCACGATGTGGATGCCGGACACGGCGAGGACGTAGCCGATGACGACCGCGAGGGCACCGAGGAGGCGGAGGGCGTCTGCGGGATGTGCCACCGCGGGACGCATGAGGCCGAGCTGGAGGACGGCGATGACGAGAGCGGTGACGATGCGCGCACGCCAGTGGGCCACGAGGACCTCGGCGGCCGAGACTCCGCGCCACAGCTCGTGGGACAGGGCTCCGCTCGGGCGTTCGCCGAAGCGGTGCCTGCTGGTCACTTTGACCGGATGTTCTCTGGTGTGTTCATGGCCGTCCATATACTAGTCGTAAGGCGAGCTCCATGCCATATTTGGCCGACTGGCAAGTGCTTGCGTGGCAACCGGTTAGGTATCGGCTGGTGGGCGAGGCGAGCTGGGCATTGCGGCGGTCTGCCAGTAGTGGCTCATTTTGCGATGTATGCAAATGTGGGGTGGATCACATAAGTCGTTGTTGGACAACGATATGTGCATATGCATGTATGGCGGATTCGGGCGTTCTTACCGCTACGAATCACCTGGAAAAAGCCTCACTGCGTACGCAGAAGGACGCAGGCTTCGCCAGCGCAGAAGGACGCAGGAACTGCGTGAGCGCGTTGGCTCGGCAGTCACTGCGTCCCGGAGTGCGAACCTCACGTTGGTCGCGAGGGAAGTCGCTGCCGCCGATCCTAGCCTGCCACGGCCATCCCCTTCGCGGGCGCGGAGGGCAGCGCCGAGGACGGGCGGCGCTCGCCGACCTGCTGGCGCCACATGGCGTAGTACAGTCCCTTCCGCTCGATCAGGGCGTCGTGCTGCCCGTCTTCCACCACACGGCCGCGCTCCAGCACGAAGATGCGATCGGCGTGCAGCACGGTGCTCAGGCGGTGCGCGATGAGGACCGTGATCACGTCCGCATTCGCCGCCACGTCGCGCATCGTCCGGCTGATCTCCTCCTCGGTGAGCGAGTCGAGCGAGCTGGTTGCCTCGTCGAACACCAGCAGGTGCGGGTTCCGCAGCAGCGCACGCGCGATGGAGAGACGCTGCTTCTCGCCCCCGGAGATCTTCATGCCCCCCTCACCGATCACGGTGTCGAGGCCCTGGTCGGCGCGGTTGAGCAGCGAGTGCGCAGCAGCCCGGCGGAGGACCTCGAGGCACTGCTCGTCGGTGGCGTCGGGCTTCACGAACAGCAGGTTCTCGCGAATGGTGCCGCTGAACAGCTGCGCATCCTGCGTCACGAAGCCGATGCGCTCGCGGAACTTGTCGAGGTCCACCTCCTCGCTCGACACCCCGTTGTACGTGATGGTCCCGTGGCTCGGACGGTACAGGCCGACGAGGAGCTTCACGAGCGTCGTCTTGCCCGCACCCGACGGGCCGACGAACGCGATGGTGTGGCCGCGACCCACCTCGAAGCTCACGTCGGCGAGCGCCGGGGCCGTGGCCGTCGCGTGCGTGAAGCTCACGCCGTTGAAGGCGAGGGTGCGCAGGTCGTCCACCGCAACGGGATTCGCCGGCTTCGGATCGATGGGAATCCTGAAGATTGCCTCGAAGGTCTCGAGCGACGCCTCGGTCTCGCGGAACGTGTTGATCACGTTGCCGAGCTCCTGCATCGGGCCGAAGATGAAGAAGCTGTAGATCATCAGGGAGAAGAACTGCCCCACCTTCATGGAGCCCGTGAAGATCAGGTACAGCATGAGGAACAGGATGCACGTGCGGATGAAGTTCACCGCGGTGCCCTGAATGAAGCTGATCGAGCGAATGTAGCGGACCTTCTTGAGCTCCAGCTGGAGGATCTTGTCCGTGGTCGCGTTGAGGCGCAGCTCCTCCTGCTTCGCGAGGCCCAGGCTCTTCACCAGCTCGATGTTGCGCAGCGACTCCGTGGTGGCGCCGGCGAGGGCGGTCGTCTCCTTGACGATCACCTTCTGGATGGTCTTCACCCGCTTGCTCAGCGTGGAGCTGATGATGGCCAGCACCGGCACCGTCAGCAGGAAGGCCGGGGCGATCGACCAGTGCACGGACCACGAGTAGATCATCACGAACACCACGCCCACGAGCGTGGTGAAGACGAAGTTCACGAACTGGTTGATGAACTTCTCGGTGTCGGAGCGCACCTTCTGCAGCTTGCCCAGTGTCTCGCCGCTGCGCTGGTCCTCGAAGGTCTGGAAGGGGAGCGCGAGCGAGTGGCGGATGCCGTCGGAGTAGAGGTTCGCCCCGACGCGCTGCACGATGACGTTGACGAAGTAGTCCTGGAAGTTCTTGGCGACGCGACTCACGAAAGCCACGCCGACGGCCATGGCGAGCAGCTTGAGCACCCCGCCGACGAACGCGGCGCGCGAGTATTTCTCGTGCTGGCTCGCGTAGTCGTCCACGATGTGGCTGAGGATCAGCGGATCGAGGAGCGAGAAGACCTGGTTGATGGTCGCCAGGGCCAGCGCCAGGATGACGTAGCGCCAATAGGGGCGCAGGTAGCGAAGTAGGGTCTGCATGACAAAGAGTAACTCTACCCGCCGCGTGATGGTTCGCGAGGGTCCGAGTGGGCTCCGTCGCCCCTCAGGGCTCGCCTGGTGCTGGCCTCATCCATACGGTCTCGGCGCCGAACGTCACGCGGGTGACGTACCCCCCGGTCGTCTTCAGCCCATAGCGCGTGTCGCCCGTGGACACGGGGATGCTGGACTGGCCGCGAACGACGCGTGCCGGCGCCTGGATCTCCACTGGCGCGACGTGCTGCTCCGGAACCGGGAGGCGAATGGCCCACTGCTCGATGAGCCAGCTCGCCTCGGGCAGCCGCCGGAAGACGATCTCGCCTCCAGGCGTGGCGACGACGTTAATCTCCCGAAGGTTGGTGAAACTGAAGTCGAGACGGCGAAGCTCGGACGACGCGCGGTCGATGGTGAGGACGCCGCTGATGTCGGGCAGGCGACGCCCGGGCACGGGCGCGAAGGCGAGGCGCACGTTGTCGCCGCCGCCGGAATCCGGGAGGATGCGCAGGCAATGGGTCGCGGCGAAGGACTCGGAGAGCAGTACGTCCTCGTCCGGCGCGTGGTACACCTCGCCGCGCGCGTCACGCGAGACATACCCGCGCTCGGCAAGCTCCGCGGCGGGCGGGCTCGTGAATGGCCGGATGGGCAGCGCCGTCGCGTGCGCACTGTCCGTCACGCGGAAGCGTTGCTGCGTGGGGCCCTGCTGCCGCACGAACGTAGTGACGTCGACCTTGTACGCGCGGGTGAGGCGGGTGAGCTGCGACGCGCGAAGCGCCTTGCGCGCCTCCTCCCAGACGGTGAATGCCGCGGATCCCGAATCGGGATGCACGGCACACTGCTGGTCGGCCGTGACGTGAAATGCGGCGAGCTGCACGGGCGCGGCGCCGAGCATCACGTTGTGGATGAGGATCTTGCCGGCTTCCAGCACGATGGGGCGATCGAGCGTCAGCCGGAAGGCGAGCCGCCTGGCCTCGATGCGATAGGTGCCCGCAGCCGGTGCGCGGAGCGTGAACTGCCCGCCGTCGTCGGCGAGCGCGCGCGAGACCGGGGTGCCCGTGCTGTCGACGAGCGTGACGATGACGCCAGGGACGAGCGCGGAGTCGGGCGTGATGGTGACTCCGCGGACGGCCTGTGCGTGCGCGCTGACGGACATGAAGCAAGCAGGTACCAGCAGCAGCGCGCGCATGGGCTTGAACCTGAGTGTGGCGCGCGGTGCACGCCAGATCCACGCGGATCTCGACTGCGATTGGCGCGGATCAAGCGGAAGTGCATGCCCCTCGCTGCGCTCGGGGCGACAAAGCCGCTAGAAACGCGCCTCGATGTAGGTGTCCACTCGCCACTGGCGGTCGGGATTGATGCCGCGCGCGACGTCGAAGCGAACGAGGCCGTCCATGATCGTCAGGCCCGCGCCGGCGCCCGACAGCGGCAGGCCGACCTTGTCCAGGTGACGGCGATCGCCTGCCCAGCCGAAGTCGGAGAAGATGACCGGACGCACGACGCCGACGCCGTGCGCGATCTCCGCGCGGGCGAGCCAGAACGCGTCGCCCACCGCGCGACCGGGGCGCTGGCCGCGCACCGACTGCGAGCCGCCGAGATACCACAGGCGCTGCGGCGTGAGGTCGCCCACCGAGGTGCCTCCCGCGAGCGTGAGCGCCACGGCGCCGGCGTTGCCGATGCCATGCGAGCCCGTAAAGTCGACGGCCGCGCGACCGTAGGCGCTGCTGTCGCCTCGCGCGCCTTCCATACGGAAATCCGTAAAGAGGCGAAAGCCCTGCGGATCGAGGCCCAGCGTGCCCGTATAGCGCGTACGTCCACCGAGGTAGATACCGCGCTCGGCGTTGAAGTTCGGCTCGAACGCCGAGCCGTGCACGGCCTTCGCGAGGGAGAACGTCGTCTTCTGCGCTGCCGTTCGCTGCTGCTCGCCGAAGAGCGACCAGATGAATGCGCCACCGCCGCCGGCATCGGGCACCGAGCCGAGCTCGAGTCCTGACGCGCGATAGTAGAACCCTTCGTCGCGCCCGAAGAGGAACGCGGAGATCGAGCTGCCGAGCGTGAGGGGGTTGCCCCAGTCGCCGGCGGACACGAGCCGGTTGTACGCGGTGACGGAGAGCGAGCGCTTCAAGTCGCTGCGCGCGCCCGAGAGCTCGACGTTGGGCTCCCAGTCCGCAATACCGATGCGCCCCGTGGCATAGAGCGAATACCCGGCGCCGAGCGTCTTGTCCACGCGACCGCCGGCCGACAGTCCCTCGATGCGATTGTAGCGCGGATTCATCCACTCGGCGTGCGCGGGCAACGGCATGAATCCCGCCTGCGCGCCCATGCCGAGCGCCTGTTGCACGAGGTCGTCCATCTCGGGAGAGCTGAACACGTCCTCTCCCTTGTCGTAGATGGAGCCCGGGAGGTCCGGCGAGTTCGCGAGCTTTGCCGAATCGCATGGGATCACCGTCATCACGGGATCCGGATTTCCCGATGGCAGGCGGGTGTAGACGCGATTGCCCGTGCTGTCACATGCGCCGCGATTGCGATCCTTGCGTCGCGCGTTGCGAATCGAGTCGCGCTTCGACTCGCCCACGTGCACCTGGACGTTCAGGCCGCCGCGGCGGCGCACCGAGTCGTCAGGAATGGGGATGGGCGGAAGGGGATCGGCCGTATTGACGTTCGAGTACTCGAACTTCTGCTCGAGCTTGAATGGCGAGTGGACGAAGCTGACGTTCGCGCCGCCCTCGAGCACCTGTACGCGCGGAAGCCAGAAGCGTCCCTGGTACAATCCGTACTCCACGCCAATGGCGCTGACGGATGCGGTCATCGGGAAGATGAGGGGCTTCACGAGAGCGGGGACGTCGTTGAAGGACTCTCCGTCCTCTTCCTCGGCGACGGCCTTGATGTCCATCGGCACGCTCATGTGATACGCGGCGCGCACGAGCTGGCCGGACGAGAGGTCGAACCACAGCGAGCCGACCGCGAGGTTCCACTTCGGCATGCGGGGGCGTACCTGGAGCTCGCGCAGGCGGATGGCCGTGCCGTCGGGAAGGCGGAAGGTCGCGGAGTCGCCGCTCGCGTACGTGTAGTACGCCTCGGATCCCTGGGCGAGCGGGTGGACGATGCCCTCGTTCTCGTCCACGGCATCGTTCGATGCGCTCGAGCCGATCCAGAGCGTCTCGCTCCCCGGATAGTACGGGATGGGGGAGACGTTGCCGTCGAAGCGGACGTTGGCCGACTTGCCCGCGATGGGCATGACGGTGCGTGAGCCGGTGACGTCGACGTAGGCGCCGATGCCGCGGCGCCAGCGGACCTTCGTGGCCTGCTCGCTGCGGAAGGCGAGGCGGTCGCGCCCGAACTTCGTAAAGGCGACCCCCGCCGAGACGCGCTGGTAGGTGGTGGCGTCGTAGCCGGAGAGTGCGGAGTCCTGGCGCGTGCGCGCGTCACGCGCGAGGTGGAGGAGCGAGCGCGCGGCGTCGTCCTTGAAGGCCGACGCGAGGTGTTCGGCGGTGACCGGGATGCGCTTCGCTTCCTTCTTGTCACGATGGATCCGGCCCGTTGAATCGCGATCGGCCACCTTGTGCACGATGCGCGTGGGTGGGGTGGGCGGAGTCGGGGTCGCGGACTGGAGGAGGGCGGCGACGAGATGAGCCAGCATATGGAAGCCCGGTAGGAATGACGAAAGGACCCCGTGGTGGGGGGCGTGCTCCCTACTACGCTGGTTCTGGGGGG
>JBDSTA010000425.1:0-8881 GCA_039928475.1 Gemmatimonadaceae bacterium | reverse complement strand
TGACGAATGGCGGACGCATCGTACTCGTGTCGAGCACGGCGGGACAGCGCGGCGAGTCGTTTCATGCCGACTACGGCGCGAGCAAGGGGGCCGTGATCTCGTTCACGAAGTCGCTCGCCGTGGAGCTCGCGCCGCGCGACATCACGGTGAACTCCGTGGCGCCGGGCTGGGTGGACACCGAGATGGTGGCCGAGGCAATGGCGAAGGACGGCAAGACGAAGATCAACGCGGGCATTCCGCTGGGACGCGTTGCCTCCGCGGACGACATCGCGGGCCCGATTGTGTTCCTCTGCTCGTCACTCGCCCGGCACATCACGGGCGAGATCCTCAACGTGAACGGCGGGAGCGTGCTCTGCGGATGATCGTCCTCCTGTTTACCGGCGGCACCATCTCGATGAAGCACGACGTGGCGCTGGGCGGCTCCGTCCCCACGCTCACGGGCGACGAGATCGTGCACGCGACGCGCGGACTGAGCGACGTGGCGGATATCGAGGTGGAGCAGTGGGGGATGTATCCCGGTCCGCACATGACCGTGGAGCGGATGTGGGCGGTACGGAATCGTGTCGTCGAGCACCTCGCGCGGCCGGAGGTGCAGGGCGTCGTGGTGACGCATGGGACAGATGCGCTCGAGGAGAGCGCGTATCTCGTCGCGCGGTCGGTGCCGGCGGACAAGCCCGTGGTATTCACGGGAGCGATGCGGCCGGCGAGCGACCTCGGATGGGATGGGCCGGCGAACCTGCTCGATGCGGCGCGCGCGGCGGCGAGCCCGCTATCGCAGGGGAAGGGAACGCTCGTCTGCCTCGGCGAGCGGATTCACAGCGCGCTCGAGGTGACGAAGACGCACACCGAAGCACGGGATGCTTTCGAGAGTCCAAGCCTCGGTGCCCTCGGCGATGTCGATGAAGGTGAGGTGAGCTACCGGCGAAACCTGATCGAGATTCCGGAGCCGCTCGCACCGGAGCGTCCTGCGGAACCGGTGGACATCGTACACATGTGGGCCGGCGCGGATGCGCGCCTGCTCGATGCCTCGCGCGAGAGCGGCGCGAAGGCGATGGTCGTCGCGGCGATGGGGCGCGGCAACGTGCCGCCCGCGGCGTTCGAGGGAATCGTGCGATGGGTGTCGTCCGGCAAGCCGGTGGTGATCACGTCGCGTGCATTGCGCGGGCGCGTGGGGCCGACGTACGGATATCCAGGCGGTGGTCGCAGGGTACTGGAAGCGGGTGCGATCTTCGCGTACGGAAAACGGCCGGGGCAGGCGAGGATCGACACGATGCTCGCGCTCGGCCTCGGGATGAGCTGCGCGGAGATCAGGGAGCTGTTCAGCCGGTGATGCGCGAGCGGCGTTCCGCGACGCCGCTTGACACGCCAGCGTCGCATGCGTACGTTCGATTCACAATCGAAAACAGTCCGTGGTCATTTGCCTCTTGCCGCCACGTAAAACAACGAGCTAAAACGCGACGCCTGGCAGCTCGCCAGGCTTTTTTGTTTTTGTACCCCTCATTCGAACAGAACGCCGTGCGACATCGCTCCGCCCGAATGCTCATGTGCACGACCATGATGACCGCTTTCCCCCTGGGAGAGACGGACGGGCGACGGCGCGCACGCGCTTAGTCAGCAGATCGGCAACACACAGCCGACGAGCCCCGATCCTCTCCCGAGGATCGGGGCTCTTTCTATTTCACCGGGAGACATCGCAGCATGCCGAGCGCATTGGACGAAGGGATCGAAGCACGCGAGTCGTGGAGTGTCGCCGCACCGACAGTGGTGCGCGTCGCGCTCGCGGGGTGCGGAGCCGTTGGGAGCGCGCTGGTGCGCGAGCTCGACGCGCGACGCGATGCACTCGCAGCGCGCCACGGCGTATCGATCGAGCTCGCACGCGTGCTGGTGCGGGACGTGACACGGCCGCGCGATGCGCGCTTCGATCGAAGCCTGCTCACGAGCGACGTCGGGGAGTTTCTCTCGACGGATGCGGACGTCGTCATCGAGGCGATTGGCGGCCTGGATCCGGCGGGGCTCATCGCGCGCACGGCGCTCGGGCAGGGACGCAAGGTGGTGACGGCGAACAAGCTCCTGCTGGCCGCATGCGGCACCGAGCTCACCGGGCTCGCGCGCCGCAATGCGACGACGCTCCGCTTCGACGCAGCGGTGGGCGGCGGCGTGCCGATCCTACGCACGCTCGAGGACGCACTGGGCGCGGGTGTACCAGCGCGCGTGCGCGGCATCCTCAACGGCACGGCGAACTTCGTCATCACCCGGCTGGAGTCCGGCGCATCGTACGAGGATGCCCTGCGCGACGCACGCGAGGCGGGCTTTGCCGAGGCGGATGCGTCGCGCGACCTGGATGGACGCGACGCGGCCGACAAGATCGCGCTGATCGCATGGGCTGCCTTCGGTGCGGCGCCGGAGTTGCTGCGCGTGCGACGTGCATCGCTGCTGCCGTCGCCCGACCGGTTCGTGCGCCTCGCGTCGCGGGTGGGAGGACGCGTGCGGCAGGTCGGCGAGTGTCGACTCGACGATGGTATCGTGTCGGCGGCGGTCGAGCCGCTCATCGTCGCCGCGGACAGCTCACTTGGCCGCACGCGCGACGAGGGGAATCACGTGGACGTGTTCGCCGGCTGGCGTGCGCCCCTGTGCGCGTCGGGGCCGGGCGCGGGCGGTGCGCCGACGGCGACGGCGCTGCTCAGCGACCTCGTTTGCACGAGCAACGCGCCGCGGCGGAGCGGGCATGCGACGCTCGGCACCGACGATGCGCGCCGCTCCGACTGGGCGATCGAGGTGATTGGTGCGTCGTCGGCGCTGCATCGCGCGGTGCCATCGTGTGGACTCGTGCGCACGGACGACCTCGCAGAGACGGCGTGGACGATCGCAGCTGCGCGGACGCCGGCGGAGATCGTGCGCATCGTGAATGAACTCGAGCTGCTCGGCGCCAATCCAATCGTGGCGCGGCTGGATGACCAGGGGCTCGTGGTGAGTGGGGAGGTTTTGTCGTGACGAGCAGTGGGGTGCAGGTTCCTCGACTCGCTTCGCTCGCTCGGAATGACGTGGAAATCGTCGGGCCGGTGGGAGCGCCGGTGGTGCTCGCGATCGGCGGCATCTCGGCGAGCCGCTCCGTCACGACGTGGTGGGGTGACATTGCGGGGCAGGGGAAAGTGCTCGACACCAATGACGTGCGCGTCCTCGGCGTGGACTTCCTCGACGGTGGTTGCGGGCCGGATGGCCGGCCCGACGCGATCGTGACCACGCACGACCAGGCCGCGCACATCGTCGACATCCTCGACGCGCTCGACATCGAGCAGCTCGACGCCGTCGTGGGCGCATCGTACGGCGGCATGGTCGCGCTGGCCCTCGCGGAGCGCTGGCCGGAGCGCGTGGCGCAGCTCGTCGTCGTCAATGCAGCGCATGAGCCGCACCCCATGGCGGTCGGGTTGCGGGCGGTGCAGCGCCGCGTCGTCGAGCTCGGGCTCGAGACCAACCGCGTGGCGGACGCGATGGCGCTCGCGCGCTCGATCGCGATGACGACGTACCGCAGCACGCCCGAATTCACGGCGCGCTTCGACGTCGAGCCGGTGATCACCGGCAACTCCGCGGAGTTCGATGTCGAGCGGTACCTCGTGCACGCCGGTGAACGCTTCGCCGAGAGGATGCGCGCGGACCGGTTCCTCGCGCTGTCGCTGTCGATCGACCTGCATCGCGTGATCCCGGAGGCGGTGTCCGTGCCGACGACCGTGATCGCCTCGACGCACGACGCCATTGCACCGGAAGCGCAGCTCGCCGAGATGGCGGCGCGCCTTCCCGGCCTCACGGCCTATCACGTGATCGACTCGTGCTTCGGCCACGACGCATTCCTCACCGAGCCCCAGCAGCTCGCGTCCATTCTCTCCGTCTCGCTCGCACACTGATCCGATGCCGACCAACCAGACGCCGAACCGTTCGATCACGACGCGCGCCGTGCGCGCGGGGATCGCCACCGACACGCAGCACGGCGCCGTGGTGCCGCCGTTGCACCTCTCGTCGAACTTCTCGTTCGAGGGATTCGGCAAGAAACGCAAGTACGATTACACGCGCTCGGGCAACCCGACGCGCGACCAGCTCGCCGACGCGCTGGCGCAGCTCGAGGAGGGAGCAGGCGCCGTGATCACCAGCACGGGCATGTCCGCCGTGACGCTCGCGCTGCACCTCGCGCCGGCGGGCGCGCGCGTGCTCGCCGCGCACGACTGCTACGGCGGCACGTACCGGCTGCTCAAGGCGCTTGCCGCGCGTGGCCAGATCGAGCTCGTCGTTGCCGACCTCACGGCGCCGGATGCTGCGGAGCAGGTGGAGCGATGTCGCCCTGCGCTCCTGTGGATCGAGACGCCGAGCAACCCGCTGCTGCGCGTGACGGACCTGCGTGCGGTGTGCGAGGCCGGTCATCGAGTGGGGGCGCTCGTCGTCGCCGACAACACGTTCCTCTCGCCGGCGCTTCAGCGCCCGCTCACGCTCGGCGCCGACGTCGTGGTGCACTCCACCACGAAGTACCTCAACGGCCACAGCGATGTCGTCGGCGGTGCGGTGATCGCGCGCGATCCCGCACATGTGGAGCAGCTCACCTGGTGGGCCAACTGCCTCGGCCTCACCGGCTCACCGTTCGACAGCTACCTGACGCTGCGCGGGGTGCGCACGCTGTTCGCGCGCATGCGGATCCACGAGGCGAATGCGCTGGCCGTGGCCAACGCGCTCGCCGAGCATCCGGCCGTGTTGTCGGTTCACTACCCGGGACTCGAGAGCGATCCCGGTCATGCGCTGGCCGCTGGCCAGCAGGATGGCTTCGGGGGGATGGTGTCGTTCGTCGTGCGAGGCGGCATCGCGTCGGCCGCGACGGTGTGCAACGCGCTGGAGCACTTCACGCTCGCGGAGTCACTCGGCGGCGTGGAGTCGCTCGTCGCGCATCCGGCCACGATGACGCACGCGTCGATGGATGCGGATGCGCGCGCGACGGCGGGCATCACGGACGGGCTGCTGCGGTTGTCGGTGGGGATCGAGGACGGGGCTGATCTCGCAGCGGACCTCGTGCGAGCGCTCGACCTGGTGTGCGACGACTCAGCCGATCAGCTGAGTGGTTCCCAGCGCTCGAAGCAGTTCCAGCCGAACTCGCGCGCGGCGCGGGCCTGATCCCAGAAGCCGAAGCAATCCTTCCAGCCCTGCTGCTCCGCCTTCCATGAGCAGCACCACGTGAAGGCGAAGCGGTGCTCGGCCTCGTCCGTGGTCACGGCAACGACTTCGCCGCGGAAGTCGGAGCAACCCGAACGCGCGGAGACGCGCACGCGAGCAACGGGCAGGGCGGGCTGCGCGTGGAAGAGCTGCGTGAGGACACGCTCGACCTTCACGCGCGGCGCGTAGCCTTCGAGGACGATACGGGTCGCGTCAGCTCCACGGACGAACTCCAGCACTTCGCGCTTGAGCTCGGGGTGGGCAGCGGCGGCGTCGAGGTAGGGCAGCAAATCAGGCATGTCGGCGTCGGGGCGGCAGGTGGGACAGACAATATGCTACATTTGTTTCATCCAGCCAACCCCTTGGTGCTACAAATCTTCCACGGGGTTGCTAAGCTTCGCCATGGATCGGCTCCAGCCCACGCCAAGCGTGCTCGACATTGCGAACCGCCTCGAGGAGGCCGGGTTCGAGGCATGGTGCGTGGGAGGCGCTATCCGGGACGCGCTGCTCGGCGGCCATCCCCTGGATTGGGACCTGGCATCGCCGGCGCGGCCCGAGGACGTGATCGCGCTCTTCGGCCGGAAGCGGACGATTCCGGTGGGCATCGAGTTCGGGACCGTGAGTGTGCTGGACAGAGAAGGCGTCGCGCACGAGATCACCACCTTTCGCCGAGACGTGAAGACGGACGGCCGGCATGCGGTGGTGGAGTTCGGCGCGAGCCTCGAGGACGACCTCGCGCGTCGCGACTTCACGATCAATGCGATCGCCTATCGTCCGCGGACGAAGGAACTGCGTGACCCGTTCGGCGGGCAGCGCGACCTCGATGCGCGCATCGTGCGCGCTGTGGGGGATGCGTCGCAGCGCATGCGCGAGGATCGCCTGCGCGCACTGCGCGGGATTCGCTTCGCGTCGCGCTACGGCTTCGCCATCGAGGCGGCAACGCTCGCCGCGATCCGCGAGTCCGCGGCGCACCTCACGCGCCTCTCCGCGGAGCGTGTGCAGCAGGAGCTCGTGAAGACGATGGAGCAGGTCGCGCTGCCTGGCGCTGCGCTGCGCCATTGGCGCGACAGCGGGGCGCTTCGCGTCCTCGTGCCGGCGCTGGCGTCACTTGGCGACGTCGCCCTTGCGACGCTCGACCTGCTGCCGCGCAGCAGCGCCAATCGCCTGACGCCGCAGCGCACGAGCAATCGCGTCGCCGCGCTGTTCCTCGACGTGAGCGGCAAGGCCGCGCGCGATGCGCTGACTGCGCTCCGCTTCCCCAAGCACGAGATCGCGTGGACAGGGACGATCGTCGAGCGGTGGCACCGGCTGGCGCCGGCGATGGCGGCGGCGCTCGGCGAGGGACGGCCGACGGATGAGCAGGTGCGCCGCTGGCTCGCCGCGATCGGCCGGACGAACGTGGGCGGCTTCATGCGGGTGGTGTCGGCGCGGTGGGATGCGCTCCGGTCGTCGGGCTCGGCGGCTCCGTCGGCGGCAGCAGTGCGCGCGCTCTACCGCCGGCTGTCACGCGGGCGGCTAGTGGAGGCGATCGAGCTGGGGGACCTGGCGGTGGGCGGGGACGAGCTGCGCGCGGCGGGAATCCCTCCGGGGCCACTCTATGCTAAGATTCTCCACGCGCTGCTGGAGCTGGTCCTGGAGAGTCCGGCACGGAACACGCCTGAGGAGCTGATGGCGGCGGTGCGCGGTATTGTTGCGGGGGAGGGTGCGGATCCCTCGCTCCGCTCGGGATGACTACTTGGGCCTCGCTTCGCTCGGGATGACAAACACGGAATGACCGACAACATGCTATTTCGCGGGAAGCAGCCCGAGGCGTCGATCTGGCGACGCTTTCGCGCCAGCAGCGACGGGTTCACGTTCGACGAGGAGGGGGGCGTCTACACCGCGCACGTGGTGGCGAACGCCGAGCGCGTCGTGGACCTGTTCTGGACGCTGGCCGACCTGCTGGGGCCCGCCGTAGACGTGCACGTGGACGACCTGCGCAGCGGGCGCTCCTGGAAGGGCGAGTCGCTCCCGCTCCCGGACGTGCGTGATGCCATCGCGCGGCTGCGCCTGTTGCTCGCGCGCTTCGGCGGCACGCAGGTGAGCGTGTACACCTCCGAGGACCAGCTCTCGCTCAACGAGCACCTCGAGCTCTTCATCTACTCGAAGTCGGACAAGTGGCTGTACCTGCTCGAGGGTCGCGGACTCGAGGAGATGGCGCGCGTCCGAACCAAGAGTTGGAAGATCAAGCGCCAGGCCTTTCCGGCCGCGCCCGATCTCGTGAACGCGCTCGCCGGCGCCGCGGAGCGGCTGGGGCTTACGCGCGGGTGAACGGAACTCGCGCGGCAAGCGCACGGATACATCGCGCGTGACCACCAGCAACATCCTCTACGCCGTCGCCGCCGCGGGAGCCAACCTCCTCGGCGCCGCAGCAGTCGTCGGCCGCAATCGCTGGAGTGAGAAGGCGCTCGACGCGATGCTCGCGTTCGCGGCGGGCTTCATGATCTCGGTCGCCATGATCGACCTGCTGCCCGAGGCGCTCCAGCGCGGCGGTCACCGGGCCGCGGTCGTCGCGCTGCTCGGCTACCTCGCGGTGCACATCACGCAGCACGTGATCGGCACGCATTTCCACTTCGGCGAGGAGACGCACCACGTGAGCGAGGCGGTGAGCGTCGCCGCGCTCGTGGGGCTGCTGCTGCACACGTTCGTGGACGGCGTGGCGGTGGCGAGCGGGTTCGGCATTGACGGCGCCGTTGGCGCACTCGTCTTCATTGCCGTCGTGCTGCACAAGGTGCCCGAGGGACTCGCCATCTCGTCGCTGTTCCTCGCCGCGGGGCAGGGTCGCGGGCGTGCGCTGCTCGCGGCGTCCATGCTCGGCGTGGCGACGATCGCTGGTGTCGTCCTTACCGACCAGATCGCGGCGCTCAAGCTGCATGGCCTCGCCCTGGCCGCGGGCGTGACGTTGTACGTCGGCATGTCGAACCTCGTGCCCGAGTTCCGGAAGCGCGGCGGCACGCTGTTGCCGGGGGCGTTCCTCGCGGGCACGGCGACGTACTTCTTCGCGCGCATGCTCGCGGGAGCGTAGGGATGCCGAAGCCGCATCGCGGTTCGCGCGCCGGTTCCGCTGGCCCTTCGCTCTTCGCCGGCGCGGCACCGCCACAGCCGCTCGCGGCGCGCATGCGTCCGCGCACGCTCGACGAGTACGCCGGCCAGAGACACCTGCTCGCGCCGGGCAAGCCGTTGCGCGAGAGCATCGAGAAGGGGACCGTGACGTCGATGGTGTTCTGGGGGCCGCCGGGCACCGGGAAGACGACGCTCGCACGCCTCATCGCCGGGTACACCGATCGCGAGTTCGTGGCGTTCAGCGCGGTGACGGAAGGCGTGCCGCGCGTGCGCGAGATCGTGCGCGAGGCCGAGGACCGCCTCGAGACGGGACGCGGCACCATCCTCTTCGCCGACGAGATCCACCGCTTCAACAAGGCGCAGCAGGATGCCTTCCTCCCGCACGTCGAGGCGGGCACGATCACGCTCATCGGCGCGACGACGGAGAACCCGAGCTTCGAGATCAACGGCGCGCTGCTTTCGCGCGTGCGTGTGTTCGTGCTGCGTGCACTCTCCACGGAGGAGATCACGGGCGTCATCCGCTCGGCGCTCGATGATGTCGAGCGCGGCCTGGGTGGCATGGGCCTGTCGGTGGACGACGATGCCGTCGTCC
>JBDSTA010000424.1:0-4033 GCA_039928475.1 Gemmatimonadaceae bacterium | reverse complement strand
TGCATGCGCCGCTCGCTGCACATGTCCGCGAAGATCTCGCGCAGCACGCGCGTCTGCGCGCCGGTGAGCTTGAAGGGTAGCGCCTCACGGAGCTTCGTCGTGAGGTCGCGCCTGTTCTCGAACTGGATGCCGCGCCGCACCACGCGCGCGAGCGCCTTGGCGCGCTGCTGGAGCAGCTGCACGAACAGCAGCTCCTCGAACGCGAGACGAGCCCTGCCCTCCATCGCCTCGGCGAGCGACCGTGGCCGGTGCACCATGCGCAGTGCATCGCCGATGGAGGGTACCGCCGCCGGCTTCAGCACCTCGCGCGGCAGGTACTCGGTAACGAGTGGCAGCAGCTCGTCGAGGTGCGCGTCGATGATGCCGCGGATGACCTTGAACGACAGCCCCTCCGTCGCAGGATAGACCGACAGCACGCGCCCCTGCGCGGTGCCGGCGTCGTCGGCACCGAGGTTGACGAACTCGCGCGGCTGGAGCTGGCGCCCGTGGAAGAAGCGCACGGCGCCGCTCACGAGCAGGACGTCGCCCTTCTCGATGGTGCGATCGAGATACGGCTGGCCGGGCCACGACACCTCGATCATGCCCGTGTCGTCCTTGAGCACTGCCTGGAAGATCCGCAGCCCTTTCCTCGTGGGCAGCACGCCCTTCGAGATCACGGTGCCGATGACGGTGCCCTGCATGCCCGTCTCGAGCGACTTGATGGGCGCGACGGTGCTCGCGTCCTCGTAGCGATGCGGGATGTGGTAGAGCAGGTCGCCCGCCGTCACGACGCCGAGTCGGCCGAGCACCTCGGCGCGCGCGGGCCCGACGCCCTTGAGGTAGGTGACGGGCGTGTCGAGCCTGAGGCGCTGCTGCCGTGGGGCGTCGCGCTTGGCTGGCGTCACTCGTCGCCCAGGAGCTCCTGCGCGAACTCCTTCGCGTCGAACAGGACGAGGTCGTCGCTTTGTTCGCCGATGCCGAGGAACTTCACGGGGACATCGATGGCCTCGTGCACGGCGACGACGACGCCGCCGCGCGCCGTACCGTCGAGCTTCGTGAGCACGAGGCCCGTCACCGGCACCGCGGACGCAAAGGTCTTCGCCTGCTGCACGGCGTTCTGGCCGATGGTACCGTCGAGCACGAGGAGCGTCTCGTGCGGTGCGTCGGGCATGCGCTTGGTGATGACGCGCGCGACCTTCTTGAGCTCCGTCATGAGTCCTTCGCTCGTGTGGAGCCGGCCCGCGGTGTCGATGATGAGCACGTCCGCGCCGCGCGCGACGGCCGCGTCGATCGCATCGAACGCGACGGCGGCGGGGTCAGCGCCCGGCTTCGCGGAGATGAAGTCGGCGTTCGTGCGATCGGCCCACACCTTGAGCTGGTCCACGGCGCCGGCGCGAAAGGTGTCGCCCGCGGCGACGACGACCTTCTTTCCCTCGCGGCGAAAGCGCGCGGAGAG
Source organism: Gemmatimonadaceae bacterium (assembly GCA_039928475.1). GTDB lineage: Bacteria > Gemmatimonadota > Gemmatimonadetes > Gemmatimonadales > Gemmatimonadaceae > AG11. Next base: position 2,598 of record JBDSTA010000424.1, on the reverse strand, counting down.
CTTGCCGATGAAGGTCGTCTTCCCCGCCCCGTTCACGCCGACGACGAGGATGACGGTGGGCTTTTCGGGCGAGGAATTGAGCGCGGGGTTGCTGTTGCCAGACTGGAGCGCGCCGGTGATGCCCTCCTGGAGCGCGGCGAGGAACTCCGCCTGCGTCTTCATGAACCCGCGCTGCGCACGCCGCTCCACCTCGGCAACGAGCTTCAGCGTGGTGGGCACGCCGAAATCGGACTCGAGGAGCAGCTCCTCGAGCTTCTCGAGCGAGCCGGCCGAGACGCCACCGCGCGCGAGGACGGCGACGTCGGTGAGGGCGACGTCTTTGATCTTCTGCCACAGCGAGCGCTTGGGGACATCGCCCGTTTTTCTCAGGATCCGCATGCGGGAAAACTAAACGGGGGGCGAGAGGGGTGGCGTGGCATTTCGGTTCAAGGAGTGTCGTTCCGCCGCCGCGGAAGTCCACTGCGACGGCAGTAGCCGACGGCGGAGCGCTGACGGCAGTTCACAAGACGACGAACGACAAACGAGCCCGGGAGAACATCCCCGGGCTCGCTTGCTCGTGTCCCCCCATCCCCATGGGAGGCGGGCGGGGTCAGACTCCCTCGGTGGAGCCCAACCCCAATGTGTGGCTCAGGGAAACCCCGGGCCGGACTGCTGCTGCTGCTCGACCTGCCGGACGCGGGGCGTCTGGCCGAAGGTGTACTGGTAGCTCAGGAACACGCCGCGGATGCCAGCGGTGCGCTCGGTGAGCTGCGTGACGTTGTCGTCACCGGCGAGGATGCGGAATGTGTTCGTGCGGAACGGATCCAGCACGCGCAGCGTGACCGACGCCTTGTCGCCATCGACCTTCTTGCGGATGGAGAAGCTGATGTTCTGCACCTTCGCGAACTCGCCGCGCTCGATCTTCATCGGCGCGCGGTATCCGTAGTTCGCCGAGACGGACCAGGTGGACGTGAGCTGCGACGTGCCGCTGAAGCGCGCCATCCAGGTGACCGCGTTGGAGCCGACGCTCGAGAGCGAGCCCCCGTCCGTCACCATCTTGAAGATGTTGAAGCCGGTGAAGCCGGAGAACTTCGGCCCGAGGCGGATGGAGCCGTTCACATCGGTGCCCCACGAGTTGCTCGTCGCGAGGTTGCTGAAGCTGATGGACGTCACCTCGCGCCCGTCGACCTGGTCCGCGGTATTGATGATGACGCGGATGACGTTCGACGTCCTGCGATAGAACGGCGAGACCTGGAGCGTGCCGTACTTGCCGTTGCGCGTGAGGCCAAGCTCGTACGCATCGGTGTATTCCGGATTCAGCTGCGGGTTGCCGATGAAGACGTTCTGGATATCGAAGAACGAGGGGAACGGGTTGAGCTCCTGCGTGCCCGGGCGACGGATGCGGCGCGAGTAGCTGACCTTCGCCTGCGTGGCTTCATTCAGGTTGTACATCACGATGCCGCTCGGGAAGAGGCTCGTGTAGTGGTAGGGATAGCTGCTGGCGCTCTCCTTGAGCTTGAAGTCACGACGCGCGTCCTCGGCGCGGAGTCCCGCCTGGAGCTCGAAGCCGCCAACGCCCTGGCTCAACACCGCATAACCGGCGTTCACCGTCTCGTTGAACGACAGTCCGTTGCTCAGGCTGCTCGGCACCCAGAAGCCCGTGCCCAGGGGGTCCTTCGTGACGTTGTAGTCGCGATCGAGCCAGCGCGAGTTGCCCTTGTAGCCCGCCTCGAGCTTCGAGCGCGCTGCGAGCGTCTTCACGTAGTCCGTCTGCGCGGTGAGCTGCTTCGTGGTGGCATCGGTCTCGTCCACCTCGCCCTCGATACGCGAGAGCGTGCTCGGCGTCGCCTGCGACTGGCGCCACAGCGTGGTGACGTCGTCGTCGATGGCGTGGTTGTAGCGCACTTCCGCCGACCACTCGTGCTTGCGGGGCTCGAACACGCGCTTGAAGGCCATGTCGTAGTCGATCATGCTGCCACTCGTACCCGAGTTGCGCAGGCGATCGTACTGGTCGAGCAGCGTACGGCCGCCATTGAGCTCCGAATACGCGCTGGTGGTGGCGTCCGACGACTTGCGATGGTTGAGCGCGAGCGCGTTGGACCAGGTGTCGCGATTGTTCAGCTTGTAGTCGACGTTGGCGTTGACGTTCTGGCCACCGTTGCCGTTGAGCGTGGCGATGTCCTGCTCCGTGATGGACAACGGCGAGCGCAACGCGTCGAGGCGCTCACGATCGTTGATGCCCACGACGGAGCGGTCGTCGTTGTTGATGCCGACGTTCAGGAAGCTCGTGAGGGGACCGGCCTGGTAGCCGACATTCCCCGATGCGTTGTAGCGATCCTTGTTGGCGACGCCGGCGTTCGCACCGCCGCTGTAGCCGAGATCGACGTTCGTCTTGAGCACGATGTTGATGATGCCGGCCATGCCCTCGGGATCGTACTTGGCCGAGGGATTCGGCACGGTCTCGATGCGCTCGAGGATGTTCGCAGGGAGGCTCTTCAGGTAGGCGCCGAGCTGGACGCCGGTGATCGGCGTTGGGCGGCCGTTGATCTGCACGGCGACGTTCTCGTTGCCGCGGAAGCTCACCTTGCCGTCGGCGTCGACCTGCACGGAAGGGGTTGC
>JBDSTA010000423.1:0-11068 GCA_039928475.1 Gemmatimonadaceae bacterium | reverse complement strand
CAGCGTCCGCGGCCAGTCCTGCTTCAGGAGGCGAGACAGCCCACGGTCGGCGAGCAGGCGACCCTCCGTCTGGCACTTCGCGCAATAGTTCGTCTCGTTGTCCTTGTACCGGATGCGTTGCACCGGCGCGCCACAAACGGGACACGGCTCCTTGTAGCGGCCGTGCACGGCCATCCCCTCGCGAAACGCGGTCACCTTCTCAGGGAATCCCCCGTTACGCTCGGCGCGCATCTCGTTCGTCCACTCCGTGAGCACCACCTTCGTCGCGTCGAAGAGCGTCGCGATGTCGCCGTCGGACAGCTTCGACGTCAGCCGCAGCGGCGACAGTCGCGCGCGATGGAGAATCTCGTCGGAGTACGCGTTCCCGATACCGCTGAAGAGGCGGGGATCGGTGAGCGACCGCTTGAGCGTGTGGTTCTCGCGTCGCAACCGCTCAGCGAACTCGGCAAGGGTGGCGTCGAAGACCTCGAGCCCGCCGCGCTCGAACTGCGCCAGCGACGCTCGACCGCGCACGACGTGCAGTGAGGCGCGCCGCTTCGTGCCGGCCTCGGTGAGGATGAGCGAGCCCGTGGGAAACTCGAAGTCCGCCAGCGCGATACGCCCCGGCACCTTCTTTCGTGCCCTCGCGTCGAACCAGCGGAAGCGACCGGCGATCATCAGGTGGATGACGACGAAGAGCTCGTCGTCCAGCTCCAGCACGATGCGCTTGCCCATCCGGAACACTCGGCGCACGACCTTCCCGACGAGCTCGTCGAGCGGCGGGTCGAACGTCCGCAGAACGAACGGGCTGAGGATCGCGTAACCAGTGAGGGGCTGCGCGACGATCCGCTCCTCCAGCGCTTCTATATATACGGTGACGTCCGGGAGCTCTGGCACGCAGCCAGAATAGGCGGCTGGTCCGGCCCACGCCATCCCGCCCCTCCCGAGCGCAGCGCCGCCCGTGCATTCTTCAAGTCTCCCGTATTTCCCTCTGCACCGAGCACCCGCATGACATACGCTTCCCTTCGCCGCCTCATCGCGCCGTCGCTGACGCTCGTCGTCGCCACGTCGGCCCTCGCGCAGACGCGCCAGCTCACCGCCGCCGACTACCAGCGCGCCGAGCAGACGCTGGCTCCCACGACGAGCCCACTCGTGTACGGCAGTGGCGTCCGTGCGACGTGGCTTCCCGATGAGCGCTTCTGGTATCGCGTCAGCACCGCGACCGGTGCGGACTACGTCCTCGTCGACCCGGCGAAGGCCACGCGCTCGCCGGCGTTCGACCGCGCGAAGATCCAGGCGGCACTCGCCACGGCTGCCGGCCAGACGGTCGACCTGAACCAGCTTCCGCCCAACGCGCTCGACATCACGCCCACGGGCGCGGTGCGCGTGCGCGTCGGTGCGAATCGCTACGAGTGCAACGTGGAGACGGGCCGCTGCGGCGCCGCCGCCGACGATCGCGAGGCGGCGACGCCGGCGTTCGGCGGACGTGGCGGCCGAGGCGGCCCGGCGCCGCGCCCGGAAGTGCGTTCGCCCGACGGCAAGCGCTCGGTGTACCTCAAGGACTTCAACCTGTGGGTGCACGACGTGGGCGGCGGCAACGATCGCCAGCTCACGACCGATGGCGTGAAGAGCTTCGGGTACGCCACCGACAACGCGGGCTGGACGCACAGCGAGCGCCCCATCGTCGTGTGGTCGCCGGACTCGAAGAAGCTCGCGACGTACCAGCAGGACGAGCGCGGCGTGGGCACGATGACGCTGGTCGGCACGGCGGCGGGTCACCCGAAGACGGACACGTGGGCGTATCCGCTCCCCGGCGACTCGATCATCACGACGATCCAGCGCGTCGTCATCGACGTCGATGGCGCGAAGGTCACGCGCTTCCAGATGCCGGCGGACCAGCACCGCTCGACGCTGTGCGACGCCATCTCCTGCCGCGGCTCGGACTGGACGGACGTCGAATGGTATCCGGACGGTTCGCACATCGCCTTCGCGTCCGTCTCGCGCGATCACAAGAGGGTGAACCTGCGCGTTGCGGACGTCGCCACGGGCGCAGTGCGCGACGTCTACCAGGAAGTCGCGGCCACGCAGTACGAGTCGGGCAACGGCAAGTCGAACTGGCACGTGATGCCCGCGACGAACGAGTTCCTCTGGTTCTCGGAGCGCGACGACTGGGGCCAGCTCTACCTCTACGACCTCAACACCGGCAAGCTGAAGAACCAGATCACGTCCGGCACGGGCAACGTCACCGCCACGCAGCGCATCGACGAGAAGGGCCGCGTGATCTGGTACGGCTGCGTGGGCAAGACGCCGGGCCGCGATCCGTACTTCCGCCAGCTGTGCCGAGTGAACATGGACGGCAAGGGCTTCGCGGTGCTCACGCCGGAGAATGGCGACCACGATGTGCAGTTCAGCCCGAGCGGCAAGTACGTCGTGGACACGTACTCGCAGCCGAACGTCGCCCCGGTGACGGTGCTGCGCGACGCGCAGGGCAAGCTGCTCGCGACGCTCGAGAAGGCGGACATCTCCAGGCTGCTCGCCAGCGGCTGGCGCGCGCCCGTGCCGATCACGGTGAAGGCGCGCGATGGCAAGACGGATCTCTATGGCCTGATGTACATCCCGTCGAAGCTGGACGAGACGAAGAAGTACCCGATCATCAACCACATCTATCCCGGTCCGCAGACGGGCAGCGTGGGCGGCCGTCAGTTCAGCCCCGCACGCGGTGACAACCAGGCGCTCGCGGAGCTCGGCTTCGTCGTCGTGGAGATCGACGGCATGGGCACGCCGTGGCGGTCGAAGTCGTTCCACGACGCGTACTACGGCAAGATGGGCGACAACACGCTGCCCGATCAGGTCGCGGGCATGAAGGAGCTCGCGCAGAAGTATTCCTACATCGACCTCGCCAAGGCGGGCATCTGGGGCCATTCGGGCGGCGGCTTCGCCACGGCCGACGCGATGTTCCGCTATCCCGAATTCTTCAAGGTCGGCATCAGCGAGTCGGGCAATCACGACAACCGCGTGTACGAGGACGACTGGGGTGAGCGCTACCAGGGCCTGCTCGAGCGCAGCGGCAATGGGCCGAGCGCGACGGACAGCTACGCGCCCGAGGCGAACCAGACGCTCGCGAAGAACCTCAAGGGCAAGCTGCTCCTCGCCCACGGCACGATGGACGACAACGTGCCGCCGCAGAACACGGAGCTCGTCGTGGACGCGCTCATCAAGGCGAACAAGGACTTCGACGTCCTGATGCTGCCGAACCAGGCGCACGGCTACGGCTCGATGTCCGCGTACATGATGCGGAAGCGGTGGGACTACTTCGTGAAGAACCTCATGGGCGCGGAGCCGCCGAAGGAATACCAGATGGGCGCGCCGCGCGGCCTGGTGCCGTGATGATATTGTCGCCCCGAGCGAAGCGAGGGGCATGCTCCGCACTGCTCCTCGCGGTGGCGCTCCCGGTGAGCGCCGCCGCGCAGGATGCGCTTCCCACGCCGCGCACGCTCGCGCAGTGGATCGACCTCGACATCCAGCCCGGCGACGAGCACGGCGGCACCGCGGTGATTCGCCGAGCGGACCCGCGATGGAACGAGGATGCGCAGGGCAACCTCGTGCTGGCAGTTGGTACGGGCCATCCGCGTCGCGTGATCGCCTGCGCGCTCGACCACACGGCGTACGTCGTCAGCCAGGTCACCGACGACGGCTACCTTCGCATCCACCGCGGCGGCGCGCAGCCGGTGCATCCGCTGTGGGACCAGTTCCATCAGGGACAGCAGGTGGTGGTGCGCACTGCACGCGGCCTCGTGCCGGGCGTCGTCGCGATTCCCAACGGGCATTTCGCGCGGCAGCATCGCGGCGATACCACGGTGGTGAACGTCGACCAGCTCTGGGTCGACGTCGGCACGCGCACCCGCGCGGAGACCGAGGCGCTGGGCATCGCGCTCATCGATCCTGTGCGGCGCGACGTGCCGGCGTGGGGTTATGGGTCATACGTCGCCGGCGCCGACGCGAGTGGCCGGGCGGCATGCGCGGCGGTCGCGGCTGTCGCACACGCCGACACGATGCCCTCCACCGGCGAGACGACGTACATCCTCGGCTCGCTGCGCAGCTTTGCCAACCTCGGCACGAGCGGCGCGCTCGCGCGGCTCGGCGACGTTGACGAGGTGACGATGGTGTCGGCCGCGGCGCGCGGTGCAGCGGGGAGCTCGGCGGTGACGCGTCATCGCGCACGGTGGCCCTTCGCGCAGGCGAACGTCGCGCGGCTCGATTCGGTGACGACGCTCGCGGTGCGCGCGCGATGGGTGGGGTCGCTCGTCGAGAGCGTGACCGCGGCGGACGCGGAGGCGCTGCGCGCGTCGCTCGCTTCGACGCTCGGCGTGACGACCGACACGTGGATGCCGATCGACACGGCGAGCACGACGCGCGTGATCCCGCGCACGGATGCGCTGGAGCCGCTCGCCGGCATGCTGCGTCGCTTTGCGGACCTGCCCGGCGTGCCGGGGCACGAGGTGCGCGTGCGCGATGCGGTGATCGACGCGATGCCCGAGTGGGCGCGCAAGCGGTCCGAGGTGGACAGCGCCGGCAACGTGTTCTTCGCGGTGGGTCCGGCGCGCGACACGGTCGTGGTGATGGCGCACTTGGACGAGGTGTCGTACGTCGTGTCGGGGATCGGGCGCGATGGCACCGTGACGCTCGAGGGCCGCGGCGGCGTGATCAACTCGGCGTGGGAGGGACAGCCGGCGCTGCTGCACTTCGACGGCGAGGAGGCGTCGCTGCCGGGCGTGTTCGTGCCGCGCGACTCCGCATCCGTGCGCACGCCAGCGCGCATGACTGCGTGGTTCGGCACGGACTCGGCGGGCCTCGTCGGTCGTGGCGTGACGATCGGTTCCGGCGTGACCGCGTACAAGCGCGGCGAGCGCATCGGCGCGACGCGCTTCACGGGGCGGGCGCTGGACGATCGCGCCGGCTCGGTGGCCCTGCTTCGGTCATTGATCGGCCTCGAGCAGTCGAAGCTCGATCACACGATCATCTTCGCCTGGACGACGCGCGAGGAAGGTGGCCTGCTCGGCGCGCAGGCCCTCGCGAGCCAGTTCGGTACGACGGCGAAGCGCGTGTATGCGGTGGATACGTTCGTGTCGTCGGACACGCCGCTCGAGCAGCACACGTTCGCCTACGTGCCGCTCGGCGCGGGGCCGGTGCTGCGCGCGCTCGACGATGGACTCATCACGCCGCGTGCGGAGCGTGAGCGGGTGATGCGCATCGCGAAGGCGGCGCTCATTCCGTTGCAGGTGGGCACGACGCACGGCTCCACGGATGCGACGACGTTCGCGAGGTACGGGGCGGTCACGGCGGGGCTGAGTTGGCCGGGGCGATACAGCCACACGCCCGGTGAAGTGCTCGACCTCCGCGACGTGGACGCACTCGCCAGGCTGATTCGCGCCGTGGTGTCGGCCCCGGCACGCTGACCAAGGGGGGTTGCGCAGCTGGAATAGAATGCTAGTGTAATGGCATGTGCCAATACACTAGCATTCTACGTTCAGCGCTGCTCGTCGTCGCGTTCGCGGGCTGCCGCTTCGTGCGACCGGCCGCCTCGCCCGGGCTCGCGCAGCAGCAGGCCATCGTCCATGTCACCATGGTCGGGATCGGCGACGACCCCGACCGACCCGACATGACCGTTATCACAGATGGGACGCGTATCAGCGCCGTAGGCCCCAGCAGTGAGCTCGGCGTTCCCGGTGGGGCGTCCGTAACCGATGGCACCGGCATGTACCTGATCCCGGGGCTGTGGGACATGCACGTCCACAGCTCCACCGAGGGAGAAGCGGCGCTTGCCGAGTACGTCGCGCATGGCGTCACGGGGGTCCGCGACATGGGCAGCGAGGTGCACGCGCTGTCTCGCCTGCGCGACGCGGTCCGGCGCGGTGACCGACTTGGCCCGCGCATCCTCATGGCCGGACCGATGATCGAGAGCGTCGACGCAATGCGCGGCATTCTCGAGCGCGCATCCGCAGCCGACAGCGCGCGTGCCGTGGGCGACCGGCTCGTCGTGCGCTCGCCCGCAGCAGCGGCGAGCGGCGTGGACTCCCTGGCCCGGCTCGGCGTCGACATGATCAAGGCGCGGGACTTCACGGACGCCGCCACCTACTGGGCGATCGCGCGCGCGGCACGAGCGGCGCACCTCCCGTTCGTGGGGCACGCGCCCTTCGGGCTGCCCGTGGCAGCGGAGGCGGTCGCCGATTCCGGCCAGCGCACACTGGAGCACTGGTACTTTCCCACGGACCTCTTCTCCCGGCCCAGGGAGGAATACGAGCGGGCCGTGGCCGCCTACGCCAGGAACCGCACGGCGTTCGCGCCGACGTTCCAGGCGTGGCGCCAGCACCGCTTCACCGTGGACTCCCTCGACGCCCTCCTCGCCATCGCCGCCGCCGATCCCCGCGCAACGCAGTTGCCCTTGCTTGTGTCACATTGGCGGCGGGAACTTGCAGGCCGACTCAAGGAGATCGATGGCAAGCCGGCGACCGCGGACCAGTTGAAGGGCTGGAACTCCGTGCTCGACAAGTTTGGACGCGAGACGGCGCAGCTCGCGGCCGCCGGCATTCCCACCATTGCCGGATCCGACCTGCCGTTCGCGCGCTTTCCCGGCGACGCCCTTCACGACGAGCCGGTACGCTTCGTTGTCGAGGCCGGCTACACGCCCCGGCGCGCACTGGCCACCGCGACGACGTTCGCTGTGGAAGCCGCGGGCGTGAGCGACTCGCTCGGTGCCATCCGCCCTGGCCTGCTCGCCGACATGGTCTTGCTGGGCGGCAACCCCGGGACGGACATTGAGCAGGTGCGGCGCGTGAACGCGGTCATGCAATCCGGCCGCTTCACCTGGAAGAAACGTTGAAAGGGGACGCCATGAGTGCAAGGAAGCGGGCCCGCGCCACCGGCGTGGATTGGGAACGGTTGGGTGCGCGGGAACGCGAGATCCTTGAGATCCTGTTCGCGCGCGGCGAAGCCACGGCCGCCCAAGTGCTCGAAGGCCTGAAGGAGAAGCCCAGCTACTCGGCCGTGCGCGGCATGCTTGCGCTGCTCGAGCAGAAGGGACACGTCGCGCATCGTCGTGATGGGCTCCGGTACGTCTACTCCGCCACCGCGGACGCCGACCACGAACGCGGCTCGGCCATCAAGCGCATGGTGGACACCTTCTTCGGAGGCTCGCCGGCGCGAGCCGTAGCGACGCTCCTGGACCTCCCCGAAGATGAGGCGGACGACGTGAGCCTCGCCGAGCTGCGCAAGGCCGTGCTCGCGGCGCAACGGGCGCGGAAATAGCCATGCTCGCGCGCGCCGCCGGCTTCCTGCTGCCGATGCTCGGCTGGAGCACGATGGTGGTGACCGTCGCCGGCGTCGCCAACCTGCTGCTGCGCCGGTCGTCGGCTGCGCTGCGCGACCTCGTGTGGCGAACGGCACTCGTCGCGCTGCTGGTGATGCCTGTCGCTGCGCTCACGGGTCCGCCCACCATTCTCCGCCTGCGCCCGCCCACCGCGGTCGCACGAGTGACGACACCAATGCGCGCGCCTGTGGCAAACGCCATCGCGCGCATGGCTCCGCGCGCGAGGTCGTTCAACTGGGCAGGGCTGGCTGCCGCACTGTGGCTCGGTGGCGCCGCGCTCTTCGTGGTTCGCATCGGCCGAGCTGTGGTGACCGCGCGATCATGGCGACGTCGCGCGACGCCATTTCCCCGCGATCACCTGCTCGAGGATCGCGTTACGCTGCTCGTGTCGCATGATACGGACGTCCCACTGCTGGTTGGCGTCCTGAATCCAGCGATCCTGCTTCCCGCGAGCGTGCCTGAATGGAGCGACGACGAGCTCCACCTCGTGCTGTTGCACGAGAGGGCTCACGCCACCCGGAGCGATGTCGCCATGCGGATCGTCGCGCTCACGGCCCGCGCCGCATACTGGCTCAATCCTCTCGTGTGGTGGATGACGTCCCGGCACCAGGCGGAGACCGAACTGGCGGCCGATGAGCTCGTCCTCGCCGCGGGGACGCCCGCGGTGGAATATGCCACGACGCTGCTCTCGCTGGCCGAGCGGGTGCGATGGGTCCCCTCGAGCGCATTGACCGTTCAATTCGCGCGGCCCGGCACACTCGGCCATCGTATCCACGCGATCCTCCAGTGCGAAGCCCGGGCGAAGATGCCGAGCGCGTCGACGCAACGGGCGATTCTCGCGAGCGCCTGCGTGGTCGCGACGCTCGCCGGGTGCGTGCGTGTGGCCGCGGCGACGGTGGAGTTGACTCCTGCGCCGCCTCCGCCACCGCTCGTGTCCGCGAAGGACTGGAGGACGGATGCCGTCCGGGAGTTGATCCTCGTGCTCCGCGACACGAGCGCACACGTGCGCTACGCAGCCGCGCAATCGCTCGGGCAGCTCGGTGACGTGAGCGCCGTCCCGTACCTGAATCCGTTGTTGCGGGATGCGGACAAGAACGTGGGCCTGGCGGCACGTGACGCGCTCCGCGAGCTGGCGAGACATCGATGAGCGTCGTGCAGGTCCAGAGGCGACGTTGTGCGCAGCTCCTCGTCGTGTCCATCGCCCTGCTGGCCGGGCGAGCCGGTGCACAGGGTACGCCGAGCGAATGCGCCTGCGCGGACATCCCGCCGTTCGTGCGCGACAGCGGCGCTCGCGCGCTTCCACTGGGCGCACGGGCCGCCGCGTTCGACAGCATCGCGGTCGGATCGTGCCATGGCGCGGCAGTGTCGGTGCGCAGTCTCGCGAAGCTGCGCGACGTGTTGGTGGCGCCACGTCTCGAGGCTGCCCTCCGAAGCCCGTCGTGCCGCGTGAGGACGGCCGCTGCCGAGACCCTCGGCGACCTCATGGCGCCATCATCCGTGAGCCCGCTCATCGTCGCGATGTCGGACGCCGATCCTCGCGTCCGCGCCGGGGCGGCGATGTCCCTCGGCAGGCTGCGCAGCACGCTCGCGGCGCCGGCGCTCACCCGCGCCCTTCGCGATGACGACAAGCACGTCCGCCAGGCGGCCGCGGAGGCGCTCGGAAAGCTATCGCGGCCCTGACGGCCGGGCGGCGAAGGGCCTAAGCTACAGGTTCATCGTCAATTTCCAGGATACAGAATCATGAAGATCGTCCAGGTAGTCGCCGCGATCGTGCTGCTCGCGCACGGCGCGGCTGCCCAGGTCCCCCGCTCCGAATACGCCGCGCGTCGCGACTCGCTCGCCGCGCGCGTTGGAAACGGCGTCGTCGTCGCGTTCGGCGGGCGCACGCCCGTCACCGACTTCGGCCCCTTCTACCAGCTGCCGGGCTTCAAGTACCTCACGAACTTCGACGAGCCGGACGCCGCGTTCGTCCTCGTCGCCCGGGGCGGCAAGGGCACGACGACGATGTTCCTCACCCCCGTCGCGCCGCGCACCGCGTTCTACTACGGTCGTCGCCCCGACTCGGCGAGCGTCGTGCGCGACTGGGGCATGCGGGCGCGCGCGTTCTCGTCGCTCGGCGCGTTCGTAGACTCGCTCGCGTCGTCGAAGATGACCTTCTACACGCTCGACGACTTCGGCGACGCCGATTTCGCGCGGCAGGACTCGCTCACGCGCGGCAAGGCGTTCATGCGCGCCGTCGCGGCGAAGTCGGCGGGCCTCGTCGTGAAGGACGGGCACGCGCTCGTCGACGAGTTGCGCGCGAAGAAGAGCCCCGCCGAACTCGCGCTGCTGCGCAAGGCGGCGGAGATCAGCTCGGAGGGACATCGCGCCGCGATGACCTCCGCCGAGCCGATGAAGGAGTACGAGATCCAGGCGGCGCTCGAGTACGCGTTCATGCGCCTCGGCGGCGCGCGGCCGTCGTACGGGTCCATCGTGGGTGGCGGCGTGCACGGCACGCAACTGCACTACATGCGCGATCGCGGCGACGTGCGACCGGGCGACGTCATCGTCATGGACGCCGCCACGGAATACGAGGGCTATGCGGCCGACATCACGCGCACCATTCCCGTGAGCGGCAAGTTCACGCAGGCGCAGAAGGACATCTACCAGCTCGTCCTCGACGCCCAGCTCGCCGCCGAGCGGAATTCGAAGCCCGGCATGCTGGCGTCGGCCGCGCAGGATTCGTCGTTCGACATCCGCGTGAAGGGGCTCGCGAAGCTCGGCCTCATCGAGAGCGAGACGGCGACGCTCGACTTCCCGTGGCAGAACAACTGCTCGGCGAACCCGCGTTCATGCCTCCAGGCGACGTTCTGGACGATCCACGGTATCTCGCACGGGCTCGGCCTCGCGGTGCACGACCCCGCGCAGTTCTACACTGGCGACCGGAAGTTCAAGGAGGGCGATGCCTTCACCATCGAGCCCGGCATCTACGTGAGCAGCTCGATGCTCGAGGCACTGCCCGACACGCCGAAGAACCGCGCCTTCATCGCGAAGGTGCGTGTCATGGTGCAGAAGTACGAGAACACCGGCGTGCGCATCGAGGACGACTACGTCATCACGTCGAAGGGGCTCGAGCGCATCAGCACCGCGCCGCGCGAGATCGCGGAGATCGAGGCGCTGATGGCGAAGCGTCCGCCACGCGTCGTGCCGTGACCCCGATGCCCTTCGGTCCCGACCTCGCCGTGATGAACATGGCGGCGCACCTGGGCATCGAGATCATCGAGCTCACGCCGGAGCGCGTGGTCGCGACGATGCCGGTGGACGCGCGCACGCAGCAGCCCTTCGGCATCCTGCACGGCGGCGCATCGATCGCGCTCGCCGAGACGGTGGCGTCGGTGGGGGCGCTCGCGAACGTGGACCGCGAGAAGTTCATGGCCGTCGGACAGGAGATCAACGGGAACCACATTCGCGGCGTGTCATCGGGCACGGTGACGGCGACGGCGACTCCGGTGCACCTGGGGCGGACATCGCAGGTCTGGACGATCTCGATTGTCGACGAGGCGGGGCGACTCGTATGCCTGTCGCGGTGCACGCTTGCAGTCGTACCTCGGCGCTGAGTTTCGGCTCGCGGACTTCGGCGGAGTAGTGCGAAGTCGGTAGCGGTCGTCGGAAAAGTTACGGACAGTCGGACGGAGCCAGGGCGACAACGGACATCGGACCAGATGTCGGACGTCGCCCTGGCTC
>JBDSTA010000422.1:0-12384 GCA_039928475.1 Gemmatimonadaceae bacterium | reverse complement strand
TGCATCAGCGAGAAGCGGCCCGGATAGCGCGTGATGAAGTCCATCGGGTCGGCTTCACCCTTCACGACCCAGTAGATGTCCATCTCGAAATCGACGAGCTCGCGGTCGGTGCGCGCGAGGAGCGTGTCGAGGCCCGTGCTGCCGTCGGGGAAGCGGGCGAGTTCGAAGGCGTGATTGTGGTAGGCGAAGCGAAGGCCTGCCGTCCGCGCGAGCATGCCGAGCCGGTTGTAGCGGTCGGCCACGCGCTTCCAGTCGTCGGGCGTCTTGCGCATGGCGGCGTCGAGCCATGGGATGACGACCCACTCGTGCCCGATCTCCTTCGCGTTGTCGAGCGTGCGCTGCCAGGCGTCTTCGTCCTTCGGAAATTCGATGTGCGTGGCGGGCGAGGTGAGGCCATTCGCCTGGAGCACCGCGCGCACCTGCGCCGGCGTGCGTCCGAAGTAGTTGGCGAACTCCACTTCCTTGTACCCGATGCCGGCGATCGTGGCGATGGTGCCCTCGAAGTCCTTGGCGAGCACGGAGCGCACGGTGTACAGCTGGATGCCGACGCGCTCGAGGCTGCGACGGGTGCTCGCCGCCTGGAGGTTGCGGGCGCAGCCCGCGAGGGACGTGGCGCCGAGGGCGGCGCCGAGCGTGGCGAGGAAATCGCGGCGTGAGGTCATGCTGCGAATCTGTCGAGTGGACGGCGGGGCGGGAAGAACAGCGCCGTCGGGGTACAGGTTCCTCGACGCGCTGCGCTCGCCTGGAATGACATATATGTTGGGACATGGCCACCACAATGAACGAGAGCACGGGCCGGCCCTCGGCGATCGCGGGGTCGCTCGTCGGCTCGGAGATTCTCAAGATCGCCGCGGACGTACGAGCGCTCGTGGCGAGCGGAAGGGACATCTGCAATCTCACCGTCGGCGACTTCAGCCCTTCGGAGTTCCGGATTCCCGAGATGCTCGAGCGCGGGATCATCGCCGCGCTGCAGCGCGGCGAGACGAACTACCCGCCGTCGGACGGCACGCTGCCACTGCGCGAAGCGATCCGGTCGCTGTACCGGCGCGACCTCGGCTTCACTCCCGACCTCGCGTCCGTCATCGTCACCGCGGGATCGCGACCCGGCATCTACGCGACCTACATGTCGCTCATCGATCCCGGCGATCGCGTCGTGTACCCCACGCCATCGTGGAACAACAACCACTACGTGCACCTCTCCGCGGCGGAGGGCGTTGCCGTGCCGTGCGATGCTGCGTCGCACTTCCTGCCCACGCGCGCATCGCTCGAGGATGCCGTGCGCGGTGCGCGGCTGCTCGCGCTCTGTTCGCCGCTCAATCCGTCGGGAACCGCGTTCACCGAACAGGCGCTGCGCGAGATCTGCGAGCTGGTGGTGGAGGAGAACGCGCGACGCGGCGCCGGCGAGCGGCCGCTCTACCTCATGTACGACCAGGTGTACTGGACGCTGACGTTCGGCGACACGAAGCACGTGCACCCCATCGGCGTGTGCCCCGACGTCGCGCCGTACGCCATCTACATCGACGGTATCTCGAAGGCCTTCGCGGCCACGGGCGTGCGCGTCGGCTGGATCGTCGCGCCGCCGGACATCGCCGGCCCGATGAGCGGCTACCTGGGCCACGTTGGCGCGTGGGCGCCGAAGGCCGAGCAGGGCGCCGTTGCCTCGACGCTCGGCGACGATGCGGCGATGAGGGAATATCGGTCGAAGATGATTGCCGGGCTGCGCCAGCGGCTCGACCTGCTGCACGACGGCATCGCTGCCATGAAGAGCGAGCGGTGTCCCGTGGAAGTGCTCGCGCCGGAAGGCGCGATCTACCTGAGTGCGCGCTTCGCGTTGACGGGACGTCACACGCCCGACGGAAAGCTTCTCGCGACCGACGAGGACGTGCGTCAGTACCTGCTCAAGGCGGCGGGCGTGGCGCTCGTGCCCTTCCAGGCCTTCGGCGTCACGGAGGACACGGGATGGTACCGGCTGTCGGTCGGCGCGGTGTCGCCGGAGATCATCGAGCGCATGCTGCCAAGGTTGCAGAAGGCCATCGAAGCCTGCTGACGGCGATCTCCTGCTCTCCCTCATCGGCGTCGCCATCGTCGTCGCCGGATTCGCGGCGCGGCTGAACCCACTGCTCGTCGTGACCGTCGCCGGACTCGCGACGGGACTCGTGAGCGGCCTCGGTCCCGTCGACGTCGTGAGTGCGTTCGGGAAGGCATTCGTCGAGAGCCGCTACGTCGCGATCGTGTGGCTCGTGCTTCCCGTGATCGGGCTGCTCGAGCGGGCGGGACTCAAGGAGCGTGCGCGCACGGTGGTCGCCGGCATTCCCGCGGCGACGGCGGGGCGCGTGCTCAGCATCTACTTCCTCGTCCGTCAGGTCACCGCCGCCCTCGGCCTCACGTCGCTCGGCGGACATGCGCAGATGGTGCGGCCCCTGCTCGCGCCGATGGCAGAGGGCGCGACGGAGAACATGTACGGACCGCTGCCCCTCGAGACGCGACGGAAGATCCGCGCGCACTCGGCCGCGGTGGACAACATCGCCGTGTTCTTCGGCGAGGACATCTTCATCGCGATCGGCTCGCTCCTGCTGATCAAGGGGTTCCTGGAGCAGAACGGCATCGTCGTCGAGCCCGTGCAGCTCGCGAAATGGGCGGTGCCGACGGCGGTTGCGGCCCTGGTGATTCACAATGCGCGGCTCGTGCTGCTCGACCGTACGTTGAAGCGCGACCTGGACAAGTCGTCGTGATCACGCTCGAGCACGTGTACTGGCTGATGGGACTTCTCTCGGGAGGCATCGCCATCGTCAACGCGCGCGATGCGAGCAATCCACGTCGGTGGAACAACGCGGCGTTCTGGGGACTGTATGCGATGACGTTCTTCGCCGGCTCGTTGCTCCCGCACTTCGCGACCGGCTGCATCGTGATCGTGATGGTGCTCATCGCGAGCATCGGGAAGCTGGGCCAGGGCACGCGCGAGTCGCAAACCGCACAGGAGCGCGAGGCGAGCTCGATTCGATGGGGCAACAGGTTGTTCGTGCCCGCGCTCACGATTCCCGCCGTCACGATCCTCTGCACCTACCTGCTCAAGGGGGCGACACTGCACGGCGTCCCGCTCGTCGACCAGAAGCAGGTCACGAGTATCTCGCTCGGTATCGGGACGGTCGTCGCGCTCGTCGTCGCGATGATCATGCTGCGTCCGCCATTGCTCGCACCGGTGCACGAGGCGCGACGACTGTGGGACGCCGTCGGGTGGGCGGCGGTGCTGCCACAGATGCTCGCGTCGCTCGGAGCGCTGTTCGCGGTGGCGGGCGTGGGCAAGGTCGTCGCTGGTCTCGCCGAGCGCTGGCTTCCGCTGGGCAGCCCCCTCGCGGCGGTGGTGACGTATACCGTGGGGATGGCGCTCTTCACGATCATCATGGGGAATGCGTTCGCCGCCTTTCCCGTGATGACGACCGGCATCGGGTTGCCGCTGATCACGTCACGCTTCGGCGGCGACGTGACCGTGATGGCCGCCGTCGGCATGCTCTCCGGCTTCTGCGGGACCCTGATGACACCAATGGCCGCGAACTTCAACATCGTGCCGACGGCGCTGCTCGAGCTGCCCGACGAGTACGCGGTGATCAAGGCGCAACTTCCGACGGCGCTCCTGCTCCTCCTCACCAACACGCTCATCATGTACGCCTTCGTGTACCGCCATTGATGCATGCCATGACACCGGAGCTCGCGTCGACGTTCGCGCGCCTCGCGCTCGCGCACGTGGAGCGGGAATATCCGAACAAGCTCGATCACGTGATGGGGAGTGCCGGCGACGTGCGCTCGCCGCGCGCGCTGCATCCCATCTTCTACGGCAGCTTCGACTGGCACTCCTGCGTGCACGGGTACTGGATGCTCGCGCGCCTGTTGCGTGAATATCCGAGGGCAGCCGAGTCCGGCGAGATTCGCGCTTTGTTCGCGAGGGCTATCACCGATGTAAAGGTTGCCGGCGAGCTCGCATACTTGAGTCGTCCCGAGAGTGCGGGGTTCGAGCGTCCGTACGGATGGGCGTGGTTCCTCATGCTCGCAGCGGAACTGGCGCGTCACGAGACGGATGACGGCCGCGAGTGGTCGAGGACGTTGAAGCCGCTCGCGAGTGCGTTCGTCGCGCGGTTCAGCGCCTTTCTTCCCCGGGCAACGTACCCGATCCGCGTGGGGACGCACTTCAACTCGGCATTCGCGATCGCGCTGGCGCTCGAGTACGCCGATCAGGTGAACGACAAGCGCTTCGGCCGGCTGCTGCGCGGGCGCGCGACGTCGTGGTTCTCGAAGGACGCCGATGCGCAGGCGTGGGAGCCTGGTGGCGACGACTTTCTCTCGTCGTCGCTGATGGAGGCCGAATGCATGCGGCGCTCCCTCGATGGCGAACAGTTTGCGGTATGGATGGACGCGTTCCTGCCGCGCGTGGCGAGTGGCGATCCTGCGACGCTCTTCACGCCCGCGACAGTGAGCGATCGCACGGATGGAAAGATTGCGCACCTCGACGGATTGAACCTCAGCCGTGCATGGTGCTGGAGGATGCTGGCGTCAGCGTGGCCCGACGGCGAAACGCGTCGCGATCGCGCGCTGGAGTGTGCGCGCCTGCACCTCGACGGGAGCCTGCCACACGTGGCGGGCGACTATGCGGGCGAACACTGGCTGGCGAGCTTCGCGCTGCTCGCATTGATGTCGTAGGGAGACACTCATGGCACTGCTGCCTGTCGCACCGATCCTGCTGCTGCCGTTCATCGCGATCTTCTTCATCGTCGTCTTTCCGCTGTGGCTCGTGGCCGTGGCAGTGCTGGGCATCATTTTCGGCCTCGTGAAGGGCGTGGACTTCCTGCTCGAGAAGGCCGGCTCCGGGGTGCGGATCTCGAAGCCCATCAGCAATGCCTTCCACTGGACGCTGAGCTGGGGCGGACTCGCCCAGCGGAGAGACAGGCCGAGAACCTAGCCCGCGCGAGCGCTCATTCCTCGTCCTCGGCGAGGATGGCGCTCATGCGATCGAGGCGGCGCTCCCACATCGTGCGCTGCGCATCGACCCACCGTGTCAGCGCCGAGAATCCCGCCGGCTCCACGCGGCAGCTTCGCACGCGACCGACTTTCTCGCTGCGCACCAGCCGGCATCCCTCCAGTACGCGAATGTGCTGCGTCACCGCAGTGACCGTGATTCCCATCGGTTCGGCGAGCGCGGTTGCGGACAGGGGACCGCGCTTGCTGAGTCGTTCCACGATCGCCCGGCGGGTGGGATCGCCGAGCGCGTGGAAGATGAGGTTGACGTCGGCGTGCGGGGCGATCACGCGGCCCCCTGCGCAGCGAGCTTGTCCATGAGGACTTCCCAGCCCTGCTCGCGCATCTTCGGCCCGCCTGAGCCCTCGAAGAACACGCCCTGATGGATGACCGTGAGCGCCGTACCTTCATTTGACGGCGCAAGCACGAAGGTCACCTGCGTGCTCGAGATGCGCCGGCCGCCGATGGACATGGTGAACGCCATGACCACGCGCTGCCCGGGCACGATGTCGAGGTACGTGCCTTCGTTGATGAACGGCATGCCGTCCACGGGCGAGCCCTTCTGGATGGAGTAGCGCATGCGCTCCGCGCCGCCGACACGGAAGTCCATGTCGAACTGGTCGATGGTGGTGCCGTCGTCCTCGAGGAACCAGCGTCGCTTCCTCGCGGGATCGGAGAGAAGCGAAAACACGCGCGCAACGGCGGCGGGGAAGGTCCGCTCGAGCACGAACGTGGCGTGTTCCGGAACTGCGTCCTGTCCTGACATGGCGCCTCATACTGAAGTGGTTACTTCAGTATCACACATCCGATGGCGATAGTCAAGGCGTCACTTCAGTATCAGGCGTCCTGGTACCTGTCCGGCGCGTAACGGGCCGCGAGGAGGCCAGTGGCCGCCGCGGGATCGATGTGCTGCACGAGCACGCCCTCGTCTCCGTACGGCAGGTACGCCTGCAGCTCGCCGCTGGGCCCGATCAGCGCGGTGGCCGACTCCTGGAACGGCAACGCATAGTTCACGCTCGCGAAGTAGATCCCGTTCTCGATGCTGCGGCAGATCATCGCCTTCTCGTAGTAGGGTGCCGCCGGCGACCCGAACTCGGTGAGCCGCACACCCTTCTGTTGATGGCCGGTGATCTGCGGATGGAAGACGATCTTCGCACCACGCCGCGCAGCCCAGCGCACCGTCTCGGGATAGCGCCATCCTTCATGGCAGATGGCGATGCCGAACTTCACGCCGTTCACCTCGAACACCTTGCGCGTGGTGCCCGGCGCATAGAACTGCTCCTCGCTGGGATCGACCTGGTTCTTGGTCTGCACGCCGAGCAGCTCGCCCTTGGCGTCGAATACCCATGAGGCGACCTGCGGCTTTGCGTCGGTGAGCCGCTCCATGCCGAGGATGATGGCGATGGAGTTGTCGCGGGCGACCTGCGACACGACGCGCAGCGCGCGCGCCTGGTCGGCCGGCGTGAACGGCGGCACCTCGAAGTCCTGCCCGCGCAGGCCGGGGAGGTAGGCTTCTGGAAAGCAGACGATGGCTGCTTCGTGCGCGGCCGCATCGACCACGAGGCTCTCGATGCGGGCGAGTCCGTCATCGATGGACGTGGCGACGCGGGGTGAGGCGAGTGCAATGATCATGACGAAAGAACGCGGCGGCGCGCGGGGGGAACAAGTGGCCGCGCGTCAACGCTCCCGCGTGAATCGCACGTTGCGCACGCGACCCGCCCACAGGCCAAATCCGGTGACGGCACCCCTGGCGTTGCGCGTGAAGACGAAGTTGCCGACGTCCGTGCCGACGAAGCCATCCAAGAACGTGGGGCGCATCGCTATCTCGACGTCCGGTCGCTGCTTCACGACCAGCGCAGAGTCGCGCACCTCCACAGTCACGCGCGCCTCGAGCTCGTCGCTCCAGTAGCTGCCCACATACGCCTTCAACTGCATGGCCGTGGGCGTCGCGACGGACATGATATCGAATCGCGTCGTGTCGTTGTTCACCATGATCACGCTCACCGGCTTCCCGTTGGCGAAGTGATAGACGATCTCGCCCTGCCCCGGGACGCGGAAGCGGTCCGCGCCGGTGGACACGAGCGCGAGGCTCGTGGGCGACGTCGTCACGAGGCTCCCGTCCTTCACCGCGGTCCGCACCACGAGCTGCGTGGATGGCGAACGGAAGATGCCTGCATACTTCTCCAGCTCGCCCGCGCTCAAGGTCACCGCCTCCGCTCCCGGCTGCGGCGGACGCGGGACGCGCCCGAGCAGCATGTTCGTCGCGATGTTCCCGAAGCCGGTGGGATTCGCCGAGCCCGTGTTGCAGAACACCGCGACGCTGACCTTCCTGTCGGGATAGCGCGCCAGCCAGGTGCGATAACCGGCCGTGGATCCGCTGTGCGTCACCTCGCGAATCCCGTCGCGCGTGGCCACGCCGAGACCGAGCGCATAGGTGCTCGCCTTGCCGTTGTTGAAGATCATGGGCGTCTCGAGCGCCTTCACGAGCTTCGCGCCGCCGGGAATCGCACTCGGGTCGTCGAGAAAGGCATTCCACTTCAGCGCGTCGGCGAGCGTGAACAGGAGCCCCCCGTTGCCGTACACGTTCGTGAATGGCATGTCCGTGACGAATCCGCGCGCGTCGCGATCGTAGGCGGTCGCGCGGCCCTTCACGACGCGCTGGTAGTCGTCGCGCCACTGCGTATCCGTCATGCCGAGCGGCTTGAAGAGGCGCTCCGTACTGAACTCCGCGAGGCTCCTGCCGCTCACGCGCTTCACGATCACCGCGGCGAGCGCAAAGCCCGTGTTGCTGTACAGGTACTCGGCGCCCGGGTCGAAGTTGAGCGCCTTCTGGTGCGCCACGAGATCGACGATCGTGGCCAGCGAGTGCACCTGCGAGCCCGGGCCCATGCCCTTGAGGCCGAGCAGGCCCCACTGGTCGCGCAGGCCACTGGTGTGCGTGAGCAGGTTGCGGATGGTGATCCGCTTCCCGAAATCGGGCACTTCGGGGAGGTACTTCCTGATGTCGTCGTCGAGGGAGAGCTTGCCGTCCTGCTCGAGCAGGAGCACCGACGCCGCGGTGAACTGCTTCGCGACGCTGCCGCTCTCCCAGACAGTCTCCGGCGTGTTGGGAACGCCGTACTCCAGATTCGAG
The DNA here is from genome assembly GCA_039928475.1 of Gemmatimonadaceae bacterium. Classification (GTDB taxonomy): domain Bacteria; phylum Gemmatimonadota; class Gemmatimonadetes; order Gemmatimonadales; family Gemmatimonadaceae; genus AG11. Next base: position 4,244 of record JBDSTA010000422.1, on the reverse strand, counting down.
AGCCCGTACGCGCGCGTGAGCACTGTCTTGCCGTCCTGCGAGAGGCCGATGCCGCAGCCTGGCGCGGAGGCGCCGCCGAGGCTGGAGAACGCGCGGTCGATACGTGCGACGACGCTATCGGGGAGGAGCGTGACGCCCGGTTGCTGCGCGTGAAGGGGGACGGCGACGAAGAGGGCGGCGACGAGGCGCTTCATGCTTCACCGGATGCGTGCCCCCTTCGGCGTCGCTCAGGGCAAGCGCGGGTCCGGGCGACAGGTTGCGATGCGCTTGAGCTTCTCGGCATCGCGGACAGTGTACCGCCCATTCCCCACGGCGTCGATGGCGCCCTGCTCGCGCAGTGTCCGCAGCCCACGCACCACGAGCTCCCGCACCGTGCCGATCTCCTCGGCGGCCTTCTCCTGGGATGCGCCGATCGTGAACGCATCGCCGTTGTAGGCCTGCGCGCGGGCGAGCACCAGCTCGGCGAGCCGCGAGACGGTGGGCTGGCTCGCGTTGCGCTCGATCTTGTTGACGAGCTGTCGCACGCGCGCGGCGAGCCGCTGGAGGATGGCGACGCCGAGCTCGGGGTGCAGGCGCATGACGTCGAGGATCGCCTCGCGCTGGAGGACGAGGCACCGTGTGGGTTGCGACGCGATCGCGGTGGCGGGATACGTCGTGCCCTCGAAGAGCGGCACTTCGCCGAGGACGCCGCCGGCGCACTCGTCGTGGATGTGGATGGTGCGGCCGTCGCGATCGCGGACGAGCCTGACCTTGCCGCCGGAGATCAGGTAGATGTGCTGGGCGGGCGACCCGGAGAGATAGATGACGTCGTCCGAATCGTAGTGCCGCTCGGTGGCGCGCGCGAAGAGTGCGCGACGAATGTCGCCGGGCATCCCGGCGAGTGGCCAGGGATGTTCGGCGGTGTCGTCCACGAGTGGGACGATAGTCCCAGTCCCCGCTTCGGTATTCATGGACCTTTGGGCAGTTGGTTTCCCCTTTCGGAGGTGCCCCGCATGATCACGCGTGCAATGCTCTACGTGACGCTGGCTTGTTCGGTGTCAGTGGGTTTGACAGCATCAGCGCAGGATTCGTCGTATGCCGCGCTCCAGAAGCGCGGCGGGATCGCAATGGGGGTGGATCAGTACACCAGCGTGCACAAGTTCGACGACCTGGCGGATGGGGGACGGATCGAGCTGCAGCGAGACGTGGATGATGCCGCGGGGACGGCGGCGATCCGCGCGCACCTGAAGGGAATCGCCGCGGCATTCAAGGCGGGGGACTTCAGCACGCCGGCGCTCGTGCACATGAAGTCGGTGCCGGGCACGGAGGTGATGGCCAGGCGGCGGTCTTCGATCGCCTTCCTGTACGCGCCGCTGCCGCGTGGCGGAGAGCTGCGCATTCACACCTCGGACTCGGCATCGGTGAAGGCGGTACACGAGTTCATGGCATTCCAGCGAGGGGAGCACCATGCGGGGGGGCACCAGATGCATGGGCCATGACTGGCATCGGCGTTCGCTTTGCTCGACAGGGCGAAGTCGGTGGCGGTCGTCGGACAAATGGCGGACAGTCGGACGGGGCCAGTGCGACGTCGGATAGCGGACAGGGGTCGGACGGCGGACTTGGTTGCCTCCGACCCCCCGGGAATGGTGTCCGCCGAGGCAGTTGACGCGTGCACGACCGCCGCCGGCGAGGTATCTTCGCCAGTCAATGAGTGGATCCGACCTTCGCGCCCAGCTCACCCTGTCCCTGGGCGCCGCGTACATCATCGATCGTGAGCTGCCCGGCCGAGGGATGTCGCGAGTCTTCGTGGCTCACGAGGAGCGGGCGGATCGCGACGTCGTCATCAAGGTGCTGTCCGAGGAGCTCACCCGCGGGCTCGACGCGGAGCAGTTCCTGCGCATCATGCGGCGCTCGGCGAAGCTCAACGAGCGACACACGCTGCCCGTGCTCGTCGCCGGCGTCACCGCGACGGGCCTCTTCTACTATGTGGCGCCCTTCGTGCCCGGCGAGTCGCTGCGGCAGCACATGCAGGAGGACGCCGTCGGCTTCGACGAGAGCGTCGCCGTGCTGCGCGACGTGGCGCGCTCGCTCGCGTACGGGCACGCGCAGGGGCTCATCCACCGCAACCTGAAGCCCGAGAAGGTGCTGCTCGCGAAGAGCGGCGCCGCGGTCACGGATTTCGGCGTCGCGATGGCGCTCGAGGCGGCGAAGACCGTTCCCGGCGGCGTGACGCGCGGGACGCCGGCCTACATGGCGCCCGAGCACATCACGGCGGATCCGGGGGCGGACTACCGCGCGGACATCTACGCCTGGGGCGTGATGGCGTACGAGCTCCTCGCGCACGCGCATCCGTTCGCGCCGCTCACCGGGCACGAGGAGCTGATGGAGGCGCACGTCAGCGACGAGCCGCCGATGCTGATGTACAAGCGGTTCGGGGTGCCGGAGCAGTTCGCGAATCTCGTCATGCGCTGCCTGTCGAAGGACCCGGACGAGCGTCCGTCGAGCGCGGCCGAGCTGCTCACCGTGCTCGATCGCATCCCCGACAAGAACTCCACGGTCGCACTCGAGAGCGCGCGCGGCGCGCGGTGGATCGGCGGGGCGATCATCGTCGCGGTGCTGCTGTTCATCATCACGGCGTCCGCCGTATGGCGGATGCAGAGCCGGGATGTGGTCGAGCCGCCACGCGTGGCGGTGCTTCCCTTCGAGGCGACGGGCGATTCCCCGGACACCGTCCTCGCGACCGGCATGGCGGACAACATGTCGTTCAAGCTCGGCGTCATTCCGGGCCTGCGCGTCATCGAGCGGCGCAGCGTGTTCTCGGCCGCGGCGGAAGCGAACAGTGCGGAAGCGGCGGGCGACCTGCTGCATGCCGACTACGTGGTGACGAGCGCGATGACGTGGAACCGCGACGGCATGGGGCGCGTGCAGGCCGTGCTGACGCCGTCCATCGTGCGCGTCACCGATGGCGCGACCACGTGGGAAGGAGCGCCGATCATCGTGCATCCTGGCAATCCGTTCCCGGCCCAGGACACGCTCGTGCTTCGCGTGGCGACGGCGATCGGCGTTCCAGTGAGCGCTGCGGACAGCGCAGCGGTTCGCGTGCACGCGACGCGGGACACGGCGGCATTCGCGGCTTTCACGCGCGGCAACCTTCTGTATCGCCGCACACGGGACACCGGCATCGACCCCGAGGCGCTCACCGCGTTCGAGCGTGCGTACACGATCGATCCGCGGTACGCGGATGCGCTCGCGAGCGCGGGCGCTGCGTTGCTGCGGATGTGGCAGAAGGGCGGTCACATCGAGAACGCGGACTCGATCGTCACGCTGCTCCGTCGCGCGCTCGCGATCGACCGGACGCATGCGCGCGCGCTGACGACGCTCGCGCGCGTGGCCCTGTCCCGGGAGCATCCGGAGGACGCTCGCACCTGGGTGGATCGCGCGGTGACGGCGCATCCGTCGGACATCGAGGCGCTCGAGCTGCGGCCGTCCATCTCGCTGCTCGCCGGCGACTCCGCCGCGACGTGGCACGACGTGGAGCTCATCACGCTGCTGGCGCCGCAGTCGGCGGACGCGTTCGTGATCGCGGCGAGCCATGCGCAGGCGATCCGTCGCTTTCGTCACGCCGGCCGCCTGCTCCAGCGCGCGCGGCTGCTCGAGCCGGAGCGGCTCGACCTGATCCTCGACGTCGCGCGGCTCGCGCGCGCGGACGGGGACTTTCCCGCCATGGCACGCGCGGTCCGCATGTTCCGCGTGCGTGGCGGTACGCTCACTGCGCCCGACCTCACGCTGCTTCGCGTGGGAGACCCGACGATGCAGCGCGAGCTCGCCAGTGCGACGCCGGACATGTACGCGGTCCATTCGTCGTCGGACAGCGTCAGCTTCTACATGCAGCGCGCGGAGCTGTTCCTCGCGCTGCACCGCGCATCGCGCGCACGCCCGCTCCTCGACTCGTCGGCGACGATCCTCTCACGCCTCGTGGCTGATACGTCCTTCGGCAGCACGCAGCGCCGGCGCTTCTCCGAGGTGCTCGCATGGACGAATGCGGCGCGCGGCGAGCGTGCACGCGCGGTGGCGTCGATGATGGAGATCGACCGCGCGCCGTTCATGCAGGACTGGCCGAGTGGGCAGCAAGCCGCGATCACCGCGTGCAACGGCGCCGAGGTCTACGCGCTGCTCGACGACGTGGACCTGATGATTCCGCTACTGCGACGCTGCCTCACGCTGCCCGGCGGCTACGCGACGAGCGCATTCGTGTCGGAGCCCGC